>NZ_JBSFDB010000045.1:0-62152 GCF_053593695.1 Streptomyces sp. NPDC002144
CCTCAACGCCTTCCAGATCGCCTTCGACGGCCGCCTGACCCCCACCAACCAGCGATAACTCAACAACCAAGATCAGCCGTTAAGTTGACACACCCCGAAGTCGGTGATGATCAGTCCGCTCTGAGAACGGTCTGTTTGCCGGCGGCCCCTGATGCTTCGCCAGTTACTGGTGACGTCAGTTGGACCGACTACTTGAACCAGTAGCGGACGCCGCGGTGGCGGGAGCAGGTGCCCTGCGAGTGCCGCGAGTAGGACACGCTGGCGTCCTTGCACTTCGCCGTCTCGTACTTGTCCACTGGCTTCTGGTGATGCGTCCAGCCGCACACCCCGGTGGTGTGATGGACACAGTGGTGCGCGGTGTTGGTGGACGGCAACGTCGCCGCCGACGCGGCTGGCGCGCTGAACAAGACTCCCGCGAGAGCAACAGCAACGGCTGAAGCAGCAAGACGTGGACGCAACAAAATCCCCCTTTTAGATCAAGCAAGTGCAGCGGATCTTATCGCCGCTCTTGTGACTTACCGGCTGGTATCGGGCGAATGCATGCAGCACTCCACGGGCATCGAAGTGGTACGCACGCGCCCCTGCGGGTCGATGGTGCCCTGGGCGCCGCACCGAGACCTCGCCGCCGCCCTGCACCGCCAAGCCGCCCACGACACAGCCATCCCCGAGGACCTGGCCCCCGGAGAACGGCTCCCGCGCGGCGCCTCAATGCAGCAGGCCGCCATCCCGGTTCGCCGAAGCAGCCGGCGACGGCTACGGCGAGCACAACGTGATCCAGCTGACCGCGTGGCAGGTGGCAGGGCTCGGGAAGCCTGCCTACATCCGGCTCTGGGCCGTCACGCTCCTCGCATCAGCGGGGATTATCCTGGCGCTGCCTAGGCCGTCTCGGAGCCCGCGGCCTGCTCCCCGTATTGCGGGAATGGCTGGCTCCGTTCTTCGTTCCTGCGGTTACGGCTCGAGCGGGTTGAGGGGGCTTACCCCTGTGCCGGTGTACAGGCGGGGGGCCAGAGAGAGCAGCGTGGTGTCGTCACCATTCTGCTGGTCTACGAGGACGGCGGCTGCGGGGTGCAGGATTCGCCAGTCGGCCTGTGGCCAGGCTCCGGCGACCAGGGCGTGTACCTGGGTGAAGTCGGTGGTGGTGGTGAAGCGGCGGTTGAGGATGTGCTGGCCGGCGCCGGGTTTCTCGCGCTCGGCGGCTGTGGCGGACAGTACGGGGATCACTATCTCGGCATAGCCGTAGCTGGCTTCGATGTAGAGGCCGTTGAGGAATTCGTCGCCCTCGGCGAGCGCGCGGATGCAGGTGTGGTCGAGCAGGACACGGATCACGCGGCGTGGTGCTCCTGACCGAGGTTCTGCAGGAATGCGCGGGCCCGGTTGCGTGCCTCGTCGGAGACGGTCACGCCGGTCGCCTGTCGGACTTCGTCCAGGGCCTGTTGGGCGCGTTGTTCCTTTTCTTCCTCGGTGAGTTCGCGGCCCACCAGTTCGGCCAGGAGGTCGTTCATGGTCGTGCCGCGTTCGCTTGCCAGGACCTTGAGGCGGTCGCGGACGTCCTTGGTGGTCTTGATGCTGGTGTCCTGCTCTCCCATGAAAAGCATTCTACCGCGAGTAGAGAGGAGAGGTGGTGCGACCGCTGCGGGAGGGTGACTGGGCACGCCGCCCCAGCCCTGCCCAACTCCCGCTCCACTCCCCACCGCCAAGCCGTTGACCAGGAGAAATACAGAAGTCCGGCTGGAGTACTAGGCTCAGCTCCATGCCCGCGCCGGCGCCCGACCCTCGCATGCAGTCCCTGATCAACTGTCTTCGGCCGGGGGCTGTGAGAACGGTGAAGGTCACCGGGTTCGACGGAGCGGACGTCCTGGTGCAGCTCGTAGATGCCGAAGGAGGGGGGACTGAGATCGGTCGGATTCCTCGGCAGGAAGCGTCGATGCGTCGGATGGAGCATCCATCCGAGGTGTTTGAAGTCGGCCAGGAGATCAATGCCGAAGAGATTGGGCGCTGGCGCGAGGGTCAGCTTCACCTTTCTGCCAGGGCGTGCGAGATTCCGGCCTTGCGGGCCTTCCTCCTCGCGTTCGAACGAGGGCAGGTCGTCACCGGGACGGTCTCCGAGGTTCACAACTTCGGGGTCTTCGTTCATGTCGATGGCGAACCGGACGGCCTGTGCACCGGCTTCATCCGGGTGCCGGACCTGACGTGGGGCTGGATCAACCACCCCTCCGAGGCAGTCGAAGCCGGCCAGCGGATCACCGCTGAGGTGATCATTGCGGAGACGCGCTCCGGACAGGTCACGCTCTCCTTGAAGGCTCTGCAGGAAGATCCACTCATTCGGTTCGCGGATCAGGTCGGCCGGGTTCTCACCGGGCCGGTCACCAAGATCGTTCCTTTTGGTGTGTTCGTGCAGCTTGCTCCCGACGTTGTGGGCTTCCTTCATCTCTATGAGCTGACCGACGAGCCGGTCGAGACTCCGGATCAGCTTGTCAATGAAGGCGAGCTGATCATTGTGAAGGTCGCCGAGGTCGATCTCCAGCGTCACCGGGTGCGGCTGGGCGCCGCTGGTGCAGCGGACAGAACCTAGCGAACTGGTTCCAAGCTGGCAGGGTGGCGGGAAGCCTGCCAGCACTGGGGCGTACTCGCGACCTGCGAGGGGCTTGCGATGGGTGACTTCTTCGAGCGGATCATCGACGTTGAAGCGACCAGTCAGGCGGCGGGGCCGCTTGCAGAGCGGATGTTTGCCTGGATGGTCGACCAGGGCCGGGTCTGAACTGGGCCCGGTCCTTGGGTGTGCCACTATCGTTCGTTCGCCCTCGAGCAGTCTCCGGCTCGAGGGCGAACGAGTTGTTCAGTATCGCTGCGACATGCTGGCTTGGATGCTGGAGATCAGTGGAGCGATCTTTTTCATCCGGAGGGGGTTACCTGGGAAGAGCAGCGGATGCCGTGGTGCGGCTTCAAGAGTGATTTCCTCCCGGTTGAAGCTGACAGTGATGCGGGCCAACCATCTAGCACGTGCACCCAGGTCGACTTCCCAGCAGTCGGGGCCGCTGGGCCTCAGTTCTCGTACACCGGGCACGGACCGGATGGCTTCGGCGGCGTGATCACCGTGTTCGGTGGCATCGGCTGAGTTGAACGTGAGGCGGTGTATTGACCGCAGCGAGGCTGCTGTGATCCCGCGCGTCCGGCGTAGTCGTATGAGGTGCGCTCCGGTGATCACTGCGGCGATGGCGGCTGCTCCGATCGGGGCTCTTTCCAGAGCGTGTGCTCCAGCCTGAGAAGCGGGGTAGAAGAACACCCCTTCAAGGAACAGAAGGACAGCCAGGCAGAGGAAGAAGAACGCGAACTGCGCGGCCAGCATGGCGATTGCGAACATCGCCGCGCTTCTCTCCCCCTCGTCTTCTCTGGTCACCAGCAATTTCTTCCTCCGACCGCTTCGGGATAGAGCGGGGTGTAGAACGTCACCCAGCGCTGCGCGATCCAGTGGTACGACGGCAACGTGGTTTTCATCGCGAAGCATATGTGGTGATTGTGTGCACGGTCCGCCGCGTCGATGATGGCTGACGTCATGACGGCGAAGTAGATGCCGATGGCCGCTGCGCAGTAGGGATTTCCGTCGCACAAGGCCAGTCCCAGTAGGGTGCCGATCGCTGCGCCTACCGCCGCGGTGGTCCAGCCCCAGTCGGCCATCAGATTGTACAGATGGTTGCTTCCCCAGTGGCTCAGATAGAAGGTGCAGGTGATGTAGCCGCACGTGGAGTGGCCGTGCGGGAAGGTGAAATGCCCGGAGATGTCGCTGTTGTTGACGGGGTTTTGGTCAGCGAAGTCGTAGGCGTTCGCACTGCCTCCGGGGACGGGGTCGTGTTGGTCGAAGCGGCCCAGGTAGGGGTTGTAGCCGCGCACGCCCATGAGGATCTGACCGGCTTGGCCGGCGCTCTCGCGCTGAGCGCTGGCCGCCCATCCGTATGAGGGCGTCGTGCCGGCTTCCACCAGTCCGAATTCGGTGTAGGTGTCGGTGGAGGTGATGGAGTTGCTGGCAAGGTCCTCTGTGGCCATGAGATCGCCGTGCAGATCCATCAGTTGCAGTGAGACGCCGGAGGCTGTGACGGTGGCTACCAGATGATCGTCCGGTCCCAGCACGTTGCGTGTCCAGGCGCCGTTGGACGCGGTGATCAGATCCGGTTTGTCGGATTGGTTTGCGAAGTCGTTGGTGAGGGTGATGCCGCTGCCGGTGACGGCCGTGGTGGATACGCGAGTGCCCGTCGGGTCGAGCGTCCAGCTGCTGGTGCTGCCGGCCTGGGTCTGGCTCGCGAGCATTCCGTTGGCGTAGTACGTGGCAGTCAGGTCACCAGAACCCCCAGCGTTGACGGACGGGGTGGTTGTGATGTCCCCGAGCGTGTCGTAGGTGAATCCTGCATCAGTGACCCGGTCTGCCGCGTCGTACGCGTGGTTTTCGGTGGAGCTGGTGCTGGTCTGGCAGGTGCCGTCCGTGTTCGGAGCGCTCGTCGTCAGGTGCGTGCGATTGGAATCAGCGTCATAGCCGTAGGCACGGGTGGTGCATTGGCCTGACTGTGTGTCGGCTACGGCGGACAGTCGGTCTGCGGCGTCGAAGGTGTAGGTCTTGGTGGTGGACAGCACGGAGCGGTTGGTCCAGTCGCCGGCGGCGTTGGTTTGCACGGTATCCGTCAATGAACCGGACCAGTTGCTGTTGGTGTAAGCCAACGAGGATGCGGCGCCTGCCGCGTCGAAGGTGTAGTTCGCCGTGGTGCCGCCGGGATAGGTCTGGGTGACGAGATTACCGTCCGGGTCATAGCCGACGCTGAAGGTGCCGGCAAGTGAGTCCGTTTCGCTGGTGAGACTGCCGTCGTGCACGCTTCCGCCGTTGTAGGCGTAGGTTGTGGTGTCACCGCTGTCGTTCCGGCTGACGACGCGTTCGGCCAGGTCGTAGGTGTAGTTGGTGACTCTGCCCGTCGCGTCTGTGTAGCTGCTGGGGTTGCCGAAGTCGTCGTAGGCGGTTGCCAGGTCGGCCGTTGCGTTCCCGGAGGAGTCCAGGGACTGCAGGTCGGTGGGCAGGCCCGTCGTGGAGCTGTAGACGGTCTTGGCCGGAGGCACTGCGGTTCCCATGCCGCTTCCCGTCGTGGAGACGGTGCTGCGGGTCGTGCGCCCGGCTGCGTCGTAGGCGGTGGTCGTGGTGCGGGTGGAGGTAGTGCTGTCCGCCGCGGTGTAGGTCTCGGTCGTGGTCAGTGGTTGCAGGTAGGTGTTGTAGGTGTAGGTGGTGGTTGGAAGGCTTGCAAGGCCGGAAGTGTTCGGCTGGGCGGCGGGCTTGGTCTTGCAGATGAGGTCGGCCCAGGTGGGCTGGTTGCCGCAGGCGGCGTCGGCACTGTTTGTGCCGGCGGTGTAGTAGATGGTCTTGGTGGTGCCGGTGCCGGTCTGGGCGGTGTCGCTGGGCTGGCTGCTGGAGATCTGCAGTGGTTCGCCCCCGTACAGCGAGGAGTCTTCGTTGAAGGCGACGGTGTTGGTGATGTTCAGGTGGCCGGTGCCGGGATCGGTGACGGTCTGCAGGGGGGTGTGGAGGGTCCAGCCCTCGTTGTCGCTGCCTTTGGTGTAGAGCGAGCTGGTGGTTCGGCTGTCGACGTCGTCGCTGCCCGGCACGGAGGTGTCCAGGCTGGCGCTTATGGTCTGGCTGGTGACGAGCTGGTAGGGGTTGCCGTTGGCGTCCTTGTCGCTGTTTGGGGCGCCTTGGTCGTAGACGTCATGGGTATGGGTGCGGATGGTCTGGATGCTGCCTGCTGCACTGGCCTGGTGAGCGGGTCCGTAGCTGTCGGTCAGTTCGGTGCCGTCGCTGCTGTAGAGGTTCTCGGTGTCGAGCTGGGTGGCGACGGCGGCCGAGGTGCTGCCTGCTGCGAGGGCTGTGGCGCGGTTGGCGGCGGTCAGCTCGCGGACGGTGTTGCCGTTCTGGTCGTATTCGGTGGTGGTGATGTTCCAGCCGTTGTTGTAGGTGGCGGTGTTCACCTCCCGGCCCTGGGCGTCGTAGTAGAGGATCTGGGCGTAGGTCCAGTCCGTGGGCGGGTTGGTGAGGGGGGCATGGTCGGGCGGGAAGACGGCGACGGCGGAGACAGGGGTGTCGGTCTGCGCCCAGCCGGCGGTGGTGGAGGCGTTCATGTCGGCCGGACCGCCTGCGGCGGTGGTCAGCGGCACGCTGTAGGCGATGGCGGTTTTGGCGATGCCGCCGCCGTTGGCGCTGTTGTGGGTGCGTGAGACGGAGGCGAGCTTTCCGTAGTCCGCGCTGCTGCTGGTGTCGTTGTAGGCGAGCACCCAGGGCGCAAGAGAGCCGGCGGCGGACTGGGCGGGGCTGATCTGCGTCAGGCGCCCGTAGTCGGCGTCGCTGCTGTTCTCGTCATAGGTGTAGGTGGTCACAAGGGCGGGGCTGACGCGCGGGTCCCACTCGGTGGACAGGCGCCCGGAGGCGTCGTAGGTGTACTTGGCGATCGCGGTCTTGGTCAGGGTGGTGCCGTCGGAGGTAAGGAAGTCGATCTCCGAGATGTTGCCGGTGGTGCTGTCGTAGGTGAACTGCAGCCCGCGGCAGCCGGTTGCCCAGCTGCTGCTGGTGGCCGGGTAGGGGCAGGCGGTGGTGGCGGCCTGGCTGCTGGCCGCGTTCGGGGCGACCATGAGCATCAGTTTGCCCTGCGTGGCACCGCTGTTGGGGTCGTAGATGAACCCGGTCGCTTTGGCGCTGCCCGGCTGGTTGACCGTTGCGGGCAGGTACAGTGCGCTGGTGCCGCCGGTGGGGGCGATGAAGGTGACCACGGTGCCCGTGGTGTCGGCGAGCGTGAATCCGGCGGAGCCCTTCGTCAGGGTCAGGCCGCTGGCTGCGGCGGGGCCTTGGCCCGTGTAGGGGGTGGTGCCGTTGCTCGCGGTTCCGGCGGCGAAGGTCAGTTCCGAGCCGTCGTGTCCGGTGAGCAGGGCGTAGGTGCCCTTGTCGGTGACCGAGGCCCAGGAGGCGCTGGTTCCGGCGACGGGCAGGCTGGTGGTCCAGCCGGGTCCGAAGCCGCTGCTGGTCGCAGCGGGTTTGAGGGAGCTGAAGGTGCGGTCGACGGACAGGCCGGAGCCATAGCTGGCGATGCTGACGTCGGTAGAGGTCACGGAGGCATTGCCGGACTGCAGGCCGATGGTGACGGGACCGGCTTGGGTGGTGCCGAAGTCGGTGCCGGTGCCGAGGCGGTCGAGGGTGACGTTGACCGCGGGGGTGAGGGTCGTACTGCCGTCGCTGGCGGAGAAGACTGCCTCAACTTGGAGCAGGCCGTCGTCGTTGACGGTCCGGGCCAGGTTCCAGGTCAGCGTGGGCGTGGTGACGTCGTTGGTCTCGGCGGTGGTGTTGATCGGCCAGGAGGAAATGGTCGTGCCGTTGTTGGTGACCGCAGAGGCGGGGATGGTGGTGAACGTGCCGCTGGTGCCCACCCGGTACTTGAAGGTCACCGTGGTGGCCCCCGGCGGTGCGGTGGCTTTCAGGGGCAGGGTGGTGGAGGTGGCGGACTGGTCGGCGGGGCTGGTCATGCCCGCGCTGCCGACGCCGAAGGAGTAGTTCGTGGTGGTGCCGTTTTTGTTGGCCTTGCTCACGGCGTGCACCGACAGGGTGTGATAGCCGGCCGCAGGGTTGATCGGGATGCTGGGGGCGGTGCCGGAGACGTAGGTCGATGTGCCGCCGTCCAGGCTCCAGGCGTAGCCGGCGACATTGCTGGAGGTGTCGCTGAGCGCGCAGGTGGTTCCGCCGCTGATGGCAGCCGTCCACTGCCCGCTGGGGTAGCCCGTGCAGTTGACGGAGGGTGCGGCGGGGGTCGTGGTGTCGATGGTGAGGGCCTGGGCCGTGGACCAGGCCGAGTAGTTCTGGCCGTCGTAGGCCCGCACCTGCCAGGTGTAGGCCCCGTCGGAAAGCGCCGTGGACGGCTTCCAGGTCGCGGCCGAGCCTGAGGTGACGAAGCCCGTGGTCCCGGACGCCTTGACCGTGGACCCAGCCAGGATCTGGTAGGCGAGCTGCACCGTGTCGCCGTTGGCGTCGGTGGCCGAGGACGACAACGTCGGCGTGCCCGTCGAGGTGTAGGTGGTGGAGCCGGAGAGGTCGGACGGCGTCATCGACAGGTTCGTTGGGGTGGCCGGCGGGTTGTTGTACGTGATGGAGAACGTCGGGTTGTCCGAGAACCGGACGAAGTCGACATCGTTGGTCTCGGTCGCGTTGTACAGCCCCAGCGTCCAATGGTCGTTGTGGATGTTGGCGATGGTCTGCATCCCCGCCGTCAGGTCGAAGGCCACCGACAGGTTCGGGCTGGAACTTGTCGTGGTGAACGCCTTCGACACGTTCGGGCTCGGGTAGTTCGGGTTCGTGGAACCCGTCGCCTTCGCCGGCTGGTTGTTCCACGTTGTTGAGGAACTGATCGACGCCATCGAGAACACGTTCACAGTGGTCGAGTTCGACCCTGACGCCGCCGCGTACACGACCTTGGAGTTCAGCGTTGCCGAAATGATGGTCGCGCCGTAGATCGCCGATGGAACGCTCAAGTTGTAGAAGGTGCGTTCGATCCCTGTCGGGGATGAGAAGCCCTGGTTCCCCGTCGCCAGGCCGCCGCTGCCGCCGGTGTCGTAGTTGGAGACCGTCGGATATGCCTGCTGCACCTCGTCGTAGTGCAGCGTGGAACCTGAGGCCGGGTGCGGAGTGAACGCCGGGTCGATGTAGACCGGGTAGGCGGTAGAACCCCCCTTCAGCACGGATGGGTCAGGGGAAAAGGTCAGGCGTCGGCCCTTCAGCGCGGACTTCACTCGGCCGGTGTGCGCCCGGGAGCCGGGGGCTGCCGCCGTCGAGACAGTCGAGACCGTGTCGCTCTGCGTGTGAGCGCTTCGCTGACCAGAGCCGGCGCTTGCGGGCGTGGTCGTGGCTGCGTCGGTGGCGGAGTCCCACATCAGCGGCGCTGGCGAAGTGACCAGCTCCCGGCCGTGCTTGTCCTTCATCTTGAGGTTGCCGCCGGCATCCTGCGACAGCGATGTCCCCGCGCCGTTCACAGTGTTCAGCGCGAGGGTGGCGAGTTGCGGATCAGCTGCCGCCTTCGCGTTCTTGACGACCAAGGTCTCTTCGACGCCGCCTGCAACTGTGACCGCAACCCGCAGGTCCACCCCGTTAGGCAGTACGTTCGGGTAGGTCGCGGTGTCACCCGAGAGCACCGGCTTCGGGAGTACGAAAGGCCACGACAGCGACAGCTTCCGGCCATCTACCGTCATCGTTGCCAGTGGACCCTCGCCGCCGCCGGAAAGCGTCAGAGGCGACTCCGCCCGGACCGGAACGACCGCGCCGGACTGCGTTCGCTCCAACCGGGCGTCCAGCGCAGCCCATCTGCCGTCGCGTTTGACCCAGCGTGGCTGCGCCGACACCTTGTAGCTGAATGTCCCGTTGGGGTTGGCGAAGGTCTGTGACGCGTCCGTGCGGTCGTTCAACACCTCTACCGGCGAGTGCTGGGCCTTCGCCGCCATCAGTGCCGCCAGTGCGTCCGGCCGTGAAGCCACCGGTTGTACCTTCTTGTGAGTTCTGGGTGCGGCCTCGGCCGTCGAAGCACCGACAGTGGCCCCCAGCAGCGTTGAGACCATGGCACCGGTCACCACCACCGCTATGCCACTACTCCCATGCGGGGGTCTCAGTCGCCCCGCGCGTCTGCGCGATCTCATTTCGATTCCCTTTCACCGCCGAAGACGTGCGCAAGATCCTTATGTCGCACATACAAGCTGCGTGATCATGCCATCCCCTCACCGGTCCGACGGCTGGCTCTAAAAACCATCAAAGCCGCGCAGGTCCTGCTGATCTGATATATCGTCAGCAAGTCACCCTTCGTGATCCGCTTGGCCTGAAACGGCCCGTCGGGTGTAACGCTCCGTGATCAAATTGGGTGGTCTTCCAGCGGATGACCAAGGGGGTGCCAATGAAAGGCCGAGAGACCATTACAAGATCATGATGGAATCTGATGACAATCCGGGCTATTCCGTCAGAGGTACTGCCTGTCGGATGAAGGTGGCGGCGGTGGACGCCGAACGCGGCATGGTCTCCCAGGCCCGCGCTGGCAGCTCCGGAAGCTGCCGTATGGCTCGCCGCTCTGCCCCGCCTGCCGTTCGCTGACGACGAGTTCGAAGCCGTGATCGCAACTTCGTCCTCAACCATGTCGGGCGGCCTCGGGAAGCCCAGAGGGAGTTGCGGCGGGCGACGCGTCCTGGCCAGCGGATGGCCGCCACTATCTGGACCGTTCCCGCGGCCGCCGGGTCGGCGCTGCTGGGCAGCCGGGTCACCAGGGCCTGGCGGCGATCGTCTCCGAGCAGGGTCAGGTCCGCCAAGAGCAGGTGTGGGCGGCAACCCCGTTCGTGAGACCCGAGACTGTACGGCTGGCCGCAGCCCAGCCGTGAGCGGCAGGCTGCCGGCGTGGCCCCGCGGCCGTGCCTACGCTGCCCCTACCGCCTCGATGCCACCGGCTCCGACATCCAGGGCGAGGCCGCCGCCCTGCGCCCTTCGACGTCACCCGCCGCACCGCCCCGCAGCATCTGGCGTTCGGCTACGGCGCCCACCTGTGCGTCGGCGCCGAACTCGCCCGCATCGAGGCCCGCATCGGCCTGCAGCAGTTGTTCGCCCGGTTCCCGTCCCTGCGCACGCCAAGAGCGACCCGACTCTCGTCCTCGCCACCGCCCGCATCCGCGGCCGTGCGGCCGCCATCGCCACCTACGGCACGATGGCCGTCCCCATCCTCGAAACACCAGCCGCGTACACCGGCTTTCGCACGGCAGTCTGACGGCGCCGGCCCAGCACCTCGGCCACCGTCTCACGAGCCTGGGCCAGACGCTGAAGCGTCAGCTCCGCCGCAACGAGCGTCTCCCGAGCCTTCAGCACACGGAGCACCGACGCCACCAGCCACCTCCACGAGTGAGACGAGCGGCCAAACCACACCCATCTCTGTCGCCAGCGACCGGAGTTCACGCGCCCAGACCTCGAGCCAAACAATCACGCTCGGAATGTGGATGGCGTCTATAAGGACACAATGAACGGCAACCCAGTACCTCGTATGGCCGCAACGACAGGCAACATTCAAACGAGTCCCATGGCGTCTGAGGTGGTGACTGGCAGGAAGTCGGCGATCGGACCGAGCGTCGGGTCGCACTAAATAGTGAGTGTGTAACTCGTGTATTGAGGTGGATGAACAATGACCAGCCGCACAGCGCAGGATCCGACGCCAATCCGAGTGAAGCGATTTCACGATGGTAGCTACGCGATCTCCGTAATCGACCGTGAAAGCGGAAATTTCACGATGATTGAAGGGTCGCAATCGCGGGCGCGGATCGTTCAAGTGCAAGGCGAATACTGGAAAGAGTGTGTCACCGGTCCAATCGATTTCTCACCGGAGTCAGCCTCACGAACCGTCGCATTTTCCGGCAGTACCGAGTCGGCGTGAGGGCGATCCGTAACCGCGTACCCTTCTGGCACGGTACGAGAAGATAGCCTTCGCTTGGCTGACGGTAATTTCGAACGCGCCACTTCTTGGGCATTCAGCGGCGGCCACAGCGCTCGTGCCATTTGGAACACGGCTGAATCCGGAGAATTCGTCCGAGTTGATCGCCTTGGAGAGATCGAGGAGACGATCCGTTTCGAATGTGCATCCGATGGGACTCTTATGGCGTCAGCGTTCGACGCTGATATGGACCTACGTCGTACCACGAAGAGTCAATTCCTCCCTGGCGGCATGGTAGTGGCTGCATCTGACGATTCACCCGGTCCAAGTTCGACGACAACCACCGGGACGGTTCAGGTCGGTTCCAGTAAGATTGATATTCGAGTCGAAGTTCAAAGTGACAGGACAGTGCACATCACGATGAATGGTAGCGACCCGGCCGGGAGTACTTTGGCGTCGGACCAGACCATCAGGTCGGATGGCAGTGGCGCCTTCAGTCAAATCTCCAAATCACCCGCAGGCGCGGGAACAACTGTCACAGTGTCGGCAGCTGGCGAGTTCACGCCAGCAGGGGGAACTGGGTTTCAGACGATCGAGGCCAAGGACAATGCCACCGGTCTGAGCGTTTCTGATACGACAGGTATCAATTCCGCAGGCGAAGATTTTGAGAGATCTGGTGTCGCCGACGGGAACGGTAACGAATCGATGACTACCGTGACCTGGCATGCGGACGGCGGGGCCACGATTACAACCGTCTCTAAGGATTCCGACGGTGAAGTATCCGTTGAGTCAGGTGATATCGACAAAGATGGAAATCCAGTGTCGTCCAGCCCCGAGGGCGGAAGCAGTGGAAGCGACAGCACCGGAACCAGCGGAAGCGACGGCACCGGAACCAGCGGTGATGAAAGTGGCGGACCGGGAGGTGGTGAAAGTGGGGAGACAGGCGGAGAAATGCCATCGGGCGACGGCACAGACGAAGGCCCTCCCTCCATTGGTTTCGGAAAGTCACAGTCCGTTTTTGGCGACGGATTCGGCAGCCCCTTCCGTCCCGGGCTCGGCGGTAACCGCAACGGCGGCAACGGCTTCGGCGAAGGCATCGATCCCGCCGAACTCGGCCGCATTCTCGTGGGAGATGTTGAAGACGGCGGCGAAGCCCTGGGCGAACCAGGCGGGCCTACTGGACGTCTTGTGAGCGACAGCAATCGCCACCCCGCAGGCACCGTTGCAGTGGAGGACTGGGGGGAGACAACCGATCCCAGGGTGCTCATCGCCACCGTTGGCTTCGTCGCCGGTTCACAGGCAGCAACCATCGCAGAGCAAGCCCGACAACAGATGTGAAGAAAATTTGCCATCGCGGATTCCTGCCCCTACGATGGTCTACTTCCCATCGAATTCGATGAGCTGATCACCGAACGAATCCATCACCGCAACGCTGGTGGCCGCGCCCTCAGAGCGACGTGCAGAGGTTTCTTCCCTTAGGATCAGAGAAGGCGCATGACACCGACGACCTTGCCGAGAATGTGGGCTTCGTCGCCGGGAATCGGGTCGTAGGCAGGGTTGCGGGGCATCAACCACACCTGGCCGTCCTGCCGGCGCAGCACTTTCACGGTGGCCTCGTCGTCCAGGAGTGCGGCGACGATGTCGCCGTGGTCGGCGCTGTCCATCCTGCGTACGGTGACGATGTCGCCGTCACAGATCGCCGCGTCGATCATGGAGCCGCCGACCACAGTCAAGGCGAACAGGTCACCGTCCCCCACAACTTTCCGAGGCATCGAGTAGACGTCTTCGACCATACCGGCCGCGATCCGTCCAACGAGCGGTACATCAACCGGCGTCTCGCCCCTGTTTCCCAGGTCGGGTGCCCACGAGGGCCTCACCTGGTAGGCGCGGGGGTGTGCGGGTCGCGGTAGAGGACGCCCTTGCGCTCGAGGGCCATCAGCTGGTGGGCGACCGAGGACGTGCTGGCGAGGTCGACGGCTTGGCCAATCTCCCTCATGGACGGGGGGTAGCCCTGCCGGTCGACGGTTTCCGTGATGAAGCGGACGATGGCTGTCTGGCGGCTCGTCAGCTCTCCCTCCGCGGTCCGAGGGCCCGGCGGTCGGCCCCGGCGGACAGGCACGTTGTTCTCCATCCGGACACCTCCGCGCAAGATCATTCGGAACGACCCTAACCCGCCACCTCCCATAAATGGAACACCTTGTCGAATTTCTGTATCCGGGATAACCGGTATTCGGTGCGCGTCCTGCAACGGGTGGCCTGCCGCAGCGAAGAGTGAATGCCCGCGCATCGCAGAACAGGTTCCTGTGTCCGCCTCCGGTGCCCCAACGCCGGACTCGCTGTCCTGGCCGTGAGCGGTGGATCATTGCCATCGGGGTGTCGGCGTACCGTCCGGGTCCAGGCCGTACGGCCACAGTCTCTTCAACACCTCGGTGATGTCGTACCTGCCGTTGTTGGCGGCGTGCTGTGCCAGGGTTTCGGCGCTCTCCCGGTCCCCGGCCTCCTCCCGCAGCCTGGCGAGGTGGTACATGGGCTGGGCGTCGCCGTAGTGGATGGCCTGCTGTGCCAGGGTTTCGGCGCCTTCCCGGTCGCCGGCCTGTTCCCGTAGCAGTGCCAGGCTGTGCAGGGCGGAGGTGCTGCCGTGATCGGCGGCGTGCTGTGCCAGGGTTTCGGCGCTCTCCCGGTCCCCAGCCTCCTCCCGTAGCAGTGCCAGACGGTACAGGGGCTGCGCGACGCCGTAGTCGATCGCCTGCCGGGCCAGGGTTTCGGCGCCTTCCTGATCCCCGACCCTCTCTCGCCGCACGACGAGTCGGTCCAGGGCGTTGGTGTCGCCGTGCTTGGCGGCCTGCTGTGCCAGGGTTTCGGCGCCTTCCCGGTCCCCGGCCTTCTCCCGCCGCAGTGCCAGACGGTCCAGGGCGTTGGTGTCGCCGTGCTTGGCGGCCTGCTGTGCCAGGGTTTCGGCGCCTTCCCGGTCCCCGGCCCTTTCCCGCCGCAGTGCCAGGCGGTACAGGGCCCGGGTGGTGTGGTTGTCGGCTTCATGCCGGCCCAGGACCTGGATGCTCTCGCGGTCCCCAGCGTCTTCTTCCTGCCGAGCCGGGCCGGTACTGGCGTCGATGTTGGCAGCCTGCCGATATAGACTCTCGGCGCCTTCCCTGTCCCCGGATCTCTCTCGTCTCTTGGCTATGCGGTAGAGGGCGGCCTTGCCGTGGTCGGCGGCCTGCCGTGCCAGGGTTTCGGCGCCTTCCCGGTCCCCGGCGTCCTCTTGCAACTCGACCAGACGGTACAGGGCCTCGGCGTCCCCATTGTCGGCGGCTTGCCGGTAGAGGGACATGGCGCTCTCCTGCTCCCCGGCCTCCTCCCGCAGCCTGGCGAGGCGGTACATGGGCTGAGCGTCGCCGTAGTCGATGGCCTGCCGTGCCAGGGTATCGGCGCCCTCCCGATCCCCGGCCTCCTCCCGCCGCACAGCCAGGTCGTAGAGGGCGGAGGTGCTGCCATGATCGGCGGCGCGCACTTGAAGGTGGTGCGCCCATTGCAGGCGGTGTCGGCTTCTGGCTGCATAGGTGAGATTGTCCAGGTCATCTGGGTGGGTGAGATGTTGGTGGGCGGCGTACCAGAAGGAGGAGGGCGGGCACAGCTGTGCGCGGGTGGTGCGGCCGTGTTGTTCGAGGTAGTCGGCGAGTCGGAACACCGGCCCCGCAGACCGTGGCGACGGCGGAGCCGCAGCTGTGGGGGGAGTGGGCGGGCGGCGCAGGGATCGGGGGCTGGTGCGCCGCAAGGGGGCTTGTTTGCCATGGACGAGTTCGGCGAGTTCGGCGTAGGCGGCTTCGGCCCAGTCGTCGGCGAGCTGGTCGTAGTCGATTTGATTGAGGTAATCGGTGGCGGCGTCGGTGAGGAAGGCCTGCGGCAGGTGCAGGCCGACGCCGAGGCGGCGGGCGTCCATTGCCGCTTCCAGGAGTGCTCTGGCTGCCGGGCTTCCGGCGTGGTATCGGTTCAGGAGTGCGGGGCCTCCGGCAAGGTCCTGTGTCAGGCGTCCGTCAGTGTGGGCTCGGCTGAGGGCGTCGGCCAGCAGCCGGTCACCGTCCTCGGCCAAGACGGTCGCCGCGGTCAGGGCTCGAGCGTCGAAGGCATTGGGGACGTTCACGGTGCGTCCGGCCAGTAGTTCCCGCACCCGGCTGTGTGGGTCCTGGGTGCCGACTGCCGGCAGGGCGGTGTACTGCTTGACGTAGTCGGGCCAGAGTGTGCACAGCACGAGGACCGGCCCCCGTTGCGGGCTGGTCAGCAGGTGGTGCACGGCCGCTGCGATCCGCTCACCGGCCGTCGGGTGACCGAGGTAGTGCTGGGCTTCATTCAGCCACACCACCGTCCGTGGGCCGACACGGTGCAGGTCCTCCAATGCGGCCTCCGCCCGCGTGGGATCGAAGGGATGCCACAGTCGCCACTCCGTGCCAGCGAGGGGCTGCACGGCTTCCCAGCACGCCCGCGTCTTGCCCGTCGACGACTCACCCACCAAAGCCAGCATCCGGCTGTCGCCCTGCTGGACCTCTTGCACAGCCTCCGCGAGGATCCGGTCGTGCTCGCGGACCACATAGCCGGGCAGCATGTGCTGCACCGGCGAGTCGGAGCCGTCTTGGGCGATACCGGCTGGATGGACCTCCAACGCGTGCGGATCCCACTGCCCGATCGGCCGGCCCAGCCCCAGCGGTTTGTTCTTGCCGCCACCGGCAGCGACTCGCTGCAGCTCCAGCAGGTCTTCAACTGGCAGTTTCAGCGCGCCGGCCAGTGCCGCCACCGTCTGGCGTGAGGGCACTGGCCCGTCGGCCTGGAACGCCTCCGACACTGTCGTGCGCCCCAGCCTCGCCCGGCCAGCGAGTTCCGTCTTGTTCAGCCGGATGCGGGCCAGTCCGGCTTCCAGCCTCCTGCGCAGTTCGGTGAGGGCCTCATTGCGGCCGCTGTCCTCGTCGTGCACGTGCTCGCCCCCGGGCCGTGAAGTGTTCGCCGGTGTTCATCTTCGTCGCGGCGAACCCCGGCGAACACCACTTCGGCGAGCTTCGTCCACGTCAAC
The DNA here is from genome assembly GCF_053593695.1 of Streptomyces sp. NPDC002144. Lineage (NCBI taxonomy): Bacteria > Bacillati > Actinomycetota > Actinomycetes > Kitasatosporales > Streptomycetaceae > Streptomyces > Streptomyces sp. NPDC002144. The sequence continues at coordinate 16,513 of NZ_JBSFDB010000045.1, forward strand.
ACCCCACCGCTTGACGGGAGTCTGCCGTGAACGTCGCTGTCGTCCTCCTCACCACCGCACTCGTGATCGTCGTCGCACTGCTGGCTGCCGCCGGCGCGGGCAAACTCGCGCGCATGGATGGCGCCACCTACCCTGCCGCCATCACCCGCGCCGCCACCGCCTTCGCCGCGGTCCTCACCCTCGCCGCCGCTCTGGCCAGCGTCTTCGCCACCCTCTTGACATGACCCTCATGCGCCCGCCGTGCGCGGCATCGGGCATTGTCAGTGGCGGCGTGCAGGATGACGGGCATGACAACACCTGCAGCTGTGATCACGGATTCCGCCGCCTACGCGCAGGCGGTCGAGGACGCGGTGAAGGCGTCCGCCGCCTACTACACGGGCGGCACGTCCGTGCTGGACGATGACGCGTACGACCGGCTGGTACGCGGCATCGCCGCGTGGGAGGCCGATCACCCTGACCAGGTGCTGCCAGACTCTCCGACGGGGAAGGTCGCCGGCGGCGCCGTGGAGGGCGATGTCCCGCACACGGTGGCGATGCTGAGTCTGGACAACGTGTTCTCGGCGGAGGAGTTCACCGCCTGGACAGCCTCCCTCACGCGGAGGATCGGACACGAGGTCGAGCGGTTCAGCGTCGAGCCGAAGCTGGACGGTCTCGCGGTCGCCGCCCGCTACACGGGCGGCCGCCTGAGACAGCTGATCACCCGCGGGGACGGGACGGCCGGGGAGGACGTCTCGCACGCGATCGGCACCATCGAGGGCCTGCCCGACCAACTCGCCGAGCCGGTCACCGTCGAGGTTCGCGGCGAAGTCCTGATGACGACCGCGCAGTTCGAGCACGGCAACGAGGTGCGCACCACGCACGGCGGGCAGCCGTTCGCCAACCCGCGCGGCGCCGCGGCGGGCACCCTGCGCGCCAAGGAGCGCGCCTACACCGTGCCGATGACGTTCTTCGGCTACGGCCTGCTTCCCCTGCCCGACACTGAGAACGAGCTCGCCGCGCGGCTGGGCGAGCTCGCCCACAGCGACCTCATGGTGCAGGCCGCCGCGTACGGGATCAACACCACCGCTGGGACCGCGGTGCCCGGCATCACCGCCGACACCGTCGAGCAGGTACTGGCCAGGGTTGAGGAGATCGCCGCGGCGCGGGCGGAGTTGCCGTTCGGGATCGACGGGATCGTCATCAAGGCCGACCTGGCCGCCGACCAGCAGGCGGCAGGAACCGGGAGCCGCGCGCCGCGGTGGGCGATCGCCTACAAGCTGCCGGCCGTCGAGAAGATCACCCGGCTGCTCGATGTGGAGTGGAACGTCGGCCGCACCGGCATCATCGCCCCGCGCGCGGTCCTGGAGCCGGTCGAGATCGACGGCGTCACCGTCACCTATGCCACCTTGCACAATCCGGCCGACATCACCCGCCGCGACCTGCGCCTGGGCGATCACGTCATGGTCCACCGGGCCGGGGATGTCATCCCCCGCATCGAAGCCCCGGTCGCCCACCTGCGCACCGGCGACGAACAACCCATCGTCTTCCCCGAGGTGTGCCCGCGCTGCGGTTCCGCCATCGACACCAGCGAGCAGCGCTGGCGGTGCGAGCAGGGCCGCAGCTGTCACCTGGTGGCTGCCCTGTCCTACGCGGCCGGCCGCGACCAGCTCGACATCGAAGGCCTCGGGCACACCCGCATCGTCCAGCTCGTCGGCGCCGGCCTCGTGGCCGATCTCGCCGACCTGTTCGCCCTCACCCGCGACCAGCTCCTCGGCCTGGAGCGGATGGGTGAGACCAGCACCGACAACCTGCTGGCCGCCATCGCCGCGGCCAAGGCGCAGCCGCTGTCGCGGGTGCTGTGCGCGCTCGGGGTGCGCGGCACCGGCCGGTCCATGTCCCGCCGCATCGCCCGGCATTTCGCCACCATGGACCACATCCGTGCTGCCGACGCGGAAGCGATGCAGCAGGTCGAGGGCATCGGCACGGAGAAGGCCCCGTCGATCGTGGCCGAGCTCGCCGAACTCGCCCCGCTCATCGACAAACTCGCCGCCGCCGGGGTGAACATGACCGAACCCGGCGCGACACCGCCCACCTCGGACGGCGACACCGGCGAGGCCGACGGCAACGCCGAGCATGCAGGCGGGCCGCTGGCCGGGATGACCGTGGTCGTCACCGGTGCCATGACCGGCCCCCTGGAGAATCTCAGCCGCAACCAGATGAACGAGCTCATCGAACGTGCTGGCGGCCGTTCCTCCTCCAGCGTGTCGAAGAGGACCACGCTCGTTGTCGCCGGGGAGGGTGCGGGGTCCAAGCGGGCCAAGGCCGAGGATCTTGGTATCCGTCTGGCCGCCCCGGCCGAATTCGCTGCGCTGGTCGCCGACTACCTGAACTAGGTATCTGCTCAGGGTCGTACGGCGCCGTGCGTGGCCTCGACCAGCCGACTGCAAAGAGGACGAACGCCTGCGCACCCTGCCGCCTCCCGTGGACGCGTCCGGCGCCGCTTCGGCGTGAGGTGCACCGGCCGTCCGGCCGTGGTCCGCGGTCAGAGGTGGTGGAAGCCGCGGTCGGGGTCGCGGGCCTGATCGGGGTCGAAGGCGGCGAACCATTCCTGCGGGGCGAGATTGACCATGCCCAGTGACTGGTGGATCTCGTTGTCGGGCTGCTCGATGCCGTCGAGGGATTCGTCGAACAGCATCAGCACGTCATGGTCCTGGAAGAGGAGGTCGGAGCAGGCGTCCCAGTCGAAGTCCGCACGGTCGACGGGCAGGTCGGCCACCGTGTCCGCCACGAGCCGCGGCCGGTTGCGCGTCAGCTCCTGGGCGCGGGCGATGCCGAGGTGCAGGGCCATCTCCTCGCCCGTACAGCGCGGTTCCACCGCACCGCCGGAGGTGCAGTCGGCGGCCAGGTCGTCGAAAGTCCGCGCCATCTGCCGCCGCCACGTACTGCTCTGGTGCCAGGTCAGCCGCGGCAGTGCGCCAAACAGGCCCCCGGCATTTCGCTCGACGGGCTGGTCTCCCAGTGCGGCTACCTCCTGCCATGCCTGCTCCGACAGCTGCTGCAGGGCCAGCTGCAGCACTGCCCGTGTGCGCGCCGTGAGGACTTCCTCCCCTTCCTCATCGTCGTCTTCGTCCCAGTCTTCGCTGAAGGGATCGGCTCCGCCGTAGCGGGCGCTCGAGCGCAAGTGGTCGCGTACACGGTGCGCGGCCTCTTCCGGTGCGGCCAGCGACGTGTCGATGATCAGCAGCTCGTCGGAGAACGGCTCGGCACTCAACAGGACGCCTGCCTCCGTCAGAAGGGCCGCGGTGCCGTTGGTGGCACGGGGCAGTACCACGGCGTACTGGTTGTCGGTCAGCCGGTCGATGATGCTCGAGGTCAGCGCGGCGACGATGAACGGGCTGTCCCAGGGCGGATCGATGTGGAGATCGTCGATGACGAGGACGCTGCCCGGCAGGTCGACGAAGGCCTCGTACTCGGGCGTGAACTGGCCGTCGCCGGCGAAGAGTTGTTCCGCGGCGATGGCGGGAAGAGACTGCTCGTCGGCCAGGCGCTCGCCCAGGTTGTGGGCCTGCCAGTACAGGCCGCGCGTTGCCCGCACTCGGGCGATCGTCTCGCCGTCGGCGAGTAGGGAGACCTGCCAGACATGGACGCCCTCCGCGCCGGGATCGATCAGCTGGTGACCGTGCCGGAACTCAATCGTCAGGGTGCTGGGATCCGCCGTGGCGGGGGACGTGACGGCCTGGTCGTTCATCGGCTTCCTCTCGCGTGCAGCCGCCCGTGACGGCGCCCAGCCAGGCTAGCGAGCACGAAACCCGCCCCGCACAGCAACAGGGCAAAACCCCGCTGAAGGTGGTGCGCGCCGAGATCCGGGCAGCCTGCGTTTCTCACTGACAGCGCGGCTGGCGAGAGATCGGCTGGAGAGGCCTCAGTCGGCGGACCAGGCGCGCAGTTGCGCGGCGATCTCCTGGACCCGGGCGCCCTTGTGCTTGGCGCGCATCACGAGTGCAAGTGCCTCTTCGGGCTCGTAGTGCAGGTACTGACCGTTGGTGTTGAGGAAGGTCTCCGCGACCAGCCAGGCGAAGAACTCGTTCTTCGCCTCGAGCGGTTCGTGCAGGGCGATGGTCTCCAGCATGGCCGAGGCCTTGAGCCAGTCGCATACACGTCGCGCCCCATGTAATGGGCCTGGACGCGAGCGCAGACTGCGTCGAGAACCCCCAGGTCGAGGCAGGCGGGATCGCCGGGGAGGGTCTGGGCGATCTGCAGCAGCTCTTGCGGAGTGAGGAAACGGGTCACGCGGCGTGACCGTGCTGGCTGTCCCGCAGGTCGCGGCTGCCCATGGGCGCCGGGTCCGGCCAGGAGCCCGTCGCGGCCTCGGCCGCGGGCGTGTCCTGGGTTGCGAAGGTATCGGCAAGTCGCGGGATGCGGTCGCGGGTCTTGCTCAGCGCCTGGAGGAACGGGTCGTCGGCGGCCTTGAGTGCGGCCTCGCGGACGAAGACCTCGGGAGACTTGCCGACGAGGTCAGCGGCGGCCGCGACGCGCTTGTACTCTTCCGGGGCGAAGGGCGGCACCTGGGGTCCGGTCTGGTCCATAAGAGTGACGGTACCAGCGAGCCACCCGGCGGCGGCACCGTACGGGAGGGCCGGTCAGCGGCGAATCGGCCTGCCCGCAGGGCGCCCACCGGCGCCGGCACCCGTGCACCTCAGCATCCTGCACTGCCACGACCAGGCCTCGGCTCGAAGTGGCCCGGAAGCGATCGGGATCTGCGAGTAGGTGGACTGGTCGTGATCGCATTCATACGGACATTGACCTTTTCTGGTGAATTTTGCCCTGGCTCGATGTGCTGGGACCGTGTCGCGGGGAGACTGGCGGCCCGAAGACCCCAGTCCGGTGAGGTGGAAATGGCGACGTCACTGAGCGAGATGGCCGCACAGACACTTCAGACCTACTTCGCCCTGTGGGAGAAGACGAAGCCGCTCCTGCCGGATGCGCCGGGGACGGAGGAAGCGAAGGCGTTCTCACCTGGCAGTGAATTCACGGACAGCGATCCGAACTGTCCCGACGGGTACCAGGCAGCGGCACAGGCTGCCAATGCCGCCGCGGATGCGTGCACGGATCTGGGGTATGACGACGCCGCTCACATCTACAGTTCCTGGTCGACCACTTGGATGGCTGCGGCCCAGCTCTGCCAGACGATCGGCTGAGCCGCTACGCGCTCCGAGGCTTCCGGCCGGCCGTCTTCTTCCCGGCCGTCTTCTTGGCGGGCCGCTTCTTCGCGGTCTTCTTGGCTGTGGCCTTCTTCGGCAGGTCGTGAACCTCGGCATCCTCACCGCGGGAGGCCTTCGCCTTCTGCACGGACTCGGTCAGCGCGGCCATCAGGTCCAGCACCTGGCCTGCCGGCTCTTCCTGCTCGGGCTCGGGCAGCGGCTTGTCCTCCCGCTTAGCCTCGATGATCTTCGCCAGGGCGTCGGTGTAGGTGTCGCGGAAGTCGGCGCCCTCGAGGTCGTCGCGGGTCATCGTGTCCATGAGCGCCAGGGCGCCGTCGATCTCGTCCTCGTCCAGGTCGACGGGCGGAGGGAACAGCTCGGCCGGTGAGCGGATCTCGTCCGGCCAGCGCATGGCGTGCAGCACGAGGACGTCGTCGCGTACCCGCAGCAGGCCCAGGCGTTCACGGCCGGACCAGGCGTACTTGGCGACGGCCACCTTCGAGGAGCGGCCGAGCGCCTGGACGAGCAGCTTGTACGGCTTCGCGGCGACGGCGCCGTCGGGGGTGAGGTAGTAGCCGTCTGCGATCCGGAGCGGGTCGATCGATTCGAGCGGTACGAAGGCGGCGATCTCGATGGCTTTCGCGGTGGGCAGCGGCAGGTTGCTCAGTTCCTCGTCGCTGATCGGGACGACCTGGTCGCGTGCGTACTCGTAGCCCTTGCCGATCTCCGCGTTCGAGACTTCACGGTCCTCGATCTCGCAGACCTTTTTCACCCGGACGCGGCCCATGTCTGCCAGGTGGTACTGGTGGAACTGGATGCTGTGGTTCTCGGTTGCGCTCACAACGTGGATAGGTACGGTCACTAGGCCGAACGAGATAGCGCCTGACCATATGGTTCGGGGCATGGGGGACCTCCGCGACGAGCCCCGAGCAGCAACAGCCTATGAGCGCCACTGCTGCCCCGCATGCGCGCGGCTGCCTCGGGCCGCACGCTGGTGCCATGGCCAGCCCCCAGCCCGTCGTGATCTACCCGCCTGCAGAGGACGGCGGCCGCCGTGTCCGCGTCGACGACCGCTTCGTGGGGCTGGCGTACGGGGTGCTGGACATTGTCGAGTTCCTGCGGCTCGTCGGCCTGGATGACGTGGACGGCGTGTGGGTGCAGCAGTCGGCGCTGATCGAGTGGCGGGCCGGTGGCCCCGACGCGTGGGAGCACTGAAGGCGTCAGTCGTCTCTCTCGCCGATCAGTCTTCCGCCCAGTTGAAAATGCTGGACGCGCGTGGTGCCGTCGACGTGGACGACTCCGGCGATCTTGTCGGGGCGGACACGCGGGACCGGCTGAAGTGCTGGAATGACTCGCGGTGCTTGATCCTGCAGTTGAGGGCGTCGGCGTCGGCGGTGGTCCGATCTCGCTGCTGCCCTGGAGCCAGGGACAGGCTGGGTTGTTGGATGTTGGCTCAGTTCGCCGGAGCTGCGAACTCGATCTGTCGCGCGGTGCGGAAGAGCTCGGCGTAGGTCAAGCCGGGTGGGAATCGTTCGACGACCCGGTGATGTACATGTTGGCGGTAGCCGACCTCAGCCAGTTTCCGGAAGACCTGCATGTCGAGTTGGCGCTGGGAGGCGAAGCACTTCAGGGCGGCTTCCTTCGTGGCGAGGAGCTCTTGGGTTCCGATGAAGACGTTGGTGGGTTCGAAGTTGGTGCTGTAGGGAGAGCGGAAGTAGGTGAGGTTGTTGGCTTCGCGCAGGGCGACCGTGGTGACCTCCTGCGCGGTGATGCTGTGGTCGAGGTGCTGGTCGTGGGGGAAGTGGGTGTAGACGACGTCGGGGCGTGTCTCACGGAAGACCCTGAACAACTCGGCGTTGATCTCTCCTCGGTGCTCGACGAACCGGGTGTCGGGGACGTCGGAGAAGGTGTACTCCTCCACGCCCAGGAGGCGGCCGGCGGCTTGTGACTCCTTCTGTCGCGGTGTTGTGCCGTCCGGGTTCACGGCTCCGGTGGTCAGGCAGTGCACCCGGACCCGGGCGCCGTTGAGGGCGTACCAGCGCATGCGCATGGCCATGGCGATTTCGGGGTCGTCGGGATGGGCTCCCACGACGAGGACGGTCGTCATTTTGTTCCTTCCGGGCGACCGGTGCTGATGGTGAAGGCGCTGCGCAGGACGCGGCCGTCCAGGCCCTGCCAACGGAAGGGCTCGTCTGAGCTGCGGGGCCATCGAAGGTAGTGCATGCTGCCGGCCACTTCGGCCGTGTCTGCGCTGGTGAAGGCGACTTTCGACGACGCCCCGCCGTCCAGGTGGTAGACGTGTCGGGGATCGAGTCCCTCGCGGGCACACAGCTCGGCGGTCTCCGCGGGGGTGACGCCGCGGAAGGTCGTCGACAGCGGGGCGCCGTCGAGGACCTGGAACCGCAGCTCCCGTCCGTGCAGAGCGATCAGGGTGCGGGCGTAGCGCGTGTCGCGGAACGGGTCGGTGCCCAGGCACTGGTCGTATCCGCGGCATCGGCCGGCCGCCGCCACGGCGACGCTGGGGCCGATCGAGAGGCCGCTGGCGAGGGCGCGCACGTCCAGCGCGCCGATCTGCGTGATTTCGACGGTCGCGCCCACCCGGAGGGGTGCGGCTTGGGCACGGCCTGCGCGCAGCACGAAGTTGCCGGCGAACAGGTCGGCCCCGCCGCCCGGGTGCACCGCGGTCACACGGTGGCCGTCATGCGGGATCCACGACACGACGGCGTCGACGGCCGCGGAATCGGGTGGGGTGATGTTGGTGGCCGCGTCCACGTCGCGTACGAAGCCGGTGCGCGGATCGTCGGTGTAGCGGACCCGGCAGTTCGCAGCGCCGAAGACGGTGAGGACGGCGGGGTCGCGGCGGCCCTGGGGGTGTGGCTCCTTCGAGCCAACCCACCGGAAGGCCTGGCCTTGCACGCGCAGTGTCCCGGCGGCCTTCAGCATGCCGATCGTCGCCTGGCCGTGGTGGACGAGGAAGGCGGGCTTGGAGACGGTGGGCAGGCTCATGACTGCTCCGTTCCTGCAGCAGAAGTCCAGGCAGGGCTCGGCTGGCTGGTAGGACGGGTCGTCGCTGATGAAGGAGAACGAGCCGCTGACGGCCGCGAACACACCATCTGCGCCGAGGAGATCGCGGAGGTGAAAGCCGTCCGTTCGGGAGATCGCCTGGGTCCGGACCTGCTCCATGGCGATCCTGAGCGTGTAAGCGTTGGTGAAGGATCCCTGCCCCAGGTCCACGGACATGGCCTGGAAGCTGACCCCCGGGGCGATCTGACACCTGCGCTCGGGGATGCGGACCGCGAAGGCCTGCTGGTTTCTGGCGAGGGACTGGATGTCCTTAACGCGGTAGCCGTGGGCGCGCAGGACGGCGAGGGACCTCGCATCCTCTGCCTCTTCGATGGGCCCGGGGCCGAGTGGGATCATGCCGCTTCCTCCTGGGCGCTTCCTGCGGCCTGCACCAGGTCGTGCACGGTGAACGCTCTCGTGTCGAGGAGCCGCAGTACCCGTGTCCGGTACCGGTCGGCCACGGGGGTCGGGCTTGGCAGGGGGTAGGGGACGGTTTCGTCCAGCCGGTACAGGACCACGCCGGCCGTGACCTTGGCCATGAGCAGTGCCTCCGTGGCCGTCAGGTGCAGCGGCGGGGCGTCGAAGTATGCGGTGAGCAGGGCGGGTACGAGTGTCCGCAAGTGGGCGGGCCGGCCGAGGTGGTGGATCAGCAGGTGGGCCAGGAAATAGGCAGTGTCGTACGGCGGCCAGCCCGCGTGGACGTTGTCGAGGTCGCAGATCGCCACGGACCTGGCGGTGAGGTGGAGATTCTTGGGGGCGAGATCGCCGAGGACCAGCTGCTGGCGGGGTAGGGCGGTCAGTTCCTCGCACGTCTGCTCGAGCAGGTCGTGGCCGGTGGCGCGCAGGCAGAAGAGGAAGGAGCGTTCCTGGAACCACTGGTTGCTGCGGGTTCGGAACGTGGTGTGGGTGTCCTGGGTGGCGTGGTGGATGCGGCGGAGGGTCCTGCCCAGCAGGGTCATCTCCGTGGCGGAGGCGGGGTGTTCGGTGAGGTGGTCGTGGTAGTTGCGGCCGCTGGGGAAGATGTCGGACAGGATCATGGCGTGGGCCTCGGCGTGGAAGCCGAGGACCTGCGGGAAGACTGCTGGTGCGATGCGTCCGTAGACGTTCAGGGCCCGGCGTTCGTCGTCGATGACGGTTGGATCGGTGCTCAGCGTCGGCATGCGGGCGTAGTGGTCACCACGGATCTTGACGATCACGTCCGTGTGCGTGCCACGGACCCGGAAGACGTGGCTGATGTTGCCGCCATGGACGCGTTCGGTCCCGGTGATCGGCCCGACGTGCCGCTCGCAGGAGGTGAGGAGGCCGGGCAGGGCAGGACCCAGCAGGTCCGACAGCGTCGGCAGCGGCTGCGCTGGTGTCGGTGGGCGGAGGTTCACCGTGCCGCCTCGATCCGGGTCCGGACTGCCGGTGTGGACTGAGGTGTGGGTCGGAAGTCCAGTTGGCTTACGGGGGACGCGCCGATCCACTGCTGTGCCATCGAGAGATAGGCACCCGCCATCAGCGTGGCTCCCCGGCGGTGGCTGGTGAGCTCGGAGGACATCGCGTCCCGGGTGCGTCGCCCGGCCAGGTATTCAAGGAACTCCCATGTCGCGCGCCGTCGGGAGGATTCCTGCGTCGGCAGCGCCACCTGGGAGTCGGAGGACGCGGTGAGTGTCCCGAAGTTGAGGCTGGCGTACTTGCTCCAGCCGGGGTGGAACGCGCTGTTGCGAAAGACGTGCACCTGGACGTGGCGTTCGCCCCCCGGTGCGTAGGCGTCCGTGCTGGGTGTCCCGTCGTGGAGCGTCTGCAGGGAGTGGAAGTGGAGTGCCTGGAAGGGGCCTTGCATGATGATGTGGCTCTCGTGACGGACCCGGCCGTTGCCCTTGTAGAGGCTGGCGTGGGCGGGGGCCAGGCTGCCGCGCTGGGAGAAGCCGTTGTGCACGAGGTTGATGGTGCCCAGGGTCATCGTCCGGCCGCTGCTCTTGTAGGCCATGGAAATGAAGGCGTCGACTTCCCCGAACAGCCGTGTCACCGCGCTCAGTTCGCCCGCGGTGTACGGGTTGCGCGCCGCGAAGCCGGGGAAGAGCCGTTCGTGGTCCTGGACCCCCAGCTGGGCGAGGAAGTCGGCGGGACGGCTGACGTGGGCGTGGATGTCGACGGCGTCGAGGTGCTTGCCGTGCGTCTCGCCGGCCTGTAAGAGCCACGGCACGATGTCGAAGAAGTGGTATCCGCTGTGGGCAGCCTTGCCGTGCCCCTGGTTGAAGCCGTGGTAGGAGATGTCGAGCAGTTCGTCCGGCAGTCGCCACTGCCCGTCGCTGTGAAAGGACTGGACGCTGGTGACCGGGCAGTTGGTCTCGGCCGTGACCTCGGCGATGCACTGCCGCATCCGCCAGAAGGCCGGGTGGTAGCGGCGCTGGCTCTGGACGCTGACCATGATCTGAGGGAATCTGCGCCGGGCCGTTCTGTAGCACTCCAGCAGGACGTCGAAGTCAGTGAGGATGGCTTCGGCCTTCTGCGGGTTCACCGAGCAGCCGGCGTGGACGCTGAGCGGCTTGTCCAGCAGCACGCTCAGGCCTCGCTCCAGCGCCCATTGCACGTAGACCATGTGATACGTGGGTTCGGTGGACACCACGACGGCGTTGATGCCGCGGCGCTCCACGACTGCGTCCAGGGCGCGGCGGACCGCCTCGGGCAGGGCGGGGAGACGGGAGTCGAACGGTTCGATCAGCGTCACCGGCACCGACCTGGGCCCGTCGTCGGCGTCGTAGGGCACCAGCACGTCCGTTGCCCCCAGGAGGTCAACGCCGCAGACCGTGCCGACGAGGCCGGCACTCTGCCCGGCCGCCAGTGCCGGCAGGTGACTCCTGCGGGCGTGGGGGCCAACGCCGACCACCAGGAAGTTGTTCATAGATTCGTCCTCTCGTGCAGGCGGGACCGGGCGCGCGGTGGTTGACGCAGTCAGTGGCGTTCGGCGGCTGTCAGGCCGCGTCGGCGTAGTTCGGGCAGAACGCCTTCGCCGACCATGTACGCCTCTTCCAGGTGCGGGAATCCGGACAGGATGAACTCGTCGATGCCCAGGTCCGCGTACTCGGCGATGCGGTCGGCGACGTCGGTGTGGCTGCCGACGAGCGCGGTGCCGGCGCCGCCGCGCAGCAGGCCCACCCCGGCCCAGACGTTGGGGTAGACCTCCAGATCGGTGGGTTTCCAGCCGTCGCGGAAGCGTTCGTTCAGCGCGCTCATCCGGGCCTGTCCCGTCGATTCGCTGGCCGCCAGGACACGGTGGACCTTGCTGACATGGGCCGGATCGATGCCCTTGATGAGGCGTTCGGCCGCCGCCCAGGCTTCTGCGGTTGTGTCCCGGGCCACAACGTGGAAGCGGATCCCGAACCGCATCTGCCGTCCGTGCTCATGGGCAAGGCGGCGTATCCAGGCGAGTTTCTGCGCGACCTGGTCGGGCGGCTCGCCCCAGGTGAGGTACGTGTCCACGTGGCGGGCGGCGACCGGGCCCGCCTGCGGGGAGGATCCGCCGAAGTACAGCCGGGGCAGGGGGGCGGGCGGGGCGAGCACGGTCGCGCCGCGGACGTCGTAGTGCGCGCCGTGGAAGTCGTAGGGCTCGCCGCTTAAGGCGCCGCGCAGCACGGTGAGGAACTCGTCGGTGCGGGCGTAGCGTTCGGCCTTGGCCAGGTGGTCGCCGAAGCGGGCCTGCTCGTCGCGTTCGCCGCCGGTGACCACGTTGAGGAGCAGCCGGCCGCCGGACAGCCGCTGGAAGGTGCTGGCCTGCTGCGCGGCGAGGGTCGGCGAGATGAAGCCCGGCCGGAAGGCGACCAGGAACTTCAGCCGCTCGGTCTCCTGCGCGAGCGCGGCGCAGGTCAGCCAGGCGTCCTCGCACCAGGTGCCGGTCGGGGTGAGCACGGCGTCGAAACCGGCCTCTTCGGCGGCCCTGGCGACCTGCGTCATGTAGCGGATGGTCGGCGCCCGGAACCGGTCCGCCGTGGGGGCGAAGGATGCGGCGGCTTCGCTTTCCGGGCCGTGCGTTCCGCGGGTGCCCACGGTCAGGGACCGGCCGTCGGCGGCGGTGGGAAGGAACCAGTGGATCTGCATGCCGTACTCCGTCCAGGAGGTGGTGCGGGGCAGTCAGTCGGAGGCGAAGTCGCCGGCAGCGCGTGCTTGCAGCCGGCGGTAGACGGCGTCGTCCAGCTCGACGGTGCCGGTGGCGAGGGTGTGGTCCGCCCGCTGTCTGCTCACCTGGCCGGGCAGGCGCAAGGGGGTGCCGTCCCGTGTCACAGCGCTGCTCATGGCGTCGAGGAGCGGGGTGTTCCTTTCGGGGAATCCCGCGAGGTGCCCGCCGAAGGACGGGTCCAGGGCGAGGAACGTGTAGCCGGTGCTCCAGGTGGAGTCCACGTCCGCGCCCATGGGGAAGGCGAAGAGCGATCCGGTGAGGATTTGCACGAGCAGGGAGAGGGCGAAGCCGCGGTGCTCGCCGAACACCACCGCCGAGGTTGCGGCGTCGGGATCGTCGGTCGGGTTCCCGCGGTCGTCCACGAAGCAGCCGTGCGGGAGCGGGCGGCCGTTACGCCGGGCCTCCCACAGGGTGCCCATGGGCGCCAGGGTGGTGGACATGTCTGCGACGAGGGGCTCGTTGAGTGTGGGGATGGCGAAGGAGAGCGGGTTCACCCCGAGAACGGGGCTTTGGCCGCCGTGGATCGTCGCCTCGGCCCGGGAGGTGTTCATTACGATGCCGAGGTAGCCGTGTTCGGCGATCTGCTCGCTCCACTGCGCGAGGATGCCGTACCGCTGCGTGTTGATCATTCCCGCGATTCCGGCGCCGAAGTCTGCGGCTTTGCCCACCGCGACCTCGGCGGCGTAGGCCGCGCTGAGCGGTCCGATCTCCCGGTGGGCGTCGATGACAGCCAGTGCCCCGTGCTCCCGCACGATCTGCGGGGAGCCCTCGCGCTGCGGGAAGAACTGGGCTTCGAAGCAGAATTTCGCGACGCCGTGCGCTGCCCTGCCCTGCAGCTCCCCGGCCAGGTAGTGCTCGACGACGAACGCGGACTTGTCGCGGGGAACGGATGCTGCCCGGCAGGCCTCGCCCATGAGGTCACGCAGGGATCCGATGGTCACTCTCACCGGCGCTCTCCCTGCGGGCGCCGGGGAACGAAGGGAGCCGACACGTCCGTGAGGGCTGCGCAGGGTGGGTTCGGCCGCCCTGCGCGCGAGTGCGGGGTGGGGGTGTGGATGATGCCGCGTTGCAGGGGCATGCTGCTCTCCTGTCGTGGAGAAGGGGGATGCGCACGGGTATGCGCGAGGGGCCGGCGGGTACGCCGACGGAGCGCGTCACACGGATGACGTCGACGCGTAGATCACGGGGGTTGGGCCGGGCCGGCGCCCTACGTCTGTAGCCCGGTTACGGGTGTCCGGCTGGGACGGCTACTGGTACTCGTGCGTCATGCGCGTGAGGATGAGGTGGCCGCGCTCGACGAGCTCCGGCTGCTGCTTGGTGAGGCCGGAGTCCAGGTAGGAAACGCCGAGCCTCACAGTCAGCAGGCGCAGGACTCGCTCCTCGCTGTCGGACAGCGGGCGGCCGTAGCCGGAGAAGTAGGCGGCCTTGAGGTCGGGGCGCACGGCCCAGACCGCGCCGCACAGCCACACGAACTCCTCGACCGCGATGCCGGGGGCGAACATCTCGAAGTCGATCACTCCGTGGCCGTGTTCCGGGTGCCACATCCAGTTGCGGGTGGCGTAGTCACCGTGTCTTTCCACGGCTGGAAGTTCCTCGGCCAGCTCCGGCAGCTCTTGGGACACGCACCGCACCAGATCGCGCTGCTGGTTGTCGAGGTGTCCGGCGGTGCTCTCCAGGCAGGCGGCGGCTTCCTCGGCCTGGTTGGCCATGGACGTCCTGATGTCCTCACGGACCTGGTCCGAAGCGGGGTGGGAGTGATCGTGCCAGCGCCGGAGCAGGTGCCCGGCGAGTTCATACACGTGCCGCTCCTCCCCCACGTCCAGGGGCAGACCCCGTACCACGTTGCCCGGCTGCCGCGACGTCATGAGCACGTGGAGGTCGGGGTCCGAGGCCAGGAGGCGGGGTGCCTCGTGGGCGGCGAGTGCACGCGCCGCGTACGCGTAGCCGCGGACCTCCCGCTCGTAGTCCCTCGTGCTCGGGCTCACCTTCACGAAGACGGAGTCCGCACCCACCGCCACCCGCCAGACCCTGGAGCTGCCCCGGGGCCAGGACACGTCCGTGACCTGCGCCGCGCCGGGCAGGTGACTGGATACCCATCGCCGCAGGTCAGAGGGGATAGGAGCGTTCTGGGTCATGAAGGGTTCTTCTCCGGATCGCGTGGGAGCAGCGGCAGCCCGCAAGGGCTGGGTGAGCTGCGTGGTGGCCGCGGCGACGCCTTGACTGTACCCACCCGCGATAGGCGGGCGGGTCCGGCGAGGCGTCGCCCGAAGGGCGGAGACCTCGGGAACCCGGCTCGGTGCCGGCTGGGTCGCCAGTGCCGGGGGCTGCGTACTGGGCAACGCTGTTCTCCTCTCGAGGGTCGTGTTCACTCGTCTTGGTGATCAGGCGGGCATGGAGTCCGGGGCCGCCTGATCCACCGCAGGGGCGGGGTGGTGGCGCGGTGGGGGGTCAGAAGTAGTCCGCCAGCCACGGTTCGCGCTCTGCGGTTGCCGTCAGCAGTTGGGCGAGCGCCCGCGGGTCTCCGCGCACTCCGGCGATCTCCGCGGCGGCCACGCTGCGGTATCCCCCGGCGTACCAGACTGCGAGCTGTCCCCTGGTCAGGGTGAGCTGTCCTGTCCGAGCGGTGGGTTCCAGTTGCCCCTCGCCGCCGGTGATCCGCAGGACGAACCGCTGTGTGGCGTTGCCGTCCTCGGTGACGACCTCGATCGGCAGGGCGAGATCCAGCCCGTCGGGCCAGCCACGCAGCTGCACGGCCTGCACCGGATCCAGGACGCGCAACATCCACGGATGCCAGGCACGTGCCGCGAGAGAGCTGGAGCGGTGCAGGTGGTGCAGCAGCACGGGTGTGGGCGGCAGCCCTGTCCGCTGGAAGAAGACGCTGGGGATACGGCTGTTGTGCCGGCCGAGGAAGGCGAACATGGCGGCGGCCGCCGCCTGGTCGCCCGCCCAGAAGTCGTAGACCACCAGGCGCCGCCCCTCGGACGGATGTCGCTCGCTGCCCACGGACAGCACCCCGGTCGGCGCCTGGCCGGGCCGGTTGAACCGGTAGGTGGCGAGGTCGTGGTGCTGTCGCTGCTGCCAGGCCTCCCACCAGGCCGGACGCTCCCACGGTCCGTTCCACCGCGCGGCCAGCTCGTTGCACAGCAGGCGGACCTGTTCGTCTGTTCCGTGAGTGATCTCGAAACCGGATTCGCGGAAGCTGCGCCGCAGTTCGTCGGTGGGGACGGTCCACGAGTACACCTGGGCCGGCGCCTCCCACCCCAGGCGGCGGACGTATCCGGTGGAGGCGGTCCACAGGGTGGCCACCACCGCGCCCTGCTCCTGCAGGGGCCGCAGCCGCTCGGCGACCAGTTCGCCCGCGATCCGGCCACCGCGTTCCTCCGGGGCCACGCATCCGCAGACCATGCTGGCCCCGGACACCGGCCGGCCACCGAAAAACTGCGGGATCAGCAGTCCCAGGCCGCCGGCGACAACCTTCCCGTCGCGGACCGCGACACGGCGGTCGGCGTGCGCGCCAAGGCGCAGGATGTCCTCCACCGGGTGGCCGTACGCGCGCCGGGCCAGCATGTCGTACATCCGCCACTGCTCGTCGTCAGCTTCCACGATGTCCAGTGCCGCAGTGGTCATGCCGTGCACCTCCTCTCAGTAGTTGGTCGTGTCGCGCACGACGTTCGCTTCGGCGGGGACGAGGAAGGTGCGGGTGCAGCTGAAGACCCGTTGGTCGTGCTGGTTGTAGCCGGAGATCCGGCAGGAGACGATCCCGTTTTCCGGATGGCTCTTGGAGCGGCGGGCGGTGAGGACCTCGCTCTGCGCGCGGAGGGTGTCGCCGACGTGCACGGGCTGCTCGAAGTGCACCTCGTCCAGGGCAAGGTTCGCGGTCGTCAGAGCGCTCGTGGTGCGGACGGTGAGACCCAAAACGATGTTCATGGTGAGGATCCCGCAGACCAGCACCCGGTCACGGCCGGTCCTGTTGCAGAACTCGATGTCGGAATGGACCGGTGCCTCGTTCCCGGTGAGCGCGAGGATCTGGACGTGTTCCGTCTCCGTCACCGTCCGGGCCGGCCGGTGCTCGATGACCGTGCCCACCATGCCGGCGAAGTCCTCAAGACCGAGACCGACCGATTCACGGATCCGGTTCTCGCTGATGCGGCGAAAGCCCTGCGGGAGCCTACTCACTGCGTGCCTCCGCCTTCGTGACGGCTGCGGGGACGGCGCCCGCCCGGGCGGTCACGGCGCGGGCCGCGGCGACGAGCGGCGGGCCCACCATGTGACCGTCAACGGTGGTGATCTGTCCGTGGGCGGCGTCAGCAGCGGCCACCACCGCCTGCGCTGCGGCGAGTTCCTGGATGGTCGGCCGGAACGCGTCCTGAATGACGGGGAGTTGGCGAGGGTGTATGGCGACCTTGCCGAGGTACCCGAGTTCCACGGCTTCTTCGGCCTCGCGCCTGAGCCCGTCGGGATCACGCAGGTCGAAGTACGGCGAATCGATCGCGGGCAGGCCCGCGGCCGCGGCCTCAGCGGAAAGAACGGACCGAGGGTGCCACAGGGCCCGGCTGTTGAGACGGCAGTGGGCGGCGGCCGCGTAGTCGGCGGCCCCGAACAACACCCCCGCCAGCGCCGGGGCCTGCAGGATGGCGCTCAGACGCCGGATGCCCAGGGGCGTCTCGATCAGTGCCCAGACGCGACGCTGCCCGTCCTCGGCGCCGATGATCTTCGAGACCATGTCCACGTCCCGTGCGGACTCGACCTTGGGCACCAGCAGCACGGAGGGCCGCACACCGGACTCGGCTATCGCCACCAGGTCCTTCAGGCCGTGCACCGTTCCCGGAGCGTTGATCCGCACCCCCAGCACCGTGTGGCCGGAGCCAACGCTCTCCGCGCTCGGGGACAGACGGCCGATCACTGCCGCCCGGGCCGCGGTCTTACGGTCAGCCGGGACCGAGTCCTCCAGGTCCAGCAGGGCGACGTCCGCGCCCGAGCCGGCGGCTGCTTCGAAGCGGCCGGGAGTGGACGCCGGGGTGACCAGCCAGGTGCTGTGGTCGCGGTTGGGCGCACTCTGACTGCTGATGGGGAGAGATGGGGAACACTGCATGCCGCCTCCTGTGGTCTGCTGCTGCCCCGTCTGCTGCGACTTCCTGAGGATGGGCTCAACTGTTCGACTTCGTCGACCGGTTGGAGGGGGTCCCGAGGGGGTCCCGTACCGCGAAGAAGTCACCGGGCGGGTGCACTGAGTGATTGGATGGAGGTGTGGAAGACACCACCCGTCACCCCCTGGTTGTGGCACGTCTCGCGTGCGGAATGACGATGGAGGAGCTCGTCTCCGGCATCCGTGCCGCAGCCGCCCGGCGCGGTCTGCGTTCCGGCACCGACGAGGCGCGGGTGCGTAAATGGCAGAAGGGCGTCAAGCCCAACGAGGAATCCCAGATCTACATCGCCGAAGCACTCGGCTGGCCCGCAGACATCGTCCGCGCCGACGACTGGCCGAACTGGCTGCCGCTCACCGCCGACGGCGTGGTCCCGCTCGGACCCCACAGTTCTGTGTCCGCCCTGAGAGAGGCTCTGAGAACAGCGATGGACCGCCGCGCGTTTTTCACGATTTCCGGGGCCGCCCTGTCCGGCCTGGCCGCGGACTGGGCCGTCGGCCCCTCCACTGCCCTCGCCCGGGCCCACGGCGGCAAACCGATCGGCGACGACTTCGTCGCCTTCCTCGAGGACTCCGCCCAGCACCTCGCCACGCTCCCCACCGAGCAGCGACAGCACACGACGGTGCTGCTGGATGCCCACCTGTCCACGGTGACCGAGCTGCTCGAACACGGCCGCTACAGCCCGGCCGTCGGGCTGCGTCTGCACACCCTGGCCGCTTCCCTGTCCCAGACCGTGGCCTGGCACCGCTTCGACCTGGGCAACCACACCCACGCCAGCCAGAACTGGGTCGCCGCCCTGCACAACGCCCACGCCGCCGGCGACCACGACATGGGGGCCGGGCTCCTGGGCGACCTCGCCTACCAGGCCGCCTGGCAGGGGGATCACACCACCGCGGCCAGCATCCTCAACCACGCCCTGACCCGCGCCCGCAACCCCGCCGCCCGCTGCCTTCTCCAACTGCGCCTCGCCCGGACCCTCGCGGCGCGAGGCGACCTCGGGGAACGGCGCTCCGTGCTGCGCGCCCTCGCAGCGGCCGAGAAACACCTCACCGACGCCGGAGCCGACCGGCCCGCCTGGTGCGCCTGGGTGTCCGAAGCCGACCTCGCCGTCGACTCCGGGCAGGCTCTTCTCGACCTCGGCGACACCGCACGCGCCCATCAGCTCATCACCGACGGCGAGCGCCTGCTGCCTGCAGCCCGGGACAAGACGAAGGGCGTGTTCCTCGCCTATCGCGCGGCCAGTTACCTCGATCAGAAGGAACCCGAGCCCGCCGCGACCGCGGCCACCCAGTCCCTGCTCTTGGCCCGCCGTATCGGCGCACCCCGCTGCGTCAGCCTGGTCAACGACCTGCTCCCCCGCTTCCATCACTATCAGGACGCCCAGGGCGTTCCGGAACTCCTCCAGCTCGCTGCCGCATAGCAGGAAGGGGCGGATCCGATGACCACCGACGCTGGGCTCCCCTCGGTCAGAGAGTCCCTCCAGCTTGCGCTCCTGGCAGAAGGCGAGGGCAGCCCGCTGGTTGACGAACTCGCCGAAGCCGCCGCCGACCACTACCACCTCAACTACAGCAAGCACCCCGTCCCCGTGCTGTTTCGGGAGGTCCGCGCCGCGCGCACCCTGCTGGCCGGGGTGCTCCCCGCCGGCACGGAAGGCACCGAACTGCACCGCCAGCTCGGCCGTCTCTCCGGACTGCTGGGCAACCTGGCCTTTCACCTCGACGATCCGGTCGGCGCGCGCACCCACCTGGGTACCGCCGTCTCCTACGCCAACCGGTGCGGTGACACGGCGCTGGCGGCCTGGGCGTACGGGGCGCAGAGCATGGTGGCCCGCCACACCGGCAACCTGACCGCCGCGTACACGTACGCCGAACGCGGCGCGGCCGCCGCCCCCGCCGGCCTGGTCCGCGCCCAACTCCACGCCTGGGCGCTGCTGCCCACCCTCGCCCAGCAGGGCCGCGACCGGGAGGCGGCCGCCGCCCTCGACGTGGCCCTGACCGAACTCGAAGCAGACCCGGCCGGCCAAGCGCCCGGGCGTTTCGGCTTCGACGAGCCCGAACTCGCCCTGCACCAGGCCGAAGCCCACCTCACGCTGGGCCGCACCGAGCAGGCCCGCACCCGCGCCGAGGCCTCCGCGGCCGCCTGCACCACCGGCACCCCCGGATGGGCCGCCGCCACCCTCGTTCTCGCGCAGGCTGAGGCCTCCGAGACGCCGTCCGATGCCGCGCAGCGCGCCCTGGACGTCCTCGACCGGGTGCCACCCAGCCGCCTGCGTGCCACCGCCCGCACCCGGCTTGAGCGCCTGGAGGGTCTGCTCGCCGCCCGCCCCGCCGAGTACGTCGCCGATCTGCGTGAACGCCTGCGCACCCTGCCGCCTCCCGTGGACGCGTCCGGCGCCGCATCGGCGTGAGGTGCGCCGGACATCCGGCCGTGGTCCGTGGTCAGAGGTGATGGAAGCCGCGGTCGGGGTCGCGGGCCTGATCGGGGTCGAAGGCGGCGAACCATTCGTGCGGAGCGAGATTGACCATGCCCAGTGACCGGTGGATCTCGTTGTCAGGCCGCTCGATGCCATCGAGGGAGTCGTCGAACAGCATCAGCACGTCGTGGTCCTGATTTCCGAACGGGAGACCGGCGGCATTGACGCTGACCTGGAGCAACGCGTCGCGTAAGCGTCCGGGACGTACTCAGCGCACGCTGAAAGACCTGTTTGCCTACGCCGACGCCGAAGGCGTGAAGCTGCGGCTCGACGGCACCGAGGTGCAAGTCCGCCGCCCGCGTGCAGGCCGCCCGGGCCGCAAGGAGTTCGTCTCCGGCAAGACCTGGATGCCGTGGTCGGAGCGGGCTTGACCTTGACGCTGGGTCAACCCTCCATGCTTCCGGCAGGGGTGTTCTCGCAGACGCGTGGAACAGCTCCACAAAGGAGGCAGATCACCATGACGGCCCAAACGATCGCCGGTCCGGCGATGCGCGTGCGGGGTCTGGAGAAGTCGTACGGGAAGCTCGAAGTACTGCGCGGTGTGGACTTCGACGTGGCGCGGGGCAGCATCTTCGCCCTGCTCGGCTCCAACGGGTCGGGCAAGACCACGACCGTGAGGATCCTCGCCACGCTCCTTGAGGCCGACGCGGGGATGGTGAGCGTCAATGGCTTCGACGTCGCCACGCAACCGGCGAACGTGCGGGAGTCCATCAGTCTCACCGGGCAGTTCGCGGCCGTCGACGAGATCCTCAGCGGTCGGGAGAACCTCGTTCTCGTCGCCAGGCTGCGCCACCTCAAGGACCCGGGCGCGATCGCGGATGACCTGCTGAGGCGTTTCTCGCTGAGCGAGGCGGGCGCGCGGCGAGTGTCCACGTACTCGGGTGGGATGCGCCGTCGGCTGGACATCGCGATGAGCCTCATCGGGAATTCGCCGGTGATTTTCCTGGACGAGCCGACGGCCGGGCTCGACCCCGAGGCGCGCATCGAGGTGTGGGATGCGGTCAAGGAGCTCGCCGGCCACGGGACGACGGTGCTGCTCACCACGCAGTATCTGGACGAGGCCGAGCAGCTGGCCGACCGGATCGCGATCCTCCGCCAGGGTCGGATCATCGTGAACGGCACCCTCGCCGAGCTCAAGCAGCTCTTGCCGCCCGCCAAGGTTGAGTACGTCGAGAAGCAGCCGACCCTGGAGGAGATCTTCCTCGCGGTCATCGGCGGCGGCGACAAGAGCGACGCCACCGGCACGACAACTGGGGGACAACGATGACCGCGTACTTCTTCAGCGACACTGCCGCACTCACGGGGCGGACCCTGCGCCACGTCACACGCAGCATGGACACCATCATCACGACCGCCATCACGCCGGTCGCCATGATGCTGATGTTCGTCTACGTGTTCGGCGGCGCCATTGATGCAGGGTCGGTGTCGTACGTGAACTACATGCTGCCCGGCATCCTGCTCATGACCATCGCATCGGGCATCTCCTACACCGCGTACCGGCTGTTCACCGATGTGAAGAGCGGGATCTTCGAGCGATTCCAGTCCATGCCGATCGCGAGGTCGGGTGTGCTGTGGGCTCACGTCGTCACCTCTCTGGTTGCCAACCTGATCGCGCTCGTGCTGGTGGTGGGCGTCGCTGTGCTCATGGGCTTTCGCTCAGGGGCAGGAGTGTCGGCATGGCTCGCGGTCGCTGGCATCCTGCTCTTGTTCACCCTGGCGCTGACCTGGCTCGCCGTGATCCCCGGGCTCTCCGCGTCGTCGGTCGAGGGAGCGGGCGCGTTCGCCTACCCGCTCATCTTCCTGCCGTTCGTCAGCTCGGCGTTCGTGCCCACAAAGACGATGCCTGGCCCGGTGCGCTGGTTCGCCGAGCATCAGCCGGTGACGTCGATCGTCAACACGATCCGTGCTCTGTTCACGGGGCAGCCGGTCGGCGACGACATCTGGATCGCGCTCGCGTGGTGTGTGGGCATCCTCGTCGTGGCGTACGTCTTCGCGATGGCCGCCTATCGCCGGAAGATCGCCTGAGGCAGGCTGGGACCCATGCTCACCATCAGCCAGCTGGCGACGTACGCCGGGGTGACGGTACGGGCGGTACGCCACTACCACAAGATCGGGCTGCTGCCCGAGCCTGAGCGCGACCGGTCCGGGTACCGGACCTACGATGCCGCCGCGGTCGTGCGACTGATCCGGATCCGCACCCTGGCTGATGCCGGCGTGCCGCTGGCCAGGGTGCAGGAACTCCTCGACGCCGGCCCGGAGGAGTTCGCCGGTGGTGTCCAGGAGATCGACAAGGATCTGCGCGCTGAGATCCGGCGGCTGCAGGAGACCCGCAGACGACTCGACCGGCTCGCCGCTGGAGAGCACCTGGCGCTCCCGCAGAGCGTCGTGGGCTACCTCGACCGGTTGCGCGGTCTCGGCGTCGGGGAGCGGTACATCGAGCTGGAGCGGGATGCCTGGATCATGATCGCTGCGCAGGTGCCGGACCTGATCGACTCCGTGATCGCCAAGAAGCACGAGGAGCTGGACGACCCCGACATGGTGAGGCTCTACAGCTTCTTCACCGGGGCGCCCGACTGGCGGGCCGGCGATCCACGGATCGTCGAGGTCGCCGACATCCTGGAGCGCCTGATGATTCGCGCTGTGGAGGCCGGCGAGGTGGGTGCCGACGGCTTCGACGATCAGTTCGTCGCCCTGATGGACTCAACCATGCTTGAGTCCGCACCGGGCGCCGAACTGGTGTTGTCGATTCTGAAGGAGCGTGGCTGGAGCGGCTGGACCCGCATCGAGCGAGTGCCTGCCAACAGGCTCAACACTGAGCTGCCACCTTCTTGAGAAGCCGTCTCTCAACCGGTCTTGGAACGGACAAGTCAAACAGAAAGCATTGGGGGGAGGTTGGCGGCTGCGTACTCGTCCGCCACGTGGAACACACTGGCACAACGTGGGCACTCTGCGCGGCCCATGAGATACGTGATCCCCTCAGCCAGTCGGTCCTGGCCGTCACGGACTGCGAGGTCGTACATCCACCGCCCCATGCCGTGCAGCTCCGCAACGGATACCGGCCGCAAGTCGCGCCGGTCGACATCGCCCGCGTCCCAGTCCCGGCAGGCCCCGTCCGGTCCGTCGGAAGCCCAGCCCGGCCAGCAGTTCGGTCACCGGTTGCGGGTCGGCGGTGGCGAGTTCGGCGAAGGCGACGCCGGACGGGACGACGAGGGCGGGGAGGGGGGAAATGCCCGCGCTCTCCTCCAGGGCGATCAGCGAGCGCAGCGCGTCGACGGCGGTGCTGCCCGCGTCCGCCTGGCGGAACACGTCGTTGAAGACCTCCAGCGAGAGCGGGCCGCGGTACCCGGCGTTCACGACATGGCGGACGAGGGAGGTCACGTCGAGGCCACCCTGGCCGGGGAAGCAGCGGTAGTGGCGGCTCCACTGCAAAACGTCCATGGCCATCAGCGGGGCGTCGGCGAGCTGGAGGAAGAAGATCTTCTCGCCGGGGATGTCCTCGACCCCTTCGAGATCCTTCGGTTCCGAGCCGCGGGAGAGGATGTGGAAGCTGTCCAGGCAGACACCGAGCGAGAGGTGGTCCGCCTGTTCGACGATGCGCCAGGCGTGGTCGTACGTGCTGACGTGCCGTCCCCAGGCGAGCGCCTCGTAGGCGACCCGGACGCCGAACTCCTGGGCCAGATCGGCCAGTCGGCCAAGCTGCTCGGCCGCCAGGGTGTCGTCGTCCAGAGCATGCGGGGAGACGTTGGAGCACACCAAGAGCGTGTCGGTCCCGAGCCTGCGCATCACGTCGAACTTGCGCTCGGCGCGGCGCAGGTTCCGTACGAAGTCCTCCTCGGGAACGGCCTCGACGTCCCGCATCGGCTGGTAGAGGTCGATGCCCAGTCCCAGGTCCGCGGTGCGGGCGCGGACCTCCTCGGGCCTAAGCGGGCTCGCCAGCAGGTCGTTCTCGAAGATCTCGACGCCGTCGAAGCCCGCGCGGGCGGCCGCGGTCAGCTTCTCGGTCAGCGAACCGTTCAGACAGACGGTCGCGATGGACTTACGCATCCTGGTCGCCCCTGATCGTGATCCACGTCTTCCCGGCGCGTTCGGCGGCGCCGGCGAACGCCTGGTGGGCCTCGTCGAGGGGGAAGCACGCCTCGACGACGGCTCCGGGCCGGGCCACGGACAGCTCGGCGATCGCGGTGGTGAAGTCGCCAGGGTGGTCGTAGATCATCGACCCCTGGATCACCAGCTGCCGGCGGACCACGTCGTCGGTGGTCAGCGGCAGCTGCTGGGCATTGAGACCGATCAGGACGACGGTGGCACCGGGGGCGGCGCGTTCCACGGCCGGGCCCAGCGCGGATCCGTGGCCGGAGGTCTCGAAGACATAGGTGAACCCGGTGCGGCCGTCGTCGTGTGTCGCGCCCAACCGCTCGGCGCGGGCGAGCCGTTGCGGATGCGGTTCGGTGACGACCGGCTCGATGCCCAGGCGGGACAGGATCAGGCAGACCAGCAGCCCCTGGGCGCCGGCGCCGACGATTAGGCAGCGGTCCGCTGCCGTGACGCCGCTGCGCCGTACAGCGGCCCGGGCCACCGAGTACGGTTCGGTCGCGGCGAGGTCGGCGCCGGTCAGACCGTCGGGGACGGGGTGGGAGAAGTGCGCGGGCAGGGCCACGCGTTCTGCGAGGACGCCCGGGGTGTTCAGCCCGACGATGGCCCGGTGCGGGCAGGCCGAGGTCAGGCCGGTGAGGCAGTCGGCGCACTTCAGACAGGCGTAGTTGGGTTCGATGACCACGCTCTGGCCCACCTGACGGTCCCGCACTTCGCTGCCCACGGCGGCGATTCGGCCGAAGCCCTCGTGGCCCATGACCCATGGCATCGCGGGCGGCCGCCGCCTGCCGTGGAAGACGGCGAGGTCGGTACCGCACAGCCCGACACCGTCCATGTCCACGACGACGTCGTACGGTCCGCAGCGGGGCTCCGGCTGGTCGTAGACGATCTCCATACGGCCCGGTGCCGTGAGGACAGCTGCTTTCACCAGAACTCCAAGCGGTCCACTAGACGGTTCAAGAATTCCACTGTGCGGTCAGCGTACGGCGCGAAAGGTGCCCCCAACAAGAGTTGGGGGCACCTTTGACGGTCAGGCGGTCGCGTCCGCCGCCGCGTGGTCTCGTACGCCCTCCGGCGCACCGGCCGTCACGTCGTCGCCCCGCATGCGCAGCGCTACGAGGAAGGAGACCGCGCAGCCCAGCGCCATGTACGCGGCGACCAGCGTCCAGCCGCCACCCGCCCAGATGACCAGGGAGGCGGCGATGAGCGGGGTGAAGCCGCCGCCGATCGCGCTGGCGAGCTGGTAGCCGACGCCGGCGCCGCTGTAGCGGTACTCGGGGCCAAACATGTCGGTGAACAGGGACTGCTGGACGGACACGGCCATGTCGTGCGCGCCGTTCACGAGCAGCACCGCGCAGGGGATGATCAGCACGATCGAGCCGGACTCCATCGCCCAGAAGTACGGCAGCACGCTCAACGCGCCGATCAGCGCGCCCCAGCAGTACACCCGGCGGCGGCCGAAACGGTCGGCGAGGTAGGCGAAGGCCGGGATGGTGAGGACAGCCAGACCGCCGACGGCCAGGTTGACGTTGAGCAGGCTGTCTCGGTTCAGGCCGAGTTCGCCGGTGCCGTAGGCGATGCCGAAGGTGGTCACGCCGTAAAAGGTGAACAGCTCAACGAGGCGCAGGCCGATGATGGCGAAGAAGCCGGTCGGATTGGAGCGGACCGCGCTGAGCAGCGGGACGCGCGGTCGCGCGGTCTTTGCCATCGTGGCGACCCGCTCGGTGAAGACCGGGGACTCCTCGACCCTCGCCCGGACGATCAGGCCGACGATCACCAGGGCGGCACTGACCAGGAAGGGCACCCGCCAGCCCCAGGAGCGGAAGGCGGCGTCCGAGACAGTGCCCGACATGACCTTGGTGATCAGCGTGGCGAGCAGCAGGCCGACGGACGCGCCGACCTGGACTCCGCTGCTGTAGAGGGAGCGCCACTTGCGGGGCGCGTTCTCCACCGCCATGAGCGCGGCGCCGCCCCACTCGCCGCCGACCGCGAAGCCCTGCGTGGCGCGCAGCAGCACGAGCAGCGCGGGCGCCCAGACCCCGGCCTGCGCGTAGGTGGGCAGGACGCCGATCAGGGTGCTGGCCGTACCCATGATCAGCATGGTGAGGACCAGCATCCGCTTGCGGCCGAGCCGGTCCCCGAAGTGGCCGAAGACGATGCCGCCCAGCGGACGGAAGAGGAAGCCGACGCCGAAGGTGGCCCAGGCCGCCAGGGTGCCCACGGCCGGGGAGGAACCGGGGAAGAACAGGTCGGGGAAGAGGAGGCCCGCGACGATGCCGTAGAGGAAGAAGTCGTACCAGTCGACCACGGCTCCCATGAAGCTCGCGATCGCCGCCCTCTTCGCCAGGCCGGCGCCGCCGGCCTGGGTCGCCTGCTGGGTACTGCTCATCTCACACACTCCGTTGTATGGGCTGGACCGGTGGCCGCTGGCCACGTGAGAGTCACGCGGGGCGGGACCGCCGGGATGGCTGCGGTGGGGACAGACGCGACGCGACGGCGAGGGGCCCTGGGGTGCGAGCACACGTCTCGTGCGTACCGGGCCATCGCCACGGAGGTGCGGGCGGCGACCCTCGATCACTTGGTCCACAATGCGGATCAAAAAGACCGATGGACGGCACCATAGGGGGGCGGATTAGCCGCATCAAGGGTTACTCCGAGATTGCTTCAGCATTACAGTTCCCTTGGTCCGCCTAGCGGACTATGGTCGAGGTGCCACAGACGGACAAGCGCGGCGGACTGGGCATGGCCGTCACGACGGGGAGGTAGCAGGTGAGCGACGGAGAACCGCAAAAGGAAGTCGAGCGGGAGCAGCACGGCACCGGCGTGCGCAGCGTGCGACGGGCGTTCGAGATCCTCAACCTCCTCAGCGAGGAGCGTCCCGTCATCACCCTGCGCGAAATCACCGAGGGCACTGGTCTGGCGAAGACCACCGTGCTGCGCCTGCTGCAGACGCTGGAGGAGACCGGCCTGCTGCGGTCCCACCCCTCCGGATACGCAGCTGGACCCGGCCTGTGGCGCTGGGCCTACCTCGCCCGCAGCCAATGGGAGCTGCCGCAGGAGACCCGCAAGGTCATGCGCGACCTCGCCGACCGGCTCGGGGAGACCGTCAACCTCTTCGTCGCCCGGGACCTCTACCGGATCTGCGTCGCCCACGAAGAAAGCCCCCGCCCACTGCGCCACGTCGTCGATGTCGGCGACGAGCAGCCACTGTGGGCCGGCGCCTCCTCCAAGATCCTGCTGCGTGACGCCTCCGACGCGCTCCTTCGCCGAGTCGCTCTCGCCTCGCCCCACGGCGAGGCCCACGTCAAGCGCCTGCGGGCCTGGGCGGCGGAGGCGGCAGAGCGCGGCTACGCCGTCAGCAGCAGCGAGTTCGACGAGGGCCTGACCGCCGTGGCGGTACCCATCATCGGCCGCACTGGCAAGGCCGTCGCCTCCCTCTCCCTGAGCGGGCCCAGCCACCGTTTCCCGTACGAGGCCGTCGAGCATTTCGCCACCGACCTCGCCGAAGCTGCCGCCCTCCTCTCGGCCCAGGGCTTCGACCACCCCCTCAGCCAGGCCCACTGACCCGGGGCACCGGCCATCCCCGGCCCGCCCAGGTCCTCGCCGCCGGCCTTTGGACGACGTCGGCGGCCCGGGCGAGCGGTTCCACCACGGACCGGCAGGCGCCGCAGTCGGGTTCCACGGCAGGGCGGACAGTGAGATCCACCGCCGCCGGGCGGCCCGGACGGCCGTGCAGCTGCCAGCAGGCCTCTGCGCCGGGCCCCATGTGTGTCGTGTCGCGGCGGGGCCTGGCAGGACCGGAACGGCGCGCACGCTGACCGATCAATCTCCGGTCCACCCGCCGACCGGGCCTCAGATGCCGTCGGCGGCGAAGGCGATGAACTGGGTCACCTGCCGTGAAGCGAAGTTGTCGTCCGAGACGAGTACGACCGTGCGACGGCCGTCGGGCAGGCGCGGGCCGAGGGTGATGCCTTCGACGTTGTCCACCCTGGGCAGCCCGGGAACGTCGGACAGGTCCGACACGAGTGTCTTGTGGACCGGCCGGACGGGGCCGTCGGCCAGGGAGTCGCGGCCGAGGACGTTGGTGGCGCCGTGGAGGTCGACCAGGTAGAGGCGGGCCTTCCAGGTGTTGGTGCTGAAGACGGAGGCGCGTTCGAGGACCAGGAAGCGGTCGTCGCCGAGGGCGACCAGGTCGCTGACGCCGTTGGTGTCCGTGCTGCCTGCGGGAGGCGTGGAGAACAGCGGTTCCAGCAGGTACGCGTACTGCGCCCTGGGCAGACCGGTGCGTGCGTCGTGGACGGTGATGCGGGTGAGGGCGCCGTGGTCGGGGGTGGGGTCGTCGCCGTCCTGGTAGAGGGGGTCCTCCATGGCGGTGACGAGTTGGCGGCCGTCGGGGGTGAAGGTGACGCCTTCCAGGGTCTGGTTCCGGCGGGGGCCGATGGCCTGGGAGTTCATGTGCAGCTGTGGGGGCAGCGGGAGCTGTCCGCTGTACTCGCCGGTGGTGGTGGCACGCCGGATCCAGGGGTCACCGAGAACCGCGGGGCCGTCGGACGGCACGATGCGCTCGCCCTCGCTCGTCCAGACCAGACTGCCGTCGGACGGGTCGACGGCGATCCCCTCCGGATCCGGGGCCACCGTGGCGGTCTGCCCGGCGGGGGTGGAAGTGGGCGGGTAGGTGGTGCCGTCCGGCCGCAACCATGAGTGGGTGCCTATGAGTTCGGCGCCGGTGAGGTGGCCGCCGCCGAAGGTGACACGGGCGCTGTAGAAGCGGGCCGGGCCGGTCTGCGACCGGTCGTCGCTGATCAGGTAGTACAAACCCGTCCGGATGTCGTAGCTGATGGCGGAGAGCCCGCCGACGGTGGTGCCCTGGAACGCCATGGCGTTCGGCAGTTCTTGCTCGCCGATGAAGTCCAGTTGTACGGCGCTGTCGTGCCCGGCAGCCGGTGAGGCGCCGGAGACGGCCGTCACGGACGCGAGGGCGATGGCAGAAGCGATGATCCGGGCGCGGGTGGCACGGATGCTCATGGAGGCTCCTTGGCAGGGCATGCGGGACAGGGCATGCGGGAGGGAACAAGGGCGGGACGGCGAAGAAACAGGGGGCGAGGTTCAGTTGGTCGTCGGATCCGCGGCCACGCCGGAGACCGGGGAAGTCGGGCGGGCCGGGCGACGGCGGCGCCGGGCGAAAAACGCCAGGGCCAGCAGGGTGAGGGCGTACGGAATGGCGGAGACCAGCTGTGACGGGATGCTCAGGTTGCCGAGTTGCACCGCCAGGGCCTCGGCCGCGCCGAAGCCGAGCGCTGCCAGGAAGACGCCCCAGGGGCGCAGCGCGCCCAGAAAGACGGCGGCCAGGGCGATGTAGCCGCGGCCGGCCGTCATACCGGTGACGAAGAAGGAGACGGCGCCCATGCTGAGGAAGACCCCGGCTCCGCCGGCCAGCGCGCCGCTGAGTGCCAGGGTGGCGAACTGGACCCGGCGGACGGGGATGCCGACCGAGCGGGCCGCGTCGGGGAACTCGCCAACGGCGCGCAGGTGGAAGCCGAACCGGGTCCGGTGCAGCAGCCAGGCGACCGCCGGGGCCGCGGCGAGGGCGAGCCAGGTCATCAGGTTCTGCCCGCTCACCACTGTGCCGAGGCCCGGGATGTCCTCGATCAGCGGAAGGCGGACCTCGGGGAGGGCTCCGCTGTGCAGTCGGCTGGTGCCGCCCTTGTCGCCGAGCAGGGCGTACACGGCGTACGCGGTCACGCCGGACGCCAGCAGGTTGAGGCCGATGCCCGCGATGATCGCGTCGGCGCCCAGGTACAGGTGGAGTACGCCCAGCAGCAGGGTGAGCAGCGCGCCGGCGGCGATCCCGCAGACGGCCCCGGCCACTACCGAGCCGCTGTATCCGGCGACCAGGGCCCCGGTGCACGCGGCGGCCAGCATCGATCCCTCCAGGGCGATGTTCGGCACGCCGGCCCGTTCGGCGAGCAGTCCGCCGAGGGCGGCGAGGACATAGGGGGTCGACACCCGCAGGATCGCGGCGAGGAAGCCGGCGCTGAGCACGACGTCGAGGACGGGGCCCATCAGCGGGCCTCCCTTCGGGCAAGCCTTCTGGCGAGCTGGCGCTTGACGAGTTCGGGCAGCGTCCGGGCCGTCACCAGCAGCACGATGACCGCCTGGATGATGGTCACGGCCTCGGAACCGACGTCCGTCTGCTGCTCCATCACGTCACCGCCGACGCGCAGGTACGAGTAGAGGAGCGCGGCGGCGACCACGGCGACCGGGTTGTTGCGGGCCAGCAGGGCGACCACGATGCCCTCGAAGGCGAGGCCGCCGGCCATGTCGGGCTGGAGCCCGCCGTACACGCCGAGGGCGAGGTGAGCGCCGGCCAGTCCGGCCAGCGCGCCGCCGATGACGAAGCTCCACTCGATGGTGCGGGGCACGTCGATGCCGCCGTACCGGGCGAATTCGGGGTTGGAGCCGGTCATGCGGATGCGGTAGCCCAGGGGCGTCCTTGCGAGCAGGAACCACACGGCGGCGGTCACCGCGAGCATGCCGAACAGTCCGATGTTGGCCTGGTCCAGGGGGACGCCGAAGAAGTCCGAGAGCAGCGGGAGCGCCGAGTCGGGCCGGATGGGAGCCGACTGCACGGCGGCGCTGGCGGGGGCCTTGAGGTGGTCGGTGAGCAGCCAGTCGAAGACCCGTACGACGATGGCGTTGAGCATGAGCGTGGCGACGATCTCGTTGGCCCCGAGGCGGGCCTTCATCACCCCGGGCACCGCGCCCAGCGCGCCGCCCGCCAGAGCGGCTGCGCCCAGTGGTGCGACCATGGCGGCGACCGGTGGCAGGGGGACGTTGATCGCCACCAGCGCGCCCGCCAGGGCACCCGCGTACACCTGGCCTTCCGCGCCGAGGCTGATCTGCCGGGCCCGGAAGGGGATGGCGACGGACAGGCCGAGCAGGGAGAGCGTCGTGGCGTCGGCGAGCCAGCGGCCGATGCGCGGGGTGCGGTCGAGGGGGCCGGTGAGGAGCGCGTTCAGGGCGCCGGGGGCGTCTTTGCCGGTCGCCAGGATCACCAGGAAGGCGATGAGGACGGCGACGGCGACGGTGAGCACGGTCATCGTCAGCTCGACGGCGGTGGACTGGCGCCTGGCGGCGAGGAACTCGCGGCGGCCTTCCAGCTCGACGGTGGTCGTCATCGTGCACCTGCCGTGATCCGCTGTTGTGAGTGCTGTTCGACGCCGAGCATGTACAGCCCGGTCTCTTCCTCCGTGAGTCCGGCCGGATCGTCGAAGCGACCGACCAGCCGGCCGTCCTTGATCACCAGAAGCCGGTCGGAGAGCGCGAGCAGTTCGCCGAGGTCCGCGGAGACCAGAAGGATTGCCGCGCCCGCGTCGCGGGCTTCGACGAGTCGCTCGTACATGAAGTGCATGGCGCCGATGTCGACGCCCCGGGTGAGCTGGGCGGCCAGCAACAGGCACGGCTGGGAGGACAGCTCGCGGGCGACGACGACCTTCTGCAGGTTGCCGCCGGACAGCGCTCCGGCCGGTACGGCGGGGTGCGGGGCCCGGATCGCGTAACGGCGGATCAGGTCCTCGGCCAGCTCCCGTATGCGGCGGATGTGCAGCGCGCCGCGCCGGGCGAGCGGGGGCCTGGAGAAGCGGTCGACGATCAGGTTGTCGGCGATGGACTGGTCCAGGGCCGCCCCGTTGGACAGCCGGTCCTCTGGGACGTGGGCGATACCGGCCGCGCGGTGCGCCGCCGCATCCAGGTGGGTGACATCGGTGCCGTCGACGGTGACGGAGCCGGCGGCCGGGCGGCGCAGCCCGGCGAGGAGCTCCACCAGTTCCGTCTGGCCGTTTCCTTCGATGCCCGCCAGGCCGATGATCTCCCCGGCGGCGATGTCGAGGGAGACACCGTGCAGGGGTTGTCCCGCGTCCGCCCCGGAGGCCAGGTTCCGCACCTTGAGCACGGTCGCACCGGGGTGCGCGGGGGACCTCGGGACGTCCAGGGACATCTCCCGACCGACCATCATGGACGCCAGCTGCGCGGGGGACGCGTCCTCGGTGCGTACGGTGCCGACCACGGACCCGGCACGCATGACGGTGACGCGGTCGCTGATCGCCCGCACCTCTTTGAGCTTGTGGGAGATGAACAGCACGGTCATGCCCTGGTCGCGGAGTCCGCGTACGGCTTCGAAGAGGTCGGTGGTCTCCTGTGGGGTGAGGACGGCGGTGGGCTCGTCCAGGATGAGGATGCGGGCGCCGCGGTGCAGTGCCTTGAGGATCTCTGCTCGCTGCCGCATCCCCACGGAGACGTCGCTGACCCTGGCCTGCGGGTCGACGGCCAGGCCCGCCTCCTTTGCCAGCGCGGCGGTGCGCTCGACGGCGGCGGCCCGGTCGACCCGGGCGGCAGGGCCGGGTTCCACGCCGAGGACGACGTTCTCGGCGATGGTGAAGGACGGCACCAGCATGAGGTTCTGGTGGACCATGCCCACCCCGAGGGCGATGGCGTCCTGGGGTCCGGAGAGCCTGACCGTCTCGCCCTGGACACGGATCTGTCCGGCGGACGGCTGCTCCAGGCCGTACATCAGCTTCATCAGCGTCGACTTGCCGGCGCCGTTCTGTCCGACGATCGCCCGGATCTCGCCGCCGGGTACCTCGAGGTCGACGTCGCTGACGGCGCGGGTGCCGTTGGGGTACGTCTTCCCCAGGCCGGTGACCTGCAGGGCGAGGGCGGGGCGGGGTGGGGGATGCTGGTCCACGGGGGCTCCTTCCGTACCAGGGCCGCAGGTCAGAAGGCGGACGGGACCTGGACCTCGCCGGACGCGATCTTCGCCGCCTGTGACTTGAGTTCGGCGCGTACGGCAGCAGGCACGAGCTTGTCGAAGTTGGTGTTGTCGACGTAGCCCACGCCGTCCTCGGCGAGGCCGACCGCGGAGGACTTGCCGTAGGCCAGGGTGCCGGCCTTGTTCTCCTTGGCTGCCAGATAGAGGGCGTTGCCGGCGTTCTTGAGGATGGAGGTGACCACGGTCTGCTGCTGGGCGGGGTCGCCCAGGGTCTTGTACTGGTCGGAGTCGACGCCGAAGGCGTAGCGCTTGGCGGTGACGGCCGACTCGAACACGCCGAGGCCGGAGGAGCCCGCCACCGGCCACACCAGGGCCGCCCCCTGCGAGTACATGGACGAGGCGATCTCCTTGCCCTTCGCGGGGTCGCCGAAGGGGTTGTCGCCGCCCACGTACTGTACGAGGACACCGGACGACGGATTTCCGCCGGCCGCCTTGAATCCGGCCTTGAATCCGACGACGAAGTCCTCGATCACCGGGAT
Source organism: Streptomyces sp. NPDC002144 (assembly GCF_053593695.1). Taxonomy (NCBI): domain Bacteria; kingdom Bacillati; phylum Actinomycetota; class Actinomycetes; order Kitasatosporales; family Streptomycetaceae; genus Streptomyces; species Streptomyces sp. NPDC002144. The sequence goes on from NZ_JBSFDB010000045.1 coordinate 49,927, forward strand.
CTTCACCCCGCCCATCAGGCCCACCTTCTTGCTGCCGGAGGCGCCGGGGAGGGAATTGGCTGCGACCAGTTTGTCGGCGAGGAATCCTGCCAGATAGGCGGCCTCGTTCTGCTTGAAGGTGACGGAGTACACATTGGCGCACTTGTTGGAACAGCCGGTCTTGCCCGTGTAGTCGACGGTGGAGTCGAAAAGCCAGAACTTCTTCTTCGGGTATTCGGGCGCCAGCTTGGAGATGAAGGCAGCGGTGTCCACGGTGCCCGCCGCGAGCACGTCGTAGTCGTCGCCCGAGGCCGCGTCCTCGAAGCCGGACTGCCACTTCGTGCGGTCGCCGCCCAGCTCGACGACCTTGAGGCTGTAGCCGAGGTCCTTTTCCGTCTTCTTCAGGCCCGCGTAGGCGGAGTCGAAGAACGAACGATCGCCGAGGTTTCCGTTGACCACGAACTTGATTCTCAGTTTTCCGGCCGAAGAGCCGGAAGAGCTTGAGGATCCGGAAGAGCCCGTTGCTGATCCACATCCGGCGAGCAGTGCGGAGAGTGCTGTTATGGCCCCGAGGGTCTTGATCTTGTTCATCGTTCTTTTCTCCTTCGCGTTGGCCGAAAGCTATGCAATGCAAAACGTTTTGGCCATACGTCTTCGTACGCCTTTGTGTTAGGAACTTGTTTCCAGTGTGGTGGCTGCGATGGTGACGGCTCGCTCGAAATCGGCCTCGCGCTCGGCCGGCGTGAGCGCCTGGGCCAGGCGTATGTGGTCGCTGACCGTCAGCACGGCCAGCGCCCGGCCGCCCTCGGCGGCGGCGGTGGCGTACAGGCCGGCGGCCTCCATCTCGACGGCCAGCGTGCCGTGGGCCTCCAGCTGCTCGAACAGGCCGGGGCGGGCGAGGTAGAAGTGGTCGCTGGTGAAGACCGGCCCGATGTGCACACCCGGCCCGTCACGCGCACCCGTCTCGGCGGCCTCTGCCGCTGCCTCCGCGGCAGCTTTGGCCAGGTCGAACGATGCGGCGTGACTCAGATGCACGCCGTCGACGCGATGGTCGCTCATCGCCGAGTCGGTGTGGGCGGCGGTGGCCACCACGACGTCGCGCAGACCCACCGCCTGTGGTATCCCGCCGGCGGTGCCGACGCGGACGATGCTGCGTACTCCGTAGAAGCGGAAGAGCTCGGTGGCGTAGATGGTCACGGACGGCATGCCCATGCCGGAGGCCAGGACGGACAGCGGTCTGCCCCGGTAGGAGCCTGTCCAGCCCTCGATGCCGCGTACTTCGGTGACCAGGCGGGCGTCTTGCAGGAAGGTTTCAGCGATCCGTCGGGCCCGGCGTGGGTCGCCGGGCATCAGCACATCCGGGGCGAAGTCGCCGGGTGCGGCGGAAATGTGCGGAGTGACCATCAGGCTTCCTCCCCTGCCGGGTCGGTTGCCGCAGCAGTGTCGGCCGCCGCCAGCCAGCAGACCAGTCGGTCCCAGAGCTCCGGGTATCCCTTCCACGCGAGGAAGTCCGGCGGCGCCCAGTGCGGCGCGAGGTCGGAGGTGAAGGCCGCCGACCGCCCGGCGCCGTACCCACCGACCACCAGCAGCGGGTGACCGCCGCACTCGGCGAGCAGCTCGGCCCCGTCCCGTACCCGCACCTCGTTGAGACCGAGCAGAGACGGCCAGGTCGCGCCCAGCCCGTCGACCACCCGGTGCCGGGCGACGACCCGGGGCGAGGCACCGGCGGGCAGCTCCACCCGGTCGTCGCGGTCATGCAGAGCGACCGGCAGTGCGGCGGCCAGCGGGGTGCGCCCCCAGCGGGCCTTGGCGTCGATGCCGGTGAAGGTGAGGTAGCCGCCGACCATCAGCAGGCCACCGCCGCCCTCGACGTACGCCCGCAGCAGTTCGGGGCGATCCGGCGCGGGAACGGAGCGGGCGAAGGTCTCCGGCGGGAGCTGGAAGCTGTTGGCCCCGACGTCGCTGATCACCACCACGTCGTACGCGGCGAATCCCTCGACCGAGGAGGGCAGCCGGTGGGGTATCTCGTGCGCCGGTACGTACGTCACCTCGTGGCCGCGATCGCGCAGCGCGCCCAGGAAGGCGCCCGCCCCCTCGACGTACTCGGAGGTGTGGAAGGAGTCGAACCCCTTGTGGTGGATGGAGTGGGTGAACCAGGACTCACCCACGACGAGGACATGCGTCATCGCTTCGCCGTGCCTTTCAGTTCGGGTTATGGGGTTACGGGACTTCTGGGTTACGGGCGGTGTCAGCGCGGGGCTGCCGTGCTGGCGCGGGCTTTCAGCCGGACCGGGAGGATGTGACGTGAGGCGGGGGGTACCTCGCCCCGGTGGACGTACTGCAGCAACTGGGCGGCGGCCGTGCGGCCGATGTCGTACGCGGGCTGGTGGACGGTGGTGAGCGACGGGTGGACGCGGGCGGCGAGCATGATGTCGTCGAAGCCCGCTACCGACACGTCGTGCGGGACGCTCAGCCCCGCGTCCTCCAGGGCGGCGACCGCGCCGAGCGCCATGAGGTCGTTGGCCGCGAACACCGCGGTGAAGCGGCGCGGGCCGCCCCCGTTGAGAGCCGCGGCCACCATGTCGTAACCGGACCGCTCGACGAAGGCGCCCTCGACCTCGGTGACGCCCTCGTCGCCGAACGCCTCCCGGAATCCCGCGATCCGCTCGACACTGCTGACCAGGTCCCCCGGGCCGCTCACCGCCAGCGCCCTGCGGTGGCCCAGCTCCCGCAGGTGCTGCCCGACCAGCCGGCCGCCCGCGCGGTGGTCGGCGGTGACGAGGATCGTCTGCTCCAGTAGCCCAGGGACCACCTCGTCGGCCAGGGCTATGGGGAAGCGGCCGAGCAGCGATGCCAGCCGGTCGCGGGAGGGTGGTGAACCCGACGCGTAGACCATCCCGTCGATGAACCGGCCCCGCAGCAGCTCCAGGTAGCGGTCCTCGCGCTCGGGGTCGAACTCGGTGTTGCACAGGATGACCCCGTAACCCAGGTCGTGGGCGGCGTCCTCGACGCCCTTGGCCAGCTCCGCGAAGAACTGGTTGGTGATGTCGGGAACGAGTAGGCCGATGACGTTCGTGGAACCCGCCTGCAGGTTGCGGGCGGTCGAGGCCGGCACGAAGCCGAGCCTGGCGACCACCGCGCGCACCCGGTCCGCGGTCTCCTGGGCGACCGGCCGGTTGCCGCTCAGCACGTGCGAGACCGTGGTCGGGCTCACCCGCGCAGCGGCCGCGACGTCCTTGATCGACGCGGGCCGCCGCACCCGGCGTCTGCCCTCGTCGGCGTCTGTGTCAGGGGTCATAGCGCTGAACCACCCTGCCGTGCGAGGTGTCCAGCAGCGCGGGCACCCGCGCCTCGATCTCGGCCAGCAGCCCAGGCACGTCCACGGTCAGCAGGCGCCCGTCGCGCACCACGACCCGCCCGTCCACGACCACCGTGCGCACATCACTCGCCCGGGTGCTGTAGACCAGAGCCGCCACCGGGTCGTGCAGCGGCCGGCAGTGGAGGCCGGACAGATCGACCAGCACGATGTCCGCCCGGCGGCCGGGTTCCAGGGCACCGATCCGGTCGCCCAGCCCCAGCGCCAGTGCCCCGCGGCGCGTGGCCAGCCGAATGGTGTCGGAGACCGTCATCCAGGTGGCGTCCCGCTCCGCCTGCTTCTGGGTCAGTGCCACCAGCCGCATGGCCTCCCACACGTCGAGTGTGTTGTGTCCGGCGGCACCGTCCGTTCCCGCCGCGACGGTCACCCCGGCTCCGAGCAGGCCCCGTACCGGGGTGAGCGGGTGCAGGGCGTGCTTCAGGTACACCTTCGGGCAGCACGCCACTGCCGTCCGGTCGCGGTACCGCGACAGCACCTCGAGATCCGGTTCCGTGATCCCGCATCCGTGGGCGATCAACGCCCCGGCGTCCAGAACGCCGGTCCGCTCCAGCACCCCGATGGGGGTGATGCCGCGCCGCGCGAGACTCGATTCCGTCTGCTCCAGGTGCTCGGCGGCGTGGATGTGGATCCGTACGCCCATGGCACGGGCCCGTTCCGCGATCCGGGCCAGGTCCTCGTCGTCCACGGTGTACGGCGCGTGCGGCCCGAGCGACGCGGTGACCCGCCCGCCGCCCGCGCCGTGCAGCGCTCCGGCGGTCTCGATGCTCTCCTCCAGCGCCCTGCCGCCACGGCTGCTGAAGTATGTGGGCGCGATGTCGGCGCGGATCCCGGTCCGTACCACGGTCTCGGTGATCCGTTCGGCGTGGAAGTAGTGGTCGGCGAACGCGGTCACCCCGCTGAGCAGCATCTCCGCACAGGCGAGTTCGGCACCGAGGCCGATGTCGGCGGGTGTCAGGTTGACCTCCATCGGCCACACCCGCTCGTTGAACCACGCCTCGACACTGACGTCCTCGGCGGCACCCCGCATCAACACCATCGGGCTGTGCGTATGGGAGTTCACCAACCCTGGCATGGCCAACAGCCCGGTCCCGTCGACCGTCTCAGCTCCGGAGAAGCTCGCGTCCCGGGCGGCCTCCGGCCGGGTGCCCGCGGGACCCAGCCACACGATCACCCCGTCCTCGACCAGGATGTCCTGGTCCGTTTCCACCCGGCACGGGCCCTGCTCGGGCACCACAAGCACCGAGCAGGACGTCACGATCAGTCGCCGCATCCTGGAATCCCTTCCGTTCAATCCGGACGCTAAGGATCCAAAACGTTTTGCACAACCCTCGTCCGAGTTGTGTTTCAAGCCCTGTCGGCAGTCGGGGGCACGGCCCCTGCATCGCTGTTCGGTCGTGGCGAGCAGCGCGGGGACGGGCACGCCTTGCAGACCGTCGCGTCGAGGCCGGGGCCGCTTCTGTCCGTCCAACGCGCTTCACACGGGCGCCCCGGCCCTCGGGGTGTCCACCAGCGCGATCCGCGCGGCGACGCGCACCAGCGCGGAGACCGCGGTCGGCGACCAGCGTTCGGCCACATCACCTGGGAGTTGGGGGAACGCACGGTGTGAAGCCATCACCCGAACACTCGGACTCGTCGACCACTCCTCGCCGCGGGACGCCGATCGCAGGCCCGTGATCGCAGTTGCCACCTCGGGCATCGTCGCGGCAGACGTGGCGAACGAACCGGTGGGGATCAATTCGACGACTCCCCTTGCTGGCATCCCTGGAGAGGCGTAACTTCTGCGCAGCGGATCTACGGGTCCGCCACACGGACCATTGCCCGTGTTTGTCGGAACGCCTTGTCACCAAGTGGTCTCATCGGACCGCTGAACGGCTCACGGAGTGCCAAAACGATCCATCACGCACTCACGGCCTGTGCTCGGGGCATTGCGTGTTCCCCAGACCGGGCAGCGCGCTGCCCGAGTTCTCCCATCATCAACCCCACAGACGGCCTTCGGCCGTCTCCTCCTCATCAACACCTGGACGTTGAAATGAGCCGGACATCACCTCATGCAAAGCGCGCGGCTGTCGCCGGCTTGATGGGGGCGGTCGTCGACTGGTACGACTTCTTCCTTTACGGCATCGTGGCCGGGCTCCTGTTCAACGATCTCTTCTTCCCCGAAGTGAGTCCCACCCTCGGAACCCTCGCCGCATGGGCCACCTTCGGTGTCGGATTCCTCTTCAGACCCTTGGGCGGCATTGTCTTCGGCCACTTCGGCGACCGGGTGGGCCGCAAGAAGATGCTCGTCCTCACCATGGTGATCATGGGGCTCGCCTCCACCCTGATCGGTGTCCTGCCCACCTACGGTGAAGTGGGCATCTGGGCCCCGGTCCTGCTCGTCGCTCTACGTGCCGTCCAGGGCTTCGCCGTCGGCGGTGAGTGGGGCGGCGCAGCTCTGATGGCGGTCGAGAGCGCTCCTCGAAAGTGGCGCAGCCTCTACGGCAGCGGCGTCCAGGTCGGTGCCTCGGTGGGGCTTTTGCTGGCTACCGCGGCCATCAAAATCGTTTCCGGACGCCTGCCCGAAGCGGACTTCCAGCAATGGGGCTGGCGCGTCCCGTTCGTCTTCAGCGCGGCCCTCGTCATCGTCGGGCTGATCGTGCGTATCACGGTCGAGGAATCCACCGTCTTCACCGAGCAGATCGCCGCCCGATCCAAAGACCAACCTCTGCGGCTGCCACTGCTCGCGGCCATCAAGGTCAACCCCGGCGGATTCCTCGCCATCATCGGCCTGCGGTTCGTCGAACTCTTCACCTTCTACGGTGTGACCACGTTCGGCGTGAGCTATGGCACCGCGGAATTCGGTCTGAACCGCGACAGCATGCTCAACATCAACCTCGTGGTGGGCGCAGCGGCCATCGTCACCATTCCCGTCTTCGCCTACCTCGCCGACCGCTACGGCCGCGGCACCATATACGCGTGGGGCGCCGGGCTGGGTGTTCTGGGCTCCCTCCCCTTCTTCGCGGCACTGCAGTCCGGCTCCATGGTCCTGATCCTGGTGGCCTCGATTCTGCTGGTCAACGGTGCGCACGACATGGCCGTCTCGGTCCAGCAGTCCTTGTTCACCGACATGTTCGGCGCCGAATACCGCTACAGCGGTGCAGGCGTCGGCTATCAACTCGCCAGCGCCATCGGCGGGGGCCTCACTCCGCTCATCGCCGGCGTCCTCGTGCTGTGGGCCGACGGCGGCTGGTACCTGGTCGCTATGTACATGCTGATCGGCTGCGGGATCTCCTTCACAGTCGCCGTCGGACTGAACGCCAACCGCACCATGGACGACGCGCCCGAGCCCACGAAACCGCCCGCACGCGCGACCTTCTGACCGGCTGTGCACCTGGTCGCCCTTACGTCCTGGGGAGCGATTGAGCTGGGGGTGCTCATCGAGAGTCGACCACGACAACGGCGTTCGGCAGGCCGGTGCGGATCGCGGCCCGGTAGGTGGTCGACATGTCGATGGCCACGTACCGTGGCCGACCGGAGCGCGGTCATCGACAAATAATCGAAGGAACCAGACCCGGAGCGGGGCGGAGCCCAGATCGCCCTGATGAGCCCGGGCGGGGATGATCGTGTCGGCCAGGGCTCGAATACCCACGTCCCCAGCCGTCACCTGCTCGGCTGGGTCGGCGGCCGACTGAACCGTGCCGGCCACTACCGGTTGAGATCCGAAGCCCCTCCTTGATGTCTCAAGTCGAGGCGGCGCTCCGCTGGGGGTGCGATTGCATGCCTGCGTGGTGTGCTTCGAGTACGTGCCGCGCTCGCTCGGTGTGCGGATCGTTGGGGTAGCGGCTTTCGAGGTCGGGCAGGAGCTCCTCCCTGCTCGGTCTCAGACTTGACGCGGACGTCCTTGCGGAACCTGGCGGTCTGCTCTGCCGCGTACTCCATGTTGGCGGGCATGCCGAGCGTCGCTCTCGCCGTTTCGACGTGCATCACGACACCCAGAGTGCTGTTGTCGCCCCAGACGCACACCGGCACGCTGCCGTCGCGATTCGACTGATCCGAGGCAAATGAAAGGCACATCGGCCTGCCCGGGTTCTGCGCGGAACGGCCCTGGCTCGGAGGTGGTGGTTCCTCCGGGCCAGGGCTCCTGTCGGCGCGGGTCCGCTGAGGGCGCAGGCGGTTCAGGGGGCTGGCTCGGGCTCCTTGTGCTGTGCCTGTGGGCTCTTCTGGAGGCGGGTGCCTTCTACGTCGAGGTCGGGCAGGAGGCGGTCGAACCAGGCCGGGAGCCACCAGGCGTGGCGTCCGGCTAGGGCGAGGATGGCCGGGACGAGAGTCAGGCGGACGGCGAAGGCGTCGATGGCGACGCCGACGGCGAGTGCGAAGGCGATGGGTTTGATCAGGGCGTCGTCGAGGGGGAAGAACCCGGCGAAGACGGTGAACATGATCAGGGCGGCCGCGGTGACGACCCGGACGCTGTGCCGCGCGCCGTCGGTCACCGACCTGCTGGCCACGCCGGTGTGGACCCACTCCTCGCGCATCCCGGAGACGAGGAACACCTCGTAGTCCATGGCGAGTCCGAAGAGTACGCCGATCAGGATGATCGGCAGGAAGCTGACGACGGGGCCGGTGTGGGCGAGGCCGAGGGTGTCCGCCAGCCAGCCCCACTGGAACAGGGCGACGACCAGGCCTAGTGAGGCCGCGACCGACAGCAGGAATCCGACGGCGGCTTTGAGCGGGACGATCAGTGAGCGGAAGACCATGGTCAGCAGGATCAGGCTCAGGCCGACGACGATCGCGATGAACGGCAGTAGGGAGTCGCTGAGGCGGTTGGAGACGTCGATGTTGACGGCGGTGGTGCCGGTGGCGGCGATCGTCGCTCCGGTTGTCTTGCGGATGTCCGGGGCGGCGGCGCGGATGTCGCGGACGAGCTGGCCGGTGTGAGTGCTGTCGGGGCCGGTCTTCGGGATGACCTGGATGACGGTCTGGGTGGGGTCGTGGGTGGGGGCGGGGGGCAGGACCGTCTTGACCCCCTTGAGGTTCCGGAGCTTCTGCGCGGCCTCAGCGGCCGCGTGCGCGCCCGAGCCCTTGTCGGTCTCGGTCAGGACCAGGAGTGGGCCGTTGAAGCCGGGGCCGAACTTGTCGTTGACGGTGTCGTACGCCTTGCGTTCGGTGGAGGTGACCGGGGCCGAGCCGTTGTCCGGCAGGGCGAGGCGCAGGTCCGTGGCGGGGAGTGCCAGTGCGACGAGGATGCCGGCGACGGCCAGGAGGGTGAGCAGGGGCTTGGCGACGACGGTCCTCACCCAGCGGGCGCCCAGGGTCGTCCTGCCGGCGGATCCGTCGGGGTCGGTGGCCCGCTGGGCCTCCTTGCTGCCGGGCTTCGGGGTCAGCCGGGTGCCGGCGAATCCGGCTAGGGCCGGGAGCAGGGTGATCGCGGCCAGGACCGCGATGAGGACGGCTCCGGCGGCGCCGAGGCCCATCACGGTCAGGAACGGGATACCGATGACGCTGAGCGCGGCCAAGGCGATGATGACGGTACTGCCGGCGAAGACGACCGCGCTGCCGGCGGTGCCGTTGGCCAGTGCGATGGACTCCTGCGGGTCGGTTCCGCGGGCGAGTTGCTGGCGGTGGCGGGTCAGGATGAACAGGCTGTAGTCGATGCCCACGGCCAGCCCCAGCATCAGCGCGAGCGTGATGGCGGTGGAGGAGATGCTGAACGCCGGGGTGACGGCGAGCAGCCCGGCGAGTCCCACGGCCACGCCGAGCAGGGCGGGCAGCAGTGACATGCCCGCGGCGAGCAGGGAGCCGAAGGTGACGACGAGGACGAGCACGGCGACGGTAACGCCGATGATCTCGGACGGGCCTATGTGCACGCCGTTGCTGCCGTAGGCGCTGCCGCCGACCGAGGTCGTGAGCCCGCTTTTCTCGGCTGTCTCGGCCGCCCGTTCGATCACGTGCAGGGATGAGGGGTGTACTTCGGCTCGCTGCACGGAGTACTGCACCTGCACGATCGCCGTGCTCCGGTCGGCAGAGACGGCCCCGGACTGGCTAGGGCCTAGGACGGCTTTGACCTGGGGCGCCTTCGCGGCTGCCCTCTCGGCTCCGGCGATGGCCACGGTGTAGGGGGCCTCGGTGATGTGGTGGCCCTTGGGTGCGGTGAAGACGATCTGGGCTCCCGCTCCGGAGGCTTCGGGCAGCGTCTTGCCGAGCGCGTCCAGGGCGCGCTGCGACTCAGTGCCCGGCACGGTGAAGCGGTCGTCGAGCTTGCCGCCGAAGAGGCCGGCGCACGTGATGAGTGCGGCCAGGACCACGAGCCAGATACCGAGCACCAGCTTGCGATGGCGGTAGGCGCTGCGGCCCAGCCGATGGAGCAGGACTGCCATGGCGAACTCCCAAGGTCGGTAGGGGATTTCCCGGACGTCTCGGCGCGGACGCGGGACAAAGCGTGGAGGGGGTCGGCCCGTCCGTGGGGCGGTCACGGGCATGAGGCATGCCGGTGCCGTGGGTGGCATCCGAGCTGCTTCGAGGACCGACTTTATCACTCGCTCAAGTCATACGATCAAATCGAATGACCAAATCACTCAACTTGAACTTACGACATTGTCAGTCGACCATGTCATCTGTATGGTGATGGCCACCGGAGCTCACCGCCCCCGGGAAGAGCCAGGTCATGGGTCTGCGCCGCTCTCCCGCAGAGCACGTCCGCAGCGCCGGGACCACCCCACGACAAGGAGTGATCATGAGCAACACGCAGAACACGGACGTCGCCACAGCGCGCCACGTCCGCAGGGCGGATGTCGTGGTGGTCGGAGCGGGGCTGGCCGGTCTGACCGCAGCACGGGAGCTCCTCGCGGCGGGCAGGTCCGTGGCCGTGCTGGAGGCCCGCGACCGGGTCGGCGGACGGCTGCTCAACCACGACCTCGGCGACGGTCAAGTGACCGAGATCGGCGGGCAGTTCGTGGGCCCCACCCAGGACCACATCCTGGCGCTGGCCAAGGAGGTCGGCGTGGCCACCTACCAGGCCGCCGTCCCCGGCGAGACCGTCTACGTGCATGACGGCAAGGCCAAGCGGTTCACGGGGGCCACCCCTCCGGACCTGTTCGCGCTGCCGGACATGGGGATCGCCCTGGCCCGCATCGGCCATGCTGCGGCCAAGGTGGACCCGGCCGCCCCCTGGAGGGCCCCGAACGCCCGTGAACTGGACGGCATGACCTACGAGACGTGGCTGCGCAAGGCCGAGATCACCGGCGACGCCGTCGACATGATCAACCTGTTCCTGAACTCCGCCTACGGCGGCGAGGCCCGCGACGCCTCCGCCCTGTTCAGCCTCTGGTACGTCTCGACGTTCGGCAACGAGGCCAATCCCGGCACCATGGAGCGCGGCACCGGCACCACCGGGGGCGCCCAGGACAGCCGCTTCGTCGGTGGCTCACAGCTCGTCGCCCAGCGCCTTGCCGAAGAGCTCGACGGCCGCGTCCACCTGTCGGCGCCGGTGCGGCGCGCCAGCCAGGACTCCACCGGTGTCACCGTGGTCTCCGACGCCGGTGACTGGCGGGCCGACCGCGTGATCGTCGCCGTACCGCCGCTGGTGGCCTCGCGGATCATGTGGGACCCGCTGCTGCCGGCCCAGCAGGACCAGCTCTTCCAGCGGCTGCCGTTCGGCACCCTCATGAAGTGTGTCGCCGTCTACGACAAGCCGTTCTGGCGGCAGGACGGGCTCTCCGGCATGGGCCTGCTGCGCGGTGGCTCCCCCATCCGCGAGATGTTCGACAACACCCCGCCCGACGGCGGACCGGGCGTCCTGATGGGCTTCCTCGGCGGAAAGGAATGGCGCAAGTGGGCCCACCGCCCGGCCGCCGAGCGCCGAGGCGCCGTCCTGCGCTGCTTCGCCCAGGTCGTCGGGGACCGTGCCTTCGACACCGTCGACTACGTCGAGCAGGACTGGACCGCCGAGCAGTGGACCCAGGGCGGCCCCACCTCCGTCGCCGCCCCCGGCGTGCTCAGCGACTTCGGCCAGTGGATGGGCCGCCCCCACGGCCGCGTGCACTGGGCGGGCGCCGAGTTCTCCCCGCACTGGAACGGCTACATGGACGGCGCGGTCCGCTCCGGCAGGCACACCGCCACCGAACTCCTCCACCAGACCTGAGCGCAAGAAGCACCGCCAAGCAAGGGATCGCTGCCATGAACCGTTTCGTCGTCGCCGAGACCGCCGTCATCGACGCCCCCCTCGGGCGAGTCTGGGACGTCATCTCCCGCACCGACCGGTACGCCGAGTGGGTCGCCGGAGCCATCGAGGTCACCGACCATCACGGCGTCGCCACCGTCGGCAAGACCTACTCCGAGCGCAACCGCACCCTCGGCCCCCTCAAGACCGCCTCGGTCTGGACCGTCAGGGAGATCGAGCCCTTCAAGCGCCGCGTCGACACCGGAACCGGATTCACCCCGCTCCAGGACGTCACCAACATCTTCGAGTTCCGCCCGGTCCAGAGCGCCGACGGCCGGGAGGCGACGGAGATGCTCTACCAGGTCGAGTACACCATCGGCCTCGGCCCGCTGGGCCTGCTCCTCGACTCCATACAGCAGCCCGCGATGCGCGCCGGCATGCGCACCTCCATGGCCAACCTCAACACCCTGCTCCGTTCCGAGGCGTCGAGGACCGCTCTCTGACCGGCGGCGAACGCTCCTGGGCCGGCGGCCGGTCGGACGGCCCGCCCGGTACGCCAACCCAGGGGACGCCTGGCAGGGCATACCCGCCGGCCGCACGGCACCGGACCGGCCCACATGAGTCCAACCGTCAGAGTGGGGCCGCCCGCCGTCCGACGACCCGGCCGGGCCCCGCCTTCGCCAGGCGCCACCACACGGACGCCATCACGACGGCAAGACACCCGGCGTACAGCCACA
>NZ_JBSFDB010000046.1:0-61426 GCF_053593695.1 Streptomyces sp. NPDC002144
ACAAACGTGACTACATCTTCAACGGCACTCTGACCGTCACCGCGATCGTCATCTGGCTCCGAGACACCGTCCAAGAGCCATCAGAAACGACCTAGCGCGAGGTCCCCGCCGTCGCCGGGGGAAGTTCCACCTCCACCCCCGGGTCGCCCGCGTCCGCCGTGTAGTCCTCCGGGCTGGTCTGATCGATGCCCTCGGGGGCCTTCAGCGCCTTCAGGGCGAAGGTCAGGATCACCGTCACCGCCACGTTCAGGACGAAGGCCGTGAGGCCGATGTAGCCGATCTCCCCGATACCCGGGATCTCCTTCGACGAGCCGCCGAAGTGCTTCTGGGTGGGGGAGGCCACGCCGTACGCCGCGACCGTGCCGTAGACCATGCCGACCGCCCAGCCGGCGAGCAGGGCCCAGCGGTGGAACCAGCGGGTGAAGAGGCCGCCGACCAGGGACGGGAAGGTCTGCAGGATCCAGATGCCGCCCAGCAGCTGGAAGTTGATGGCGACCGTCTTGTCCATGGTGAGGACGAAGACCAGCGCGCCGACCTTCACCAGCAGCGACACGATCTTGGAGACCTGGGCCTCCTGCTTCGGCGTGGCGTCCGGCTTGATGAAGTCCTTGTAGATGTTGCGGGTGAAGAGGTTCGCGGCCGCGATGGACATGATGGCCGCCGGGACCAGCGCGCCGATGCCGATCGCCGCGAAGGCCACCCCGGCGAACCAGCTCGGGAACATGTTCTCGAAGAGCTGCGGGATCGCCAGCTGCCCGTTGGTGACCTTGACCCCGGCCGCGATGGCCATGAAGCCCAGCAGCGCGAGCAGGCCGAGCATCAGCGAGTACAGCGGCAGGATCGTGGTGTTGCGGCGGATCACCTCACGGCTCTTGGAGGAGAGCGTCGCGGTGATCGAGTGCGGGTACATGAAGAGCGCGAGCGCCGAGCCCAACGCCAGCGTGGCGTACGTCCATTGGGCGGGCTCGGCCGGTGCCAGGGCGCCGCGCGGCTTGCCCGTCGCCGGGTTGGTCTGGGCGAACGCGTGGCCCGCCTTGGCGAAGATGTCGTCGAAGCCGCCCAGCTTGATCGGGATGTAGATGATCGCCACCGCGATGACGATGTAGATCAGCGTGTCCTTCACGAACGCGATCAGGGCGGGGGCCCGGAGGCCGGAGGAGTAGGTGTAGGCCGCGAGCACACCGAAGGCGATCAGGAGCGGAAGGTCCTTCACGAACCAGTTGGTGTTCTCACCGCCGCCCACGCCCATGACGTCCAGCACGGCCTGGATGCCGACGAGTTGGAGCGCGATGTACGGCATCGTCGCGAGGATGCCGGTCAGCGCCACGGCCAGCGACAGGCCCTTGGAGCCGAAGCGGCCGCGCACGAAGTCGGAGGTCGTCACGTACCCGTGCTTGTGCGAGACCGACCACAGGCGCGGCAGGAACGTGAAGATCAGCGGGTAGACCAGGATCGTGTACGGCACGGCGAAGAAGCCGGCCGCGCCCGCCGCGTAGATCGCCGCCGGAACGGCGACGAAGGTGTACGCCGTGTACAGGTCGCCGCCCAGCAGGAACCAGGTGACCCAGGTGCCGAACGACCGTCCGCCCAGGCCCCATTCGTCGAGGCTGTGCTCGTTCTCGGCCTTGCGCCAGCGAGCGGCCAGGAAGCCCATGGCCGTGACGGCCAGGAAGAAGAAGATGAAGACGCCGAGCGCGACGCCGTTCACACCGTCCTTCACTTGCCCGCACCCCCCTTGCGGGCGCGCTGGTCACGCTGCCACAGCTTGTACGCGGTCATGGTCAGCGCCGTGGAGACCAGCACCCACAGCATCTGGTACCAGTAGAAGAACGGGATGCCGATGAACTCCGGGTCGGTCTTGGCGTAGGAGCCGACCCACAGCATCGCCACGAAGGGTGCGAGCAGGCAGATGGCGATGATCACGCGGACCGGGGTCACCACCGGTGGTCTCACTTCGGGTACTTCGGACATACGGCGGCTCCGTCCCCTAACGATCGCCCAGTGATCACATGTGCAACGCGCAGGCAATGTAGGTCACGGCGTCACGGCAGTGGAAGACCGCGTCGGGATATCGGTATGTCGATTCCGTGAAGACCCGCGGCGGGGGTGGAACCCCCGCCCCCTTCTACTCAGTCGACGGGCCTCTTCAGCCGCGCCACGAACTTGTACCGGTCCCCCCGGTACACCGACCGCACCCACTCCACCGGCTGTCCGTCCCTGTCCAGGGAGTGGCGGGAGAGCATCAGCATCGGCAGGCCCACGTCGGTGCCGAGCAGGCCGGCCTCGCGCGGGGTGGCCAGCGAGGTCTCGATGGTCTCCTCGGCCTCGGCGAGATGGACGTCGTACACCTCGGCCAACGCCGTGTACAGAGACGTGTACTTGACGAGGGACCGGCGCAGGGCCGGGAAGCGCTTGGCGCTGAGGTGGGTGGTCTCGATGGCCATCGGCTCGCCGTTGGCCATGCGCAGCCGCTCGATGCGCAGCACCCGGCCGCCGGCCGTGATGTCGAGGAGCCCGGCGAGCCGGTCGTCGGCGGTGATGTAGCCGATGTCCAGCAGCTGGGAGGTCGGCTCCAGGCCCTGGGCGCGCATGTCCTCGGTGTAGGAGGTCAGTTGCAGTGCCTGGGAGACCTTCGGCTTGGCGACGAACGTGCCCTTGCCCTGGATGCGTTCCAGGCGCCCCTCGACGACCAGTTCCTGCAGCGCCTGCCGCACGGTGGTGCGGGAGGTGTCGAACTCGGCGGCGAGGGTGCGCTCGGGCGGTACCGGTGTGCCGGGCGACTGTGTCTCCGTCATGTCCAGCAGGTGCTTCTTCAGGCGGTAGTACTTGGGCACGCGCGCCGTACGGACGCCTGCCCCGCCCTCGTGCTCCGCACTGCTGACGTCGGTACTCATGGTCTGCCTTCCCGGCTCCGGACGTGGGTCACGTCGTGATCCCCTCTGTATACCGTCGCCACCTGTTTTGGTCTAGTCCACAGAGCCAAGTGGTCTAGCGGACGAGACTACTCCGCCGCCGCTGTTTTCGCTGCCTTCTTACTTAAAGGTTCCTGCATATGTAGGTCGCATAACGGCTGGTCAGAGCCTTTTCGAGCACTCTTGACAGGCTTCGTGGTCTGGTCCAAGCTCCCGGTACTGGTCTACACCATTGGTTCAGGTCCCGGCGTATGGGCGGGGAGGTGTGGGCATCCCTGAGGAGGGTGGCGTGAAGCGCAAGCTGGCAGCCGCGATCGGTATCGCGGGCATGATGGTCTCGGTCGCTGCGTGTGGGGGAAGCGACAACAAGAGCTCGACGTCCGGCTCCGACGCCAAGGAGCTGACGGTCTGGCTCACCGTCGACGCCCAGAACAACTGGCCCAACCTCGTGAAGGCCGCCGACGCGGCCGTCGAGAAGGCCCACCCCGGCATCAAGATCAACCACGAGTACTACGGCTGGCCGGACAAGAACACCAAGCTCGACGCGGTCCTGGCCACCGACAAGGTGCCGGACGTGGTCGAGATGGGCAACACCGAGATGCTGAGCTACATGGTCAAGGGCGCCTTCGCCCCCGTCGACCCCGCGAAGTTCACCAACTCCTCCGCCTGGCTGGACGGCCTGAAGGCCTCGGTGACGTACGACGGCAAGACCTACGGCGTCCCGTACTACGCGGGTGGCCGGGTCGGCAACTGGCGCAAGGACCTCTTCGCCTCGGTGGGCGTGAAGTCCACGCCGAAGACGTACGCCGAACTCACCGCCGCCCTCGACAAGGTGCAGGCGAAGGAGGGCAACAAGTTCTCCGCCTGGTACCAGCCCACCCGTGACTGGTACGCGGCCATGTCCTTCGTCTACGACGCCGGCGGCTCCATAGCCAAGCAGGACGGCGGCCAGTGGAAGGGCAACCTCTCCTCGCCGGAGTCCGTCAAGGGCCTCACCGAGTTCAAGAACGTCATCGACAAGTACATGCACGGTGACAAGACCAAGGACGAGTCCGACCGTTACATCGTCTACGGCCAGGGCAAGTCCGGCATGATCTTCGGTGCCGCCTGGGAGGGCGCGACCTCCGCCGACCCGAAGAACGACAAGACCGGCAAGCTGAAGAACAACCTCGAGAACTTCGTGATGCCGGGTCCGTCCGGCAAGAACCTGCCCGTCTTCCTGGGCGGTTCGGACCTCGCCATCCCGGTCAAGTCCAAGGCGCAGGGCGTCGCCGCCGAGTGGATCAACGCCTTCACCGGCCCCTCCGGTCAGAAGGGCCTGATGGCCAAGGGCAACCTGCCCAACAACAAGACCGACCTCCAGACCCTGAAGAACGACCCCGCGACGGCGGTCCCGGCCACCGCGGCCGAGTCCAACTGGTTCGTCCCGATGGCGCCCGGCTGGGGCCAGGTCGAGAAGGCCCAGGTGCTGCAGACCATGCTGCAGAGCATCGGCACCGGCAAGCAGTCGGTCGAGGCCGCCGCGAAGGCCGCGGACGCCGCGATCGACAAGGTCATCAACACCAAGTGACCTGAGGGCAGGGCCCTTTCGACCCCGGGGCATACGTCCGGGGCGGGGGCCCTGCCTCTCGTACGACCGTACGACCTGAGGGACCGCTGAGGAGCGCGCGATGAGTGCCGCAGACACGACCACCCCTGCCAAGGTGCCGCCGCCGCGGCAGGCGCCGCCGTCACCACCGTCCGCCCCGGACGCGCCACGCAGAGGCCGCAACTCGGGCGGCGCGGCCACACCGTGGCTGCTGCTCGCCCCCTGTCTGCTGATCCTCGCCCTGGTCATGGGCTACCCCATGGTCCGCCTGGTCACCCTGTCCTTCCAGAAGTTCGGGCAGTCCCAGCTGTGGGGTTTCCAGCCGGCCGAATGGGTCGGGTTCGCCAACTTCACCGGGGTGCTGGGCGACACCCAGTTCTGGCAGGTCGTGCTGCGCACGATCATCTTCGCCGCCGGGTCGGTCATCTTCACGATGGTCCTCGGCATGCTGGTCGCGCTGCTGCTGCAGCGCGTCTCCGGCTGGGTGAAGACACTGGTCAACATCGTGCTGGTGGCCAGCTGGGGCATGCCGATCATCGTCGCCACGACCGTCTTCAAGTGGCTGTTCGACAGCGACTACGGCATCCTCAACGCGCTGCTCAGCAAGCTGCCCGGGGTGGAGCTGATCGGCCACAACTGGTTCGCGAGCGGCCCGCAGGGCCTGGCCGTCATCATGCTGCTCGTGGTGTGGGGCGCCGTGCCCTTCGTCGTCATCACCCTCAGCGCCGGACTCACCCAGGTCCCGGCGGAGTTGGAGGAGGCGGCCCGGCTGGACGGCGCGGGCTCCTGGGGCGTCTTCCGGTACGTCACCCTGCCCATCCTCAAGCCGATCATCGTGATGCTCACGACCCTGTCGGTGATCTGGGACATGGGCGTCTTCCCGCAGGTCTTCGTGATGCGCGACGGCCATCCCGAGGACGAGTTCCAGCTCCTGACGACCTACTCCTACGACCGCGCCTTCCAGGTCAACGACTACGCGCAGGGCTCCGCGATCGCCCTGATCACCGTGCTGTTGCTGCTGGGCGTGGTCGCCGTGTACATGCGCCAGATGCTGAAGATCGGAGACGTGGAATGACCGGCATGAGCGGTGCGATCACCACGGGGCGGCGGCCCCGCAAGTCCAAGCTCGGCTGGAACCTCCTCGGTCTCCTCGTCTTCCTGACCGCCGGCTTCCCCGTCTACTGGATGCTCAACACGGCCATCAAACCGGCCAAGGACACCATCGACCCCGACCCGAGCCTCTTCCCGACCGGCTTCACCCTGGCCAACTTCCGCCGGGCGCTGGACATCGCGGACTTCTGGGGCCCGGTCGGCCGCAGCCTGATCGTCTCGCTGTCGGTCGTGGTGATCGGCATGGTCGTCGGCCTGCTGGCGGCGCTCGCCATCTCCCGGTTCGCCTTCCGCGGCCGCAAGGTCGTCATCATCGGCATCCTCGCCGTCCAGATGGTCCCGCTGGTGGCCATGATCATCCCGGTCTTCCTGCTCCTCAACGACCTGAAGCAGTACGACAAGCTCTCGGGCCTGATCATCACGTACCTGACCTTCATCCTCCCCTTCACGGTGTGGACGCTGCGCGGCTTCATCGTCAACATCCCCCGGGAACTGGAGGAGGCGGCGATGGTCGACGGCTGCTCCCGCACCGGCGCCTTCATCCGCGTGGTCTTCCCGCTGCTGGCCCCCGGCATGGTCGCCACCTCGGTCTACGCCTTCATCCAGGCCTGGAACGAGTACATCTACGCCCTCATGCTGCTCAGCCAGCAGCACCAGACCGCGACCGTCTGGCTCGGCAACTTCACCACCAAACACGGCACCGAGTACGCCCCGATGATGGCCGGCGCCACCATGATGGCCGTGCCGATCGTCGCCCTCTTCCTCCTCGTCCAGCGCAAGATGGCCGCGGGCCTGACCGCGGGCGCCGTGAAGGGATAACGCCCCCGATGACGACAATCGCCAGCGGCTCCGACACCCTGACCCGCGACGCCCTCACGGTCCTGCAACCGGGTTTCACCGGCACCACCGCCCCCGACTGGCTGCTGCGCCGCCTCGGGGAGGGCCTCGCCTCCGTCGGCCTCTTCGGCCGCAACATCGCCTCCACCGAACAACTGGCGGCCCTGACCGCGCAGTTGCGCGCCGAGCGGGACGACGTGCTCGTCGCCGTCGACGAGGAGGGCGGTGACGTCACCCGCCTGGAGGTGCGCACCGGCTCCTCCTTCCCCGGCAACAACGCGCTGGGCGCGGTCGACGACGTGGAACTGACCCGGCAGGTCGCCACCGAACTGGGCCGCCGCCTCGCCGTCTGCGGGGTGAACCTCAACTGGGCCCCCTCCGCCGACGTCAACTCCAACCCCGCGAACCCGGTCATCGGCGTGCGCTCCTTCGGCGCCGACACCGACCTGGTGGCCCGGCACACGGCGGCCTACGTCACCGGCCTGCAGTCCGCCGGGGTCGCCGCCTGCACCAAGCACTTCCCGGGCCACGGGGACACGGCCGTCGACTCCCACCACGCGCTCCCGCGCATCGACGTGTCCGCCGAGGTGCTCTCGGCCCGCGAACTCGCCCCGTTCCGCGCGGCCCTCGCCGCCGGCACCCGGGCCGTCATGAGCGCCCACATCCTGGTCCCGGCCCTCGACCCGGTCCGCCCCGCGACCCTGTCCCGCCCGGTCCTGACCCGGCTGCTGCGCGGCGAACTCGGCTACGAGGGGCTGATCGTCACCGACGGCATGGAGATGCGGGCGATCGCGGCCACGTACGGCATCGAGCGCGGCAGCGTCCTGGCCATCGCGGCCGGCGCCGACGCGATCTGTGTGGGCGGCGGCCTCGCCGACGACGAGACGGTACGGCGGCTGCGCGACGCCCTGGTCACGGCGGTCCGCACCGGCGAACTCCCCGAGGCCCGCCTGGCGGACGCGGCGGAACGGGTACGCACCCTGGCCCGCTGGACGGCCGCGGCAGGCGCCGCCGACGCCAGGCCGCCGGCCGACGAGGAGGCGGGCCTGCGCGCGGCCCGCCGCGCCCTCAGGCTGACGTCCGCCCAGCCCTTCACGCCCCTCACCGAACCGCCCTACGTTGCCGCCCTCACCCCGGTCGCCAACATCGCCGTGGGCGAGGAGACGCCCTGGGGCGTGGCCGCGGAACTCTCCCGGCTGCTCCCGGGCACCGAAACGGGAACGTTCGCCGGAGAGGACGCCGGCCTGGCCACCCTGGCGGCGGCCGGCAGGCGCCGGATCGTGGCGGTGGTCCGCGACGAACACCGCCACCCCTGGATGGGGAGGGCCCTGGACACCGTCCTGCGCACCCGCCCCGACACCATCGTGGTCGAAATGGGCCTCCCCCAGGCCCCACCCCGAGGCACCCTCCACATAGCCACCCACGGCGCGGCCCGAGTCTGCGGCCGAGCGGCGGCGGAGATCATCGCGGGGGAGTAGCTCACGGTTCTCGAGACGATTCAGGCGCCGGGCCCTTCTCATGGCCCGGCGCCTGCAACGTCCTCAGGGGCGCGGCACTGTATCGATATGCGGCTCCGCCGCGTGGGCGCGACCAGCCCCCACCGACCCGCACCCCGCAACAAACCGTCAGATCCCCTGCCAGTCCGGCTTGTTCACATACGTGTGCCGGAAGTAGTCCGCCAGCTTCAGCTTCGAAGCAGCGGCCTCATCCACAACCACCGTCGCGTGCGGATGCATCTGCAACGCCGACGCCGGACACACAGAGGCAAGCGGCCCCTCCACCGTCGCGGCGACCGCCTCCGCCTTCCCTTCCCCCGTCGCGAGCAGCACCACATGCCGAGCCTCGAGGATCGTCCCGATGCCCTGCGTGATCACGTGATGCGGCACCGCCTCGACGTCCCCGTCGAAGAACCGCGCGTTGTCCACCCGCGTCTGCTCGGTCAGCGTCTTGATCCGCGTCCGCGAGGCCAGCGAGGAGCACGGCTCGTTGAAGCCGATGTGCCCGTCGGTCCCGATCCCGAGCAACTGCAGGTCCACGCCCCCGGCCGCCGCCAGCGCCGCGTCGTACGCGTCGCACGCGCCCTGCACGTCCTCGGCCGTCCCGTCGGGCCCCAGGAACGCCTCCATGCCGATGCCGAGCGGCTCCAGCACCTCGCGCCGGAGCACGGAACGGTACGACTCGGGGTGCTCGGCCGGCAGGCCCACGTACTCGTCGAGCTGCGCTATCCGCGCCCGTGAGACGTCCACGGCACCGGTGCGCACCCGGGCCGCCAGCG
The DNA here is from genome assembly GCF_053593695.1 of Streptomyces sp. NPDC002144. Taxonomy (NCBI): domain Bacteria; kingdom Bacillati; phylum Actinomycetota; class Actinomycetes; order Kitasatosporales; family Streptomycetaceae; genus Streptomyces; species Streptomyces sp. NPDC002144. The sequence goes on from NZ_JBSFDB010000046.1 coordinate 8,723, forward strand.
CCTCGTACACGGGCAGCGGAGTCGACCCCGTGGCCACGCCGAGCAGCGCGTCCGGCTTGCGCCGCAACAGCCGTGCCATGGCCTCGGCGACGAGCTCGCCACCCGACCTGGCGTCCGGAACGATGACAACTTCCACGCTGGGGCCTGCCGTTCTGAAGGACCGTGAAGGACTATGCGGTTTGGACTATGTGGTTTAGACCAATCTGTGCGGGGTCAATCTAACAGAGCGGGATCCCGCGGCCCAGGTCGTCCGAACCCTGAAACCGCCCGCTCGGGAGCCGTTCACGCGCCGGACGGGCACCATGGGGGCCGGGGGAGTGCAATGGGTACCGCAGCGCAGCCCGATCCAGGAGGAACCACCATGACCGCCACGCCACCGGAGCCGCAGACCGACGTCCCGGGCCGGATCATGGCCCGTGAGATGGCCGAGCAGCCCGCCGTACTGCGGCGGATCCTGGACGAGGGCGCCCCGGCGATCCGGCAGGTGGCCCAGGAGATCGCCGCCCGCCGGCCCCGGTTCGTCCTGCTGACCGCGCGCGGCACCTCCGACAACGCCGCCCTGTACGCCAAGTACCTGCTGGAGATCCGCCTCGGCCTGCCCTGCGGGCTGACCTCGATGTCCACCACCACGGCGTACGGTGCCCGCCCCGACCTCACGGACGTCCTGGTGATCACCGTCAGCCAGTCCGGCGGCTCCCCTGACCTGGTGGCCTCGACCCGGGCGGCACGCGAGGCCGGCGCGATCACCCTCGCCGTCACCAACAACCCCGACTCACCGCTGGCCGGCGTCTCCGAGTACCACGTCGACATCATGGCCGGACCGGAGAAGGCGCTCCCGGCGACCAAGACGTACACCGCCTCCCTCCTCGCCCTCTACCTCTTCGTCGAGGGACTGCACGGCGGCGACGGCGGCGCGGCGAAGGTGCTCCCGGACCTCGCCGAGCAGCTGCTCGCCCGGCAGGACGAGGTCCGCGCCCTCGCCGCCCGCTACCGCTTCGCCGAGCGCATGGTCATCACCTCCCGCGGTTACGGCTATCCCACGGCCAAGGAGGCGGCGCTGAAGCTGATGGAGACGAGCTACATCCCCGCTCTCTCCTACTCCGGCGCCGACCTGCTGCACGGCCCGCTCGCCATGGTCGACAACGTCTCCCCGGTCATCGCGGTGGTCACCGACGGCAAGGGCGGCGAGGCCCTCCAGCCGGTCCTGGACCGGCTGCGCGGCCGCGGCGCCGATCTCTTCGTCGTCGGTCCCCGGGAGCAGGTCGAGCGGGCCTCGGCCGGTCTGGTGCTGCCCACCGAGGGCGTCGCCGAGGAGGTCCAGCCGATCCTGGAGATCATCCCCCTCCAGCTCCTCGCCTACGAGGTCACCATCGCCCGCGGCCAGGACCCGGACGCCCCCCGCGCCCTGGCGAAGGTGACGGAGACCCACTGACCCTTCGCCGGTACCCGCAGTACAGTCCGGCCATGGTGGACTGCGTCGAGACGAGCATGGCGCCCCGAGCCTGTACGCCGTCTTCGGCGACGAACGCGCGCTGTCGACGAGATCGTGACCGTCCACCGGGCCCGCCACGGCGCCTTCACCGGCCGCGCGCTCGCCGAGGAGCCCACCGCCCGGGCGGCCGTCGAGCGGGCGCTGCGGGAGGCCCAGCTGCCCACCTGGCGCCGGGCCGCAGCCGCGTACCCGGCGACGCCGGGCCGCCCGTACGGCTGCCGCGTCCTCCACTCGGCCGCCAACTGCACCGCCCCCGAGGTCGAGGAGTTACTGCGCGCGCGGCGCGACGCCGACGTCGCCGCGTTCGAGAGCCGTACGCGATGATCCAGGGCATGCCGCAACAACAGCGGGACGGGGTGAGCCGGGAGCGGTCGGCAGGTCTTGCCGAAATTGCCATGTCCATCTGGCCCCGCACATGAACCCACACGGGTTAGGCTGCGTGATGGACAACAGGGCGTCCCAGTAGCCGTAGAGCCGGTCGGGAAATAACAACAACCAACAGGCTCCAACGCATGGACACGCACAGTGGTCTAGTCCACAATTGAAGCGAACTTCCGCCCTCCCCGCACAGGAGGACGGACCGAGGAACCGGAGCTCTCTGCCCTGACTGCCCCGGCTCCTCGACCTTCGGCCGACCGGGACCGCACAGCCCGCGGCCGATGCTGCTCCGGGCTGCGGTGCCGGGAGGGTTGAGGGTCCCTCCCAGGCGCCGCGGCCCGCGGGTGTTCTCAGGCCGCTTTTCGGCCACCCACATACCGCCAGGTACGCTCGCACCCGTGCCCTCCATGAACGAACTGGTCCGCCAGCACACCGCCCTCGACGACTCCGACCTCGAGTGGCTCCACCTGCTGGTCTCGGAGTGGCAGCTGCTCTCCGACCTCTCCTTCGCCGACCTCGTCCTGTGGGTGCCCACCAGCGACGGCACCCGGTACGTCTCCGTCGCCCAGATGCGGCCCAACACCGGGCCCACCTCCTACCAGGACGACATGGTCGGCCACCTCGTCCCGCGCGGCCGCCGCCCGATGCTGGACGCGGCGCTCGACGAGGGCCGGATCGTGCGCGAGGGCGACCCCGAGTGGCGGGAGGAGGTCCCGGTCCGGGTCGAGTCGATCCCGGTGCGACGGGAGGGGCGCGTCCTCGGTGTCATCGCGCGCAACACCAACCTGCTCACCGTGCGCACCCCGAGCCGGCTCGAACTGACCTACCTGCAGAGCGCCTCGGACCTCGCGCAGATGATCGCGGCCGGCGCCTTCCCCTTCGCGAACCAGCAGATGGACATGGACGCCGCCCCCCGCGTGGGCGACGGCCTGATCCGTCTCGACGCGGACGGCATCGTCCAGTACGCCTCCCCGAACGCCTTGTCCGCCTACCACCGCATGGGCCTCGCCTCCGACCTCGTCGGCCAGCACCTCGGCCGGACGACGGCCGAACTCGCCCCGACCCGCGGCCCGGTGGACGAGGCGCTCGCCAAGGTGGCCAGCGGCTGGGCGCCCCGCGAGTTCGAGATCGAGGCCCACGACGGGGTCATCCAGTTCCGCGCGATCCCGCTCAAACCCAAGGGCACCCGCATCGGTTCGCTGGTCCTGCTCCGGGACGTCACGGAACTGCGCCGCCGCGAGCGCGAGTTGATCACCAAGGACGCCACCATCCGGGAGATCCACCACCGGGTGAAGAACAACCTCCAGACCGTGGCTGCCCTGTTGCGTCTGCAGGCCCGCCGCATCGAGTCCGACCGCGGCCGGGAGGCCCTGGAGGAGGCGGTGCGCCGGGTCGGGTCGATCGCGATCGTGCACGAGACGCTCTCCCAGAACCTCGACGAGCGCGTGGAGTTCGACGAGATCGCCGACCGGGTGCTCGCGATGGTCGCCGAGATCTCGCCGGGCAAGGTCACCGGCCGCCGCAGCGGCCGCTTCGGCATCCTGGACGCCGAGGTCGCCACCCCGCTGTCGATGGTTCTCACCGAGGTCCTGCAGAACGCCCTCGAACACGGCTTCCGCGAGGGCGAGACCGGCACGGTCGAGGTCTCCGCCGTCCGCGGCGGCACCACCAAGGAGGCCCGCCTCCTGGTCACCGTCCAGGACGACGGCGTCGGTCTGCCCGAGGGCTTCGACCCGCACACCGCCGGCAACCTCGGCCTGCAGATCGTACGGACCCTGGTGGAGGGCGAGTTGGGCGGCACGTTCGACATGGTGCCGGCGCCGGAGCGGGGGACCCGGGTGATCTTCGACGTACCGGTGCGGGCGCACAAGTAGTCCGCAGTAGTCCGCGGGTAAGCGGCGAGCACAGCAAAAAGCCCCGGATCCGGGGGGATCCAGGGCCAGTCGCTCGTTGCTGCTCTATTACTAGGCGCACCGGGGATACTGCGCGCTGCGGCTCGGGGGCGGGAGATGCGTACTCGCTGTACGCGCCGCCAAGCTCAGGCTGTCGCGGGGCGGGTGCGTCAGGCGGAGGCCTGACGGGCCCGGTTGCGGGCGGCGCGGCGCTTCATGGCGCGGCGCTCGTCCTCGCTGAGACCACCCCAGACGCCGGAGTCCTGACCGGACTCGAGCGCCCACTGCAGACACTGATCCATGACGGGGCAGCGACGGCAGACGGCCTTGGCTTCCTCGATCTGCAGCAGCGCAGGACCGGTGTTGCCGATGGGGAAGAAGAGCTCGGGGTCTTCCTCGCGGCAAACGGCGTTGTGACGCCAGTCCATGGCTGCTACCTCTCCTTGGTATTACGTGCAGGTGCTTGTGAATGTGAACGCTTTCACGAATCCCTCAACAAGTGAAGGGCCGACCGCCGAGTCTCCCCGGCGTGGTCCTGAGATTGAAGAGGGGTTCCGGTGATCTGTGGATGCCGGTGTTGCGGGCTGTCCCGATCGCCACGTAGAGACTCGCAAACCTCAGCGGCGGATACAACCCCTTCCGGAAAGTTTTTTTTGATTCCTCGGTGTCGACTAGGTCACAGCCGTACTTCCATGGGGTGGACCCTGGCCTAAACGTTCGAGTGAAAGGACTTTAGCCCCTTCTGCTCACACAATCACACGCAGTGCACGGCGTACGCCTGTGAACGTCACGCTCGTACGCAGTCCGAGGTGGTCGCCGTCCATCTGAAGGGGGAGAGGCGCCTTCGAATGCAAGGTGAACCCGTCCAGGTCGTGCAGGGACACGACGTGCTTTCCATGGGGTCCCCGCTCGGGGGACGAAGTGAGCAACTGCGTGGCATACCGGGCAGCCGTGACCGTGGACATGCGGCTGACGCCGAGTACGTCGAGCCCGGTATCGAACGAAGCCTTAGGCGACGCGTACACCGGACGATTGCCCAGATACGTCCAGGGCGACGTGTTGCAGATTATGGACATCACCAGATCGGTCACCGGTTCCTCGCCGGGCCGCTCCAGCGTGATGGTGCCGTGCCGCCGGTGGGGCTCCTGCAGGAACTGACGGGCGACCTGGCGCAGGTAAAGGGCGTGTGTGGACTTCTTACCCAGTTCGCGCTGCTGCTCCACTCGCCCGACCACGCCGGCGTCGAAACCGAGCCCCGCGCAGAAGGTGAACCAGCGCGCGGGCACCGACTCGTCCTCGGTCCCCGGCGTCCCCGTGGCCAGCCCCATGCCGACCGCGCGCTCGCTGCCCTGGTGCAGGGCGTCCAGCACGGCGCCCGTCGCCTCGACGGCGTCGTTGGGCAGGCCCAGGGCGCGGGCGAAGACATTGGTGGAGCCGCCCGGGACCACGGCGAGGCGGGGCAGGCCGTCCGGATTGGGGCCGGCGTGCAACAGACCGTTGACGACCTCGTTGACCGTGCCGTCGCCGCCGAGGGCCACCACGAGGTCGATGTCGTCGCTGTCGGCCGCCTGCCGGGCCAGGTCGCGTGCGTGGCCGCGGTACTCGGTGGTGACCGCCTCGAGCTTCATCTCGCTCGCCAGCGCGTGGATCAACACGTCGCGTCTGCGTGCGCTGGTGGTGGTTGCCGCCGGGTTGACCACGAGGAGTGCACGCATGAGTTGCAGCGTACCTACTGCCTGGTACCGGGCACAGCGCGAGGTAGGGATCAGGTAAGAGGAGGGGCGTGAGTCTCGCCACCCGGGGCCGGCTCAACCCCGCCGAGAGGGCCTGCGTCCCCCGGGCCCGCCCCCGCGCCGACCGGCCTCCCCAGGGCTACCCTTCAGGGGTGACCAGTGAGAAGACCCCCGCCACCGAGGAAGACACCGGCCCCCGCCCGCGGCGCCTGACGTACGCCGCCGCGCTCGCCGGGCTGGAAGGGCTCGCACTGACCGTCGGGGGCGTCTGGATGCTCGTGGAGGGCCTCGTGGGCTCCCCGGACGACCGGGGCTCCGCCGTCACCGGCGGCGTCACCCTGCTCGTCCTGGCGCTGCTGCCCCTGCTGGCCGCGGGCGGACTGCTGGCGCGCAGGAGCTGGAGCCGGGGGCCGGCCGTGATCACCCAGGTCATGGCGCTGCCGGTGGCCTACAACCTGCTGCAGGCCGACAGCGTGGCGATCCCCGCCGGGATCGCGCTGGCGGTCATCGCCGTCACCGCCCTGGTGCTGCTGGTCAACCCCGTGACGACCCAGGCCCTCGGGATCAAGGGTCCGGGCCGCGCCCAGGACGGCAAGCAGTAGTGCCGTAGGGCTACTCCTCCACCAGCAGCTTCTCCCGCAGCTGGGCCAGGGTGCGGGCCAGCAGCCGGGAGACGTGCATCTGGGAGATGCCGACCTCCTGCGCGATCTGCGACTGGGTCATGTTCCCGAAGAAGCGCAGCAGCAGGATCCGTTTCTCCCTCGGCGGCAGGTCCTCCAGCAGCGGCTTGAGCGACTCGCGGTACTCGACGCCCTCCAGCGCCTCGTCCTCGGCGCCCAGGGTGTCCGCGACCGCCGGGGACTCGTCGTCGGTGTCGGGGACGTCCAGGGACAGCGTCGAGTAGGCGTTGGCCGACTCCAGGCCCTCCAGGACCTCCTCCTCCGAGATCGCCAGCTTCTCGGCGAGCTCGTGCACGGTCGGGGAGCGGCCGTGCTGCTGGGACAGCTCCGCGGTGGCCGTGGTGAGCGCGAGGCGCAGCTCCTGCAGGCGCCGTGGCACCCGCACCGCCCAGCCCTTGTCGCGGAAGTGGCGCTTGATCTCGCCGACGACCGTCGGGGTCGCGTAGGTCGAGAACTCCACCCCGCGGTCCGGGTCGAAGCGGTCGACGGACTTGATCAGGCCGATGGTGGCGACCTGGGTGAGGTCGTCCAGCGGCTCGCCGCGGTTGCGGAAGCGGCGCGCGAGGTGCTCGACCAGCGGCAGGTGCATACGGACCAGTTTGTTGCGCAGCTCCGCGTACTCCGGGCTGCCGTCCTTCAGCCCACGCAGTTCGACGAACATCGCGCGCGCTCCGCTGCGGTCCTGTGCGTCGTGCTGCGTGGCCTGCTGCACGCTCTGCGCGTCCTGCTGCTCGTCTCGCTCGTGCTCGCTCATCGTCCCGCCCGTTGTCCTTCGCCCAGCCCTCGCCTGCGGCGGGGCCGGGGTGATCCCGTTCGGCCCGTCCGCAGGGGTGCCAGGCGCGGCGCCTTCCCGATCCCGCCGGCCGCCGTCGTCCAGGAAGCCGGTCGCCGCCACTGGGCCGGCGTCCTCCTCCGGATGCGGCCGGGCCTGCTCGGGGATGCCGGCCATGCCCGCCGTGACCTCGATGCCGGCCCTGTCGCCGACGGGCTCCCCCGTGTGACGGGACCCGCCTGTGCCCTCGGCCGGCAGCTCCCGTGTGCCGCGCTCTTCGTCACGCACCGGCCCGTCCCCTGTCCTCACGCCGGCCCGGGTCCCGCGCCGCGCTGTTTGTAGAGGCTGATCGAAACGGTTTTGTCCTCGTCCACGGCGGAGGAGACCTTGCCCGCGAGAGCGGACAGCACGGTCCAGGCGAAGGTGTCCCGCGAGGGGGCGTGACCGTCCGTGGTCGGGGCCGAGACGGTGACCTCGAGGGAGTCGTCGACGAGCCGGAAGACACAGCTGAGCACCGAGCCGGGCACGGCCTGCTGCAGCAGGATCGCGCAGGCCTCGTCGACCGCGATGCGCAGGTCCTCGATCTCGTCGAGGGTGAAGTCCAAACGGGCCGCGAGGCCGGCTGTGGCCGTACGCAGCACCGACAGGTAGGCACCCGCGGCCGGCAGCCGGACTTCCACGAAGTCCTGGGTCGCGGGCTCGCCTGCGATCTGGGACACCCTCACCTCCATGGTGGTACAAGCTTTACGGGGCCGAGGGTCGCCCCCCGGGGTAACGCGACGTGTGGTTCAGCGGTGACGCTATCGCGCTCTCAACTTTCCTGTCCCCAGGACCCCGACCTCTTGCCGTCACTCACAGTAAAACTGTGGACACGCTCCGTGTCTAGGGGTCTGCGGCTCCCAATGGGAAGAAGGCGCGCCGGGTTGACGTACCCAGACGTCAGACGGTCGAACCGTCCTGGAACCCTGGCGTCCAGGGTCACACAAGTACGTGGTCGACGAAGCACCAACGCCAGTTCTCGCCGGGCTCGAACGTGCGCATGATCGGGTGGCCGGAGTCCTTGTGGTGCTCCGTCGCGTGCCGGTTCGGCGACGAGTCGCAGCAGCCGACGTGGCCGCAGGTGAGGCACAGCCGCAGCTGCACCGGGTGCGTGCCGTCGCGCAGACACTCCAGGCACGTCTCGCTGAGCGGACCGGGTTCCGGGAGCGGCAGCGCTTCGGCGTGCGTGCACTGTTTCATGATTGCCAGATTACGACGCCCGCGCGGAGGGCCGCGCGGAAAAACGAGGGTGGGCGAGGACGATGGACGTGATGCCACTGCTGTTGCTGGTGGCGGGCAGCACCGCGGTCGCCGCGGCCGCGCGCCGCACTCCGGTGCCGGCGCCGCTGTGGCTGGTGGCGGTGGGGCTGGTGGTGTCGTACGTGCCGGGGGTGCCCGACTACACGCTCGATCCGGACATCGTGCTCCCGCTGGTGCTGCCGCCGCTGCTGCACAAGGAGGCGGTCGAGAGCTCGTACCTCGACCTGCGGAAGAACGTGCGGCCGGTGGCGCTGCTGTCGGTGGGGTACGTGCTGTTCGCCACGTTCGTCGTCGGCTGGGTCACCTATCTCGTCGTACCGGGGCTGCCGCTGCCCGCGGCGCTGGTGCTGGGGGCGGTCGTGGCGCCGACGGACGCGGTCGCGGCGGCCGCGGTCGCCCGGCGGGTCGGGCTGCCCTCCCGGATCACCACGATCCTGCAGGGCGAGTCCCTGCTGAACGACGCGACCGCGATCACCGCCTACCGGGTGGCCGTCGCGGCCGCCGTCGGCGAGGGCGCGTCCTGGATCGGCGGCATCGGCGAGTTCCTGCTGGCCGCGGTCGGCGGTGTGGTGGTCGGACTGGTGCTGATGGCACCGATCCACTGGCTGCGCACGCATGTGAAGGAGGCGCTGCTGCAGAACACCATGTCGCTGCTGATCCCCTTCGTCGCCTACGCCGTCGCCGAGGCGGTGCACGCCTCCGGTGTGCTCGCGGTCGTGGTCGTCGCCCTCTACATCGGGCACCGCGCGTGGGAGGTCGACTTCGCCACCCGGCTCCAGGAGGAGGCGGTGTGGAAGATGGTCGCGTTCGTGCTCGAGTCGGCGGTCTTCGCGCTCATCGGGCTGCAGCTGCCGGTCGTGCTCAAGGGCCTCGGGGACTACCGGGGCGTCGACGCCGCCTGGTACGCGCTCGCCGTCTTCCTGGTGGTCGTCCTGGCCCGGTTCGTCTGGGTGTATCCGGGGACCTTCGTGCCGCGCATGCTGTCCTCGCGGATCAGGGAACGCGAGGACAACCCCACCTGGAGAGGCCCGATCGTCACCTCGTGGGCCGCGATGCGCGGTGTCGTCTCACTGGCCATCGCCTTCTCGATCCCGCTCACCGTGCACGACGGCGGCCCCTTCCCGCAGCGCAACCTGATCCTCTTCCTGACCTTCACGACGGTCATCGGGACCCTGGTGGTGCAGGGCCTCACCCTGGCCCCGCTGATCCGCCTGGTGCGGTTCCCCGCCAAGGACGCGCAGGCCGAGACCCTCGCCGAGGCCAACGCGCAGGCGCAGGCCTCCCGGGTCGCCGAGCAGCGCCTGGACGAACTGCTCACCGACGAGCGCAACACCCTCCCGCCGCCCCTCGCCGACCGCCTCCGCCAGGTCCTGGAGCGCCGCCGCAACGCCGTCTGGGAGCGCCTGGGCCAGACCAACCCGGTCACCGGCGAGTCCGTCGACGACACCTACCGCCGCCTGTCGCGGGAGATGATCGGTGCCGAGCGCGCGATGTTCGTACGGCTGCGCGACGGCCGCTACATCGACGACGAGATGCTGCGCACACTGCTGCGGCGCCTGGACCTGGAGGAGGCGGCGGCCTATCGGGAGACGGCGTAGACGGACGCTACGGGAGGGGCCGCCCGGTGATCACGGCCGCGATCGTCGTCCCGCGCGGGAACGCCCCCTCCTCCGCCAGGACGACAAGTCCATGGAGCAACTTGGCGACATACAGGCGCTCCACCGCCACGTCGTGTCGTTCCTCGAAGTCCTCGGCGAAGGCGTCGAGTTCGGTGGGCACGCGCGCGTAGCCGCCGAAGTGGAAGCGTTCGTCCAGGGTCCAGTCGCCGCGGGGGCCGCCGAAGGACCGCTGCTGGAGGGCTCTTATGCCGGCGGTGAGGAAGCCGCCTTTGAGGACGGGTATGCCGAGGGCGCGTTGGGTGGGGGACAGGCCTGCGGCCAGGCCCGCCAGGGTGCCGCCGGTGCCGCAGGCCAGGGCGACCACGTCCGCCTGCCCGCGCAGCTCCTCGCCCAGGGCCCGGCAGCCGCGCACCGCCTCCGCGTTGCTGCCGCCCTCCGGGACCACGTACGCGTCCTCCGCGCCCGCCGCGCGCAGCACGCGCGCGAGGACGTCCGGTTCGGTCTTGCGGCGGTACGTCGACCGGTCGACGAAGTGCAGCCGCATGCCGTCGGCCGCGCACCGGGCGAGCGAGGCGTTGAGGGGACGGGTGGCCAGTTCCTGCCCGCGGACCACGCCGACGGTGGGCAGCCCGAGGAGCCGCCCGGCCGCCGCCGTGGCCCGCAGGTGGTTGGAGTAGGCCCCGCCGAAGGTGACGAGCGGCCGTCCGCCGCAGGCCTCGATGTTCGGCACGAGCTTGCGCCACTTGTTGCCGATCAGCTCCGGGTGGATCAGGTCGTCCCGCTTGAGGAGAAGACGCAGGCCACGGCGGTCGAAACGGGGGTCCGACAGTTCCTGCAGGGGGGAGGGGAGGCGTGGTCGCAGGGTGTCGAGGCCGGTCACGGCTCCATTGTGACCCGGTGCGTCACTTCAGGCGGTCCCGGATGCGCTCGCGCAGCCACGCCATCGTGAAGCCGCGCGGGTCCACCTTGCCCGGCTGCCACTCCAGGTGGCCGATCACCGAGCGTTCCGTCCAGCCGTGGTGCCGGCACACCGCTGCCGCCGCCTTCTCCACGGCCTCCAGCTGGGCCCGGGGCCAGGGATCGTGCCCGTCGCCGAGGTTCTCGCACTCGAAGCCGTAGAAGTGGCGGTTGCCGTCGGTGTTCGCCTCGTTGTCGGGCGGCAGCGCCTTCTCGGCGATCACCGCGCGCAGCACGTCGTCGTCGCCCAGTCCCGCGTGGTTGGCGCGGCCGTAACCGACGAGGTGGACCGTGCCGTCCTTGGTGATGACCCCGTGGCAGAGGGGGCCGGGCAGGCCGGCGTAGCCGTCGCGGCACAGCTCGACCGTGCGCTCGCTGCCGCTGGTGGCCGTGTGGTGGATCACCACCCCGTGCACCGGGCCCCACGGACCCTTGTGATTGCGGTTGTGATGTTCCCAGTCGTCGACCTCGACGACGGTGAGGCCCTCCGCCAGGAGCCCCGCCCGAAAAGCGCCCGCGGACATGGGTGAGGCCATGACCGCCTCCTTCGTACGTGCCGTGCCGACGACCGCCCGACGCGACCGCCTGTGCCAGGGCCTCTTACCTAAAGTGAGTGCGTGATTACGCATCGTGCTCGTCGCCGCCGAACGAATCCGGCCATTCCGCGCGCCGGGCGGGCTGCTGACGAAAGCCTCCTTTGTGCCCACCGATCCGAAGATCCAACCCCGCTCTTTCGTGTAATAGCACCGCCACACTCCGTGATGGAAGGCTGGCCGTGCAGATCGCAATGCGGCGGCTCCGACCGTGCCGCCGCATGACCGGGAGGGCAATTCTCATATGTCGGTAGGCGAAGAGGTCCGTTCGGAACAGGGCAAGCCGCAGCAGAGTCTCGCCACGGCCGCCGCGCGGAACCTGGCCACCACGACCAAGTCCGCGCCCCAGATGCAGGAGATCAGCTCCCGCTGGCTGCTGCGCATGCTCCCCTGGGTCAACGTCCAGGGCGGCACGTACCGGGTGAACCGGCGCCTGACGTACGCGGTGGGGGACGGCCGCATCACGTTCGTGAAGACCGGCGACCGGGTGGAGGTCATCCCGGCGGAGCTGGGCGAACTGCCCGCGCTGCGTGACTACGAGGACGACGAGGTCCTCTCGGAGCTGGCCCAGCGCTGCCGGCAGCAGGAGTTCGCGCCGGGCTCGGTGATCGCCTCCTTCGGCGGCGCGGCCGACGAGGTCCATCTGCTGGCGCACGGCAGGGTGGAGAAGGTGGGCACGGGCCCCTACGGCGACGACGCGGTCCTCGGTGTGCTCGCCGACGGCGCCTACTTCGGCGACGCGGCACTGCTCAGCCCGGACGCCATCTGGGAGTGCACGGTCCGCACGGCCACCGCGTGCACGGTGCTGACCCTCTCCCGGCAGGACGTCGAACAGGTCGCGGAGCGCTCCGACTCCCTGCGCGAGCACCTCCAGCACGTGCGCTCGATCCCCGAGCAGCACACCAACAAGTACGGCGAGAAGGCCGTCGACCTCGCCGCCGGCCACAGCGGCGAACCGGACATCCCGCACACCTTCGTCGACTACGAGGCGAGGCCCCGCGAGTACGAACTGAGCATCGCCCAGACCGTGCTGCGCATCCACTCGCGCGTCGCCGACCTCTACAACCAGCCGATGAACCAGACCGAGCAGCAACTGCGGCTCACCGTCGAGGCGTTGAAGGAGCGCCAGGAGCACGAGCTGATCAACAACCGCGAGTTCGGCCTGCTGCACAACTGCGAGTACGACCAGCGGCTCCAGCCGCACGACGGTGTGCCCAGCCCCGACGACCTGGACGAGCTGCTCAGCCGGCGGCGCGGCACCAAGCTGCTGCTCGCCCACCCGCGCGCGATCTCCGCGATCGGCCGCGAGCTGAACAAGCGCGGGCTCGTCCCCGAGACCATCGAGGTGGCCGGCAACCGCATCCCGACCTGGCGGGGCGTGCCGATCTACCCCTGCAACAAGATCCCGGTCACCGAGGCCCGTACGTCCTCGATCATCGCCATGCGCACCGGCGAGGCCGAGCAGGGCGTGATCGGGCTGCAGCAGGCGGGCATCCCGGACGAGATCGAGCCGAGCCTGTCCGTCCGGTTCATGGGCATCAACGAACAGGCGATCATCAAGTACCTCGTCACGGCGTACTACTCGGCCGCGGTCCTGGTGCCGGACGCGCTCGGGGTCCTGGAGAACATCGAGATCGGCCGCTGGAGGTGACGTTTCTCCACCCGGGAGCCGTGTCCCCGCAGCCCGGCCGGGGTAGATCCCGGTCGTACGCGACCGGCCCGAGCGGAAGCGCCACCGTCCGCGGACTGACCGAGGGGGACCCCATGGCCGAGTTCCTGACGAAGGCGAGGCGGCACCCCGCCCGGCGGAGGGAGGGCCGCGAGGGCGGGGGAGGGTTCGACGGGGCCGAGGCGACGGCGATCCTGGAGCGCGCCCGGGCGGCCGTCGACCCCGCCCTGCGCGGCGCCGTCGACTCCCTGCCGGGCTCCCTGCGGCGGATCGCGCTCTACCACTTCGGCTGGGAGCACGCCGACGGGACACCGGCGGCGGGCAACGCGGGCAAGGCGATACGCCCCGCCCTCGTGCTCACGGCGGCCGCCGCGCTCGGCGGAGGGGGGTCGGACACGGCGGCGGTGCGGGCGGCCGCGGCGGTGGAACTGGTGCACAACTTCACGCTGCTGCACGACGACGTGATGGACCGCGACACCACCCGCCGTCACCGGCCCACCGCCTGGACCGTGTTCGGCGACGCCGACGCGATCCTCGCCGGTGACGCCCTGCAGGCGCTGGCCCTCGGGCTGCTCGCCGAGGACCCGCACCCGGCATCCGGGGCGGCCGCGGCCCGGCTCGCGGCCTGTGTCGTTCAGCTGTGCGCCGGGCAGCACGCGGACACGGCGATGGAGCGGCGCCACCCCGGCGAGGTCACCCTGGAGGAGGTGCTGACCATGGCCGAGGCCAAGACGGGCGCGCTGCTGGGGTGCGCCTGCGCACTGGGCGCGCTGTACGCCGGGGCGGCACAGGAGGACGTCGAGGCGATGGACGCGTTCGGCCGGCAGGCCGGGCTCGCCTTCCAGCTCATCGACGACGTGATCGGCATATGGGGCGACCCGAGCCGTACCGGCAAGCCGGCCGGCGCCGATCTCGCCGCCCGCAAGAAGTCCCTCCCGGTGGTCGCCGCGCTCACCGCGGGCACCCCGGCGGCGGCCGAACTGGCCGGGCTGTACGAGGCGCCGTACGAGAAGGAGGACCTGGAGCGGACCGTGCTCGCCGTCGAGCGGGCCGGTGGCCGGGACTGGGCGCAGGTCCAGGCGGCCGACCGGATGGCCCGCGCGGTGCAGGAACTGTCCCGCGCGATCCCCGATCCGGACGCGGCGGGCGGACTGCTCGCGCTGGCGGAGTTCGTGACCCGGCGCAGCAGCTGAACCCGGCGCCCACCCAGGCCCCGGAGCCCACCGGGGCGACCGCGCGGCTCCTGACCCCGCGCGGCCGCCGAGGCTCCGGCGGAGGCGGGTCCCGCACATCCCCACGGTGTGCGGGCCCCGCCGCTTCGTACGTTCCGGATAGGCTCAACCCCCGTACGTTCGAGGTCGGTTGAGGCGAGGGGACGGCACATGGGTGTGGTGATCCGGGCGGCGGGCGCGGACGATCGTGAGACGGTCGTACGGCTGCTGGACGAGGCGTTCCAGGACGATCCGGTCAGCAACTGGGTCTTCCCCGGCGCGGAGCACCGCCGTGCGCGGCACCCCGGGCTGATGGCCGCCTTCACCGATCTGGTCCTCGCCGAGGGCCGCGTCGACCTCACCGAGGACGCCGCCGCCTGCGCGCTCTGGCTGTCGATGCCCGCCGATCCGCACGCCGACGACTCCGACGAGGACGGCCCCGCCCAACTCCGTGCCGCCGTCGACCCGGACAACCAGCGCGTCGAGCTGATCGGCCGGCTCACCCAGGACATCCACCCCACGGGCCGCGCCCACGAATATCTGTGGATGATCGGCGTCACCCCGAAGCGGCAGGGCGAGGGCCTCGGCTCGGCCCTGATCCAGCACGTCCTCGACCGCTGCGACCGCGAGGGCCTGCCCGCCTACCTGGAGGCCAGCAGCGACCGCAGCCGTGCCCTGTACGAACGCCTCGGCTTCGAACCCGCAGGCGAACCCCTCGCCCTCCCCGACGGCCCCCACATGTGGCCGATGTGGCGCGAACCCCGTCCCGCCTGAGCCCGGGCACGAACACCGGTCCGCCCGGGTCCGTACCTGCGCGCGCAAGCGGTGAGCGGCCTAATCTGAGGGCATGGACGGCTCGGAACACGTCTGTCCCCGGTGCGGGCAGCCTGTGGAGACGGTGGTCAGGCGCCACAAGACACTCGGCGCCTGGGTCCCGGTCTGGGGACCGGGCCCGTGCCGCAATGCCGAGTGCGAGGCGTACGTTCCCCGGAGCGGCGAGCGGGACGGGGAGCGGGAGCGGCCGCCTGCAGAGGAGTCCTGAAGACCGCGTACAGGCTATGCACCGACCGGACAGGGAAACCCGTAAAAAATCATCCGGCCCCGTGTCGAGAAGTCCGGCCCGGCTCCGACGTCCCCCGTGAGAGCCGCCCCCCACGGGCGGCCCGAGCCGAAGGAGCCAAGTCATGAAGTACCTGGTCATGGTGCAGTGCACGCAGGCGGACTACGAGGGCATGCGCGGCAAGGCCAACGCCACCTCCCCGGCCTGGAGCCAGGAGGACGTCCAGGCGATGTACGCCTTCATGGGCGCCCTCAACGACGACCTCGCCGAGACCGGCGAGCTGATCGACGGACAGGGTCTGGTCGAGCCGGCGAGGACCCGGCTGGTCGGCCCGGGCGACGACGGGAAGCCGGTGATCACGGACGGGCCCTACGGCGAGACCAAGGAGCTGCTGGCCGGCTACTGGGTCCTCGACTGCGCGAGCCTGGAGCGGGTCACCGAGATCGCCGAGCGCGTCCTCGAGTGCCCCCAGCCCGCCGGGGCCCGCAGGTACCCCGTGGTGATCCGGCCCATCGACAGCGGTTCCGCGGACGTCTGAGCCGCCGTGCGTCCCACCGCCGAGACCGAGGACCTGCTGCGGCTGCACGCGCCGCAGGTCCTCGGCGCGCTGGTCAGACGGTACGGCCACTTCGCCGCCGCCGAGGACGCCGTACAGGAGGCGCTGCTCGCCGCGGCCGGGCAGTGGCCTTCGGCGGGGATTCCGGACAACCCGCGCGGCTGGCTCATCAAGGTGGCATCGCGGCGGCTGACGGACGCCCTGCGCTCGGAGGAGGCGCGGCGGGCACGGGAGGAACGGGCGGCGGCGCTGACCGCGCCCCTGGCGACCGGCCCGGACCGCGCGCCCCGAGAGGACGACACCCTCAGCCTGCTCTTCCTGTGCTGCCACCCGGACCTGACCCCGCCCGCCCAGATCGCGCTCACCCTGCGCGCGGTCGGCGGCCTCACGACGGCGGAGATCGCCCGCGCGTATCTCGTGCCGGAGGCGACCATGGCCCAGCGGATCAGCCGGGCCAAGCAGAAGGTGCGGGGCGTGCGGTTCGGGCGGCCGGAGAACTGGGCGAAGCGGCTGCCCGCCGTGCTGCACACCCTGTACCTGATCTTCAACGAGGGCTACACCGCCACGTCCGGCACCAGCCTGCAGCGCCGAGACCTGGCCGGCGAGGCGATCCGGCTGACCCGCACCGTCCACCGGCTCCTGCCCGACGACGGCGAGGTGGCCGGCCTGCTGGCGCTGATGCTGCTCACCGACGCCCGCCGCGACGCCCGTACCGGACCGCACGGCGAGCTGATCCCGCTCGACGAGCAGGACCGCGACCGCTGGGACAAGGCGGCGATCGAGGAGGGCGTGGCGCTGGTGACGCGGGCGCTTTCCCGGGGACCGGCGGGCCCCTACGAGCTCCGGGCCGCCATCGCCGCCGTGCACGACGAGGCGCCGTCCGCGCGGGCCACCGACTGGCGGGAGATCCTCGGGCTGTACGAGGTGCTGGTCCGCCAGGTTCCGGGCCCCGTCGAACGCCTCAACCGCGCCGTCGCCCTCGCGATGGTCGACGGGCCCGAGGCGGGCCTCGCGGAACTCGCCCTGCTGGAGCCGGGGTTGGGCCACCGCCTGGACGCCGTGCGCGGGCACCTCCTGGAGCGGGCCGGCGCGTACGACGGGGCCCGGGCCGCCTACGAATCGGCCGCCGCGGCCACCCTGAGCCTTCCCGAGCAGCGTTATCTGCAGGGGCGGGCCGCACGGCTGAGGCCGTAGCGTGATCCCCATGACCGACCACATCCTGCACCTCACCGAACGCTCCCTGTGGGAAGCCGCCCGCGCCAAGGGCACGTACGAGATCTCGACGCGCGGCCGGACCCTTCAGGAGGAGGGCTTCATCCACTTCTCCACGCGCGCCCAACTCCCGGGCACCGCCCGCTTCTACGACGGTCTGGACGACCTGGTGGTCCTGGTCGTGGACCCGGAGCGGCTCGGCATACCCGTGACGTACGAGGCCCCCGAGCCCGGCGGCGAGGAGTTCCCGCACGTGTACGGACCGCTCCCGGTGGACGCCGTGGTGGCCGTGGAGCCGTGGACGTGAGCGGCTTAGCACGGCGGAGAGTGTGGCGCTGGGCCGTGGCGTTGTGGCTGGGCGCGGTCGTCGTCGGGGGCGGCCTCACGCTGTGGCTGCGGGAGTCCGAGGAACCCGCGCCGTCGGCGGGGTGGGAGCGGAGCAGCCCGACACCGTCGCTTCCGGAGGGATGGCGCAGCCAGTGCCCGACCCCCACACCCGACGCCGAGGGCCACGCGGCCGTCCTGTGCTTCATCCGCACGCGCTAGGACACGGCCGGCAGTCCGCCCGTCTCCGGATCGCGGCCCGTCAGGCAGTACACCCCGCCCGCCGGGTCGCGCATCACCGTCCAGCCGGAGCCGTGCGCGACGAACGCCGCGCCCAGACGCTCGTGTTCGGCGCGCGCCGCATCGATGTCGGCGCAGGCCAGGTCCAGGTGGGCGGTGGTCGGGCGTTCCTCGCCGAGCCGCTGGAGGAGGATCCGGACCGGCAGGCCGGGCGGCGGCTTGACCACGTGGAACTCGGGGCGTGAGCCGGGTACGGACTCCCAGTCCGCCAACAGGGCGCTCCAGAAGGCGACTTCGGCGTCGTACGCGGACGGCGCGAGGTCCACGCACACCTGATCGAGGCGGCTGCCGCGCACGACCGGCGGACGGATCGACTCACCGCTCCAGGGCATGGTGCAGAACAACTGCCCGGCGGGCGAGCGCAGTACGGACCAGGTGCCGTGATCGGCGACCAACTCCGCCCCCAGCCGCAGCGCCGCGCCCATGAAGTCCCGTACATCCTCCACGGGGAAGTCCAGATGGGCGCCGCCCGGCCCCGAGGCGACCGCCTGCGCCTTCACGCAGGGGTCGGCCCCGTCGGGCAGGAGGGTGGTGAACTCCTTGTCGTCACCCCGGAGTTCCGACAGCCGTGTACCCGTGACGGCCGTCCAGAAGGCGCATGCGGGGGCGAAGGCCCCGGCCGGGCGGTCGATGAAGGCGTACGTCCACCGGACCCGTCCGCTCACCCCTTGCGCTCCATGAACCGCAGCATATTGCCCGCCGGGTCCCGGAACGCGCAGTCGCGCACCCCGTACGGCATGTCCATCGGTTCCTGGATCACCTCGGCACCGGATTCCTGGACACGGGCGAAGAGCGCGTCGCAGTCCTCGGTGGTGAAGTTGACCCCGCGCAGCACGCCCTTGGCCAGCAGCTGCTCCATCGCGTCCCGGTCGGCGGGGGAGAGGTCGGGGTTCGCCGCCGGCGGCTCCAGCACGATCGACACGTCCGGCTGCAGCGGCGACCCGACGGTCACCCAGCGCATGCCCTCGTACTTGACGTCGTTGCGGACCTCCAGGCCCAGGACGTCGCAGTAGAACTCCATCGCCTTGTCGTGATCGTCGACCGCGATGAAACAGGTGTTGAGTTTGAGGTCCATGCTTCCAACCTAAGGTCAGTACGGCCCATATGTCCTGGTCGGGCGGGTGTACACGCGTGCGACACACGGTGGGATCTCCGCGCTCTCCTCGTGCGAGCGGGCCCGGTAGGCGCTCGGCGACTCGCCCACCAGCTCCGTGAAACGGGAGCTGAAGGAGCCGAGGGAGGTGCAGCCGACCGCGAAGCAGACCTCCGTGACCGTGAGGTCGCCCCGGCGCAGCAGGGTCTTGGCGCGTTCGACCCGGCGGGTCATGAGGTAGCTGTAGGGGGTCTCGCCGTAGGCCTCGCGGAACAGCCGCTGGAAGTGGCCGGGCGACATCAGGGCGGTGCGGGCGAGGGCGGGCACGTCGAGGGGTTCGGCGTACTCGCGGTCCATGCGGTCGCGGGCCTTGCGCAGACGTACCAGGTCCTCACGGTTCACCACGTCAGCATCGCACGATCCTCACCGGTCGGGCGCCTGTACCTGGAGCGCGCTTTGCCTTGAGTTCGTCTGCTGTACGAAAGCCCTTGCTCCCATGGAGACATGGACCACATCACGTTCCTCGTGGCGGTCGTCATCGTCACGGCCCTGGCCTTCGACTTCACCAACGGATTCCACGACACCGCGAACGCGATGGCCACCTCCATCGCGACCGGCGCGCTCAAGCCGAAAGTGGCGGTGCTGGTGAGCGGGGTCCTCAACATCGTGGGAGCCTTCCTGTCCACGGAGGTCGCCAAGACGATCTCCGGCGGCATCGTCGACGACAGCCTCGTCAGTCCCGGGATGATCTTCGCGGGGCTGGTCGGGGCGATCCTGTGGAACCTGCTGACCTGGCTGGTGGGGTTGCCCTCCAGCTCCTCGCACGCCCTGTTCGGCGGGCTGATCGGGGCCGTGTGGGTCGGCGCCGGCTCCCACGGCGTGCACTTCGACAAGGTTGTCGAGAAGATCCTCATCCCGGCCGTCGCCTCGCCGGTCGTGGCGGGCGTCGCCGCCCTGATCGCCACCTACCTCGCCTACAAGCTCACCGCCCGCGGCCGCAAGGACTCCGTGACCAAGGGCTTCCGGCTCGGCCAGATCGCCTCCGCCTCCCTCGTCTCCCTCGCGCACGGCACCAACGACGCGCAGAAGACGATGGGCGTCATCACCCTGACCCTGATCTCCGCCGGCGCCCTCGGCCACGACGCCGGCCCGCCGGTGTGGGTGATCGCCTCGGCCGGTCTCGCCATCGGCCTCGGCACCTACATCGGCGGCTGGCGGATCATCCGCACCATGGGCAAGGGCCTGACGGAGATCCAGTCCCCGCAGGGCTTCGCCGCCGAGACGGCCTCCACGACCGTCATCCTCACCTCCGCCCACCTCGGCTTCGCCCTGTCCACCACGCAGGTGGCCTCCGGCAGCATCCTCGGCGCCGGTCTGGGCAGGCGGCTGGCGGAGGTGCGTTGGGGCGTCGCCGGCCGCATGGTGGCCGCATGGCTGATCACGCTGCCTGCCGCCGCCCTCGTCGGCGGTCTCTCGGCGAGCGCCGTCAAGCACGGCGGCAACTTCGGCACGGTCGTCGTCGCGCTGGTCGGTGCCGCGCTCGCCGGCGGGATCGTCCTGCTCTCGCGCCGCAACCCGGTGCACGCGAACAACGTCAACGACCACCACGAGGTGGCCATCCGCACCGAGCCGCCGGCCACCGTCGGCACGGCCGCCTGAGGCAGGGAGAGCTTCGATGGACCTGGACTGGAACGCGCTCGGCAAGGTGACCGGGGTGAGCATCGGTGTCACCGTCGCCGTGGTCGTCGTCTTCGCCCTCGGTGTGCTCGGCCTCGCCCGCCACGAGGGCGCCCGCGAGGAGGGCGGCGGCACGTCGGCCGTCGGCATGGCCCAGGCCGGGCTGTGCTTCCTCGCCTGCGCGGCCGTGGTGGTCTACGGCATCTATCTGATCGTGCCGCAGTTCCACTGAGCCGCCGAGAACACCACCGGACGCCGAGGAGGACCGGATGACCACCCCGCCCCTGCTGGCCGAACAGGCCGACCTGAAGGTCGACTACACCGACCCCGACGACCCCGTGCTGATCCGCCCGGACGGCTCGCCCATCGACACCTGGCGGGAGAACTACCCGTACGCACAGCGCATGGAGCGCAAGGAGTACGAGTGGCACAAGCGGCTGCAGCAGATCGAACTGCTGAAGCTGCAGAGCTGGGTCAAGGAGACCGGCCGCCGGCTCGTCATCGTCTTCGAGGGACGGGACGCGGCCGGCAAGGGCGGCACGATCAAACGGTTCACCGAGCATCTCAACCCGCGTGGGGCGAGGGTGGTGGCACTGGAGAAGCCCACGGAGCGCGAGAGCGGCCAGTGGTACTTCCAGCGCTACGTCGAACACCTGCCCACGGCCGGGGAGATCGTCCTCTTCGACCGGTCCTGGTACAACCGGGCCGGTGTGGAACGGGTGATGGGCTTCTGCTCGGACGACGACTACCGGCGCTTCATGCGCCAGGCCCCCTTGTTCGAGCGGATGCTGGTGGACGACGGCATCGACCTGGTGAAGTTCTGGTTCTCCGTCTCGCAGAGCGAGCAGCGCACCCGCTTCACGATCCGTCAGGTCGACCCCGTACGGCAGTGGAAGCTCAGCCCCATGGACCTGGCGTCCCTGGACCGCTGGGACGACTACACCGCGGCGAAGGTCGCCATGTTCCGGGAGACGGACACCGAACACGCGCCCTGGACCGTGGTGAAGAGCAACGACAAGAAGCGCGCCCGGGTCGAGGCGATGCGCAGCGTGCTGGCCCGCTTCGACTACTCCGACAAGGACGAGGAGGTCGTCGGCAGCCCCGACCCGCGCATCGTGGGCGCGGCGGCGGGCCTGCTGGAGGCGGGCGAGGACGACCACGACCGCTAGCGACGGCGAAGGGGCCCGGCCGGATCTCCGGCCGGGCCCCTTCGGGGTGCCCGTGGGCCTGCGATGGTGCACCGATCGCCGGCCCTGGCGAACAGGCCCTGGGTCAGGCCTTCTTGGTCTCCCAGAAGATCTTGTCGATCTGGGCGATGTAGTCGAGGGCCTTCTGGCCGGTGGCCGGGTCGGTGGACGCCTTGGCGGCCGACAGGGCCTTCAGGGTGTCGTTGACCAGCTGGTGCAGCTCCGGGTACTTCTCGAAGTGCGGGGGCTTGAAGTAGTCGCTCCAGAGCACCGAGACGTGGTGCTTCGCGAGCTCGGCACGCTGCTCCTTGATGACGGTGGCACGCGCCTGGAAGTGCGGGTCGTCGTTGCCGGCCATCTTTTCCTGGACGGCCTTCACGGACTCCGCCTCGATGCGGGCCTGGGCCGGGTCGTACACACCGCAGGGCAGGTCGCAGTGCGCGCTGACCTTGACCTTGGGGGCAAACAGGCGGGAAAGCATGAAGCGTTCCTTCCTCGTGATCGTCTTCTCAGGTGCGACATTACTCCTTGGAGAAGGCGATTTGGCGAGTGCCCCCCGGGGCTTAGGACAAAAGTCCGGGGTCAGACTGAGACTGGTGGAGGAACGGACAGGGGAGGTGCCGGGGATGCCGGAGCTGTCGCAGGACATCGAGCGCGGAAGGCCGCTGCTGCCCTTCGGGGTGGCCGAGGTGACCGGCCCGTCGATGGTGCCCACGCTGCACCACGGGGACCGCCTCGTGGTCCAGTACGGAGCCAGGATCCGCCCCGGCGACGTGGTGGTCCTGCGACACCCCTTCCAGCAGGACCTGCTCGTCGTCAAGCGGGCCGCCGAGCGCCGCGAGGGCGGGTGGTGGGTGCTCGGCGACAACGCCTACGCGGGCGGCGACAGCACGGACTACGGCACCGTCCCGGAGGAGCTGGTGCTGGCCAAGGCGCGCTTCCGCTACCGCCCGCTGCCCCCTCAGCGCTCGCCGTTCGCGCTCGTGCGCTGGGCGTGGTCGGCCGCGAGGCCCGTCCTGTCCGACCGGTCCGCCTCCAGGCGCTTGCGGGCGCGGTAGGCCGCCACGTTCGCCCGGGTGGCGCACCGGTCCGAGCAGTAGCGCCGGGAGCGGTTGGTGGAGGTGTCCAGGTAGGCGTTGCGGCACGGCGACGCCTCGCACAGGCCCAGCCGGTCCACGCCGTACTCGGTGAGATGGAACGCCAGCCCCATCGCCGCGATCGCCGCGTACCCCGCGGTCGCGTTGGAGGGGTGGTCCGCCAGGTGCATGTGCCACAGCGGGCGGCCGTCGTCGTCGCGGTGGTCGTGCCCGGAGATCTGCGGGCTCACCGGGAACTCCAGCAACAGGGAGTTCAGCAGGTCCACCGCCAGCGTCTCGTCGCCCTTGTCCGCCGCCTCGAACACCGACCGCAGCCGCGCCCGGACCGAACGGAAGCGGGTGACGTCGGCGTCGGTGGCCCGCCGGGCCGCCGACTGGTTGGCGCCGAAGAGGTCGCGGACCGCATCGATGGAGGTCAGGGAGTCCTTGCCCCGGGCCGGCTCCTCGGTGTTCACGAGGCGTACGGCGTAGTCCGAGTAATAGGCCAGTTCCACTTGTAGTCCTTACCGAGGCGCTCTATGGTCATGGGCGGGATAAGTAACGGCTGCCTACGCTCCCAGGGTATTACGCGGCGGGCGTTCCGCGGCTGAACGGAGAAGGGGACTCCATGACCACCACGACCGGAACCGGTACGACGGGCACCGACTGGCAGGCCTGGCAGCAGAGCTGGGACCGGCAGCAGGAGTGGTACATGCCGGACCGCGAGGAGCGCTTCAGGACCATGCTGGACATGGTCGAGGCCTTCGTCGGCCGCGAGCCGCGCGTCCTCGACCTGGCCTGCGGCACCGGCAGCATCACCGCCCGCCTGCTCGACCGCTTCCCGAACGCCACCAGCACCGGCGTCGACCTCGACCCGGCCCTGCTCACCATCGCCCGCGGCACCTTCGAGGGCGACGACCGCGTCACCCTCGTCGAGGCCGACCTCCAGGACCCGCGCTGGCCGGAGCGGCTGCCGTACGACACCTACGACGCGGTGCTCACCGCCACCGCCCTGCACTGGCTGCGCAGCGACCCCTTGACGGTCCTGTACGGCCGGATCGCCGGACTCGTCCGCCACGGCGGCGTGTTCATGAACGCCGACCACATGCCCGACGACACCACGCCCCGGATCAACGCGACCGAGGCCACCCACAGCCGCGCCCGCATGGAGCGGGCGATGCGCGACGGCGCCCTCGACTGGGCCGAGTGGTGGGCCCTGGCCGCCAAGGACCCGGTCCTCGCCGCCCCCACGGCCCGCCGCTTCGAGATCTACGGCGCCCACGCGGACGGCGAGATGCCGCCGGCGGCCTGGCACGCGCGGGTGCTGCGCGAGCAGGGCTTCGCCGAGGCCCGCGCGGTGTGGGCGTCCCCCTCGGACACGCTGCTGCTGGCCCTGAAGTAGCCGGCCAACGGGAAGGGGCGGTACGGGAGTTCCGTACCGCCCCTCAGCCGTCGTACCGCCGGAAGGACCCTCAGAGCACCTTGGACAGGAACGACTGCGTCCGTTCGTGCTGAGGGTTCGTCAGGACCTCGCGGGGGTGGCCGGACTCGACCACCACGCCGCCGTCCATGAAGACGAGGCTGTCGCCGACCTCGCGGGCGAAGCCCATCTCGTGGGTGACGACGACCATCGTCATACCCGACTCGGCGAGGTCGCGCATGACGTCGAGGACGTCACCGACCAGCTCCGGGTCGAGGGCCGAGGTGGGCTCGTCGAAGAGCATCAGCTTCGGGTCCATCGCGAGCGCCCGGGCGATCGCGACACGCTGCTGCTGGCCGCCGGAGAGCTGCGAGGGGTAGCTGTCCGCCTTGTCGGCCAGGCCCACCCGGTCCAGCAGCTGCCGGGCGCGCTCCCGGGCCTCCGCCTTGTTCTGCTTCTTGACCTGGACCGGCGCCTCGATGACGTTCTCCAGCGCGGTCATGTGCGGGAACAGGTTGAAGCGCTGGAAGACCATGCCGATGTCCCGGCGCTTGAGGGCCACCTCGCGGTCCCGCAGCTCGTACAGCTTGTCGCCCTGCTGGCGGTAGCCGACCAGCTCCCCGTCGACGTACAGCCGGCCCGCGTTGATCTTCTCCAGGTGGTTGATGCAGCGCAGGAAGGTCGACTTGCCGGAGCCGGAGGGGCCGATGAGGCAGAACACCTCGCCTGAGCGCACCTCCAGGTCGATGCCCTTGAGGACCTCGAGCGGGCCGAAGCTCTTGTGCACGCCCTCGGCCTTGACCATCGCGGTGGACCCGTCGCGGGGGACGGCGTCCGTGGTGCTCGGCTTGTCGGTCATGCCGTGACCTTCCTGCTCGAGAAGGTCGTCAGGTGCGCCCTGACCTTCTGCCACGGGGTCGGCGGCAGGGCGCGGCTCGAACCGCGCGCGTAGTACCGCTCGATGTAGTACTGGCCCACGCTGAGCACGGACGTCATGATCAGGTACCAGGCCGCGGCGAGGAAGTACATCTCCACCGGGGCACCGGAGTTCTGGCCGATGTCCTGGGCGTAGCGGAACAGCTCCGGATACTGGACGGCCGCCACGAGCGAGGTCGTCTTCAGCATGTTGATGACCTCGTTGCCCGTCGGCGGCACGATCACGCGCATCGCCTGCGGGATCACGATCCGGCGCAGCGTCTTGCCGTAGCTCATGCCCAGCGCGTGGGCCGCCTCGCTCTGGCCCTCGTCGACGGCGAGCAGACCGGCGCGGCAGATCTCCGCCATGTACGCGGCCTCGTTGAGACCGAGGCCGAGCAGCGCCGTCAGCAACGGCGTCATGAAGTCGGACCAGTAGTTCTTGTAGATCGGCCCGAGGTTGACGTACTCGAAAACCAGGCCCAGGTTGAACCAGAGGAACAGCTGGACCAGGACCGGGGTGCCGCGGAAGAACCAGATGTAGAACCAGGCGATCGACGAGGTCACCGGGTTCTTCGACAGCCGCATGACGGCGAGGATGATGCCGCCGACGATGCCGATCACCATCGACAGGACCGTCAGCAGGAGGGTCTTGTAGACGCCGGTGAGGATGCGGTGGTCGAAGAAGTAGTCCGGTACCGCGTGCCAGTTGATCTTGCCCTGGCTGAACGCGTAGATGATCGCGACGAGGATCGCGATCGCGATGACGGCGGTCACGTACCGCCCGTAGTGCCGGACCGGGATGGCCTTGATGGCCTCCGGTCCGGCTGACGGCGAGCCCTTCGGCCCGGCCGTCCTGTCGATGTCAGAAGTCACGGGTGTTGCCTCTCAGTGCCCGCTGGGCGCGATCACTTGCCGCCGTTGATCACGGACTCCTTGACGGCGCCGTCCTGCGCGCCCCACTTGGCGAGAATCTTCTCGTACTCGCCGCTCTTGATCACCGCGTTCATCGCGGCCTGCAGCGCGTCCCGCAGCTGGGTGTTGCCCTTGCCGACCGCGATGCCGTACGGAGCCGCCTCGACCTGGTCCCCGACGATCTGGAAGTCCTTGCCGCCGCCGGAGGTCTTCACCGCGTACGCGGCGACCGGGAAGTCGGAGGAGGCCGCGTCCGCGCCGCCCGAGCGCAGGCGGGTCTGGGACTGCTGGTCGTCGTCGAAGGGCTCGATGGTGAGCTTCTTGCCGCTCGGACACTTCTTCGCCTCGGCCTTGGCCAGGTCCTCGGAGACGGTGCCGCGCTCGACGGCGAGCTTCTTGCCGCACAGGTCGGACCAGGAGGCGATGCCCTTGGTGTCGCCCTTGCGGGTGTAGATCGACACACCGGCGGTCAGGTAGTCGACGAAGTCGACGCCCTCGCCGACCTTCTTGCCCGTGTCGGGGTCGACACCCTCCTGCCGGTTCTTGTTGTCCGTCATCGCGGACATCGCGATGTCGTACCGGTTGGAACGGATACCGGTGAGCAGGGCGTCGAACGTGCCGTTCTGGAATTCGAACTTCACGCCCAGCTGCTTGCCCATGGCGGCCGCCAGGTCCGGGTCGAGACCGACGACGTTGCCGGAGCTGTCCTTGAACTCGACTGGCGCGTAGGCGATGTCCGAGCCGACACGGATGACGCCCTTGTCGCGGATCGACGCGGGAAGCTTGCTCGCCAGCGGGGCGGAGCTCGCCTGTGCGCTGTTGCTGCTGCCGCCCTTGTCCTTGTTCTTGGTCTGGTCACCGCAGCCGGTGAGAATCAGGGCGCCTGCGACCGCGATCGCACCGACCGCGGCCAGACGGTGGTGCGCGGCGGTCGTACGACGGGTGGAGCTTGCGGTCATCTTGGGTTCCTCCGGCGATGGGTGGAGTTGCCGATGGGTCGACGAGAACACACACCTTCGGGTGTCGCGACCTCGTGGGTTTACCGCATCCTGCCATTCGGACGGAGCCGTTCAGGGGGCCGATGATGTCAAAATCGGATAACGGGTGACCCCCGAACCGCACCAGGTCAGGACAACATGGCAGGACCATCTGCGGGAATCCCTCATTCCGGCCGGAGGATCTCCGGCGTGTCTCGGGATGCGGAACAGGGCCGCGAGGCGTTGATCACTGCTCCACCGCCGGTCAGGCGATCGTCGAGGACGTGTAGGCACAATTCGTGACGATTCTCTTCGCCTGCGCGTGACCTTCGGTGCCCGGAGTGTGACCTTGCACTTAATGGACTCGTCCTCGACGCGGTCGTCCGGTAAGAAGGTTCTTTACACCCCTCATCCGGGGCTCGAGGCGCGTGTGCGGCGCGCCCGTCGCGTATGACCCGTACGCATCAACAGATCGGGGCATGCGCGGTCCCGCCCACTTCTCACCAGGAGTGGCCACCCTCAAACCAATGAAGATTTAAGGGGTAAAACAAAGTGGCAGCGGAGATCGTCAATCCTCGCAGCGACAGCAGTACGGACCAGGACGGCGGGGCCGAGCCCCTCGATTCCTTCGATCCGGCGTTCGCGCTGCACCGTGGCGGCAAGATGGCCGTGCAGGCCACCGTGCCCGTCCGGGACAAGGACGACCTGTCCCTCGCGTACACACCCGGCGTCGCGCGCGTGTGCACCGCGATCGCGGAGAAGCCGGAACTGGTCCACGATTACACATGGAAGTCGTCCGTGGTGGCCGTCGTCACCGACGGTACGGCCGTGCTCGGACTCGGGGACATCGGCCCCGAGGCCTCCCTCCCGGTGATGGAGGGCAAGGCGATCCTGTTCAAGCAGTTCGGCGGCGTGGACGCCGTGCCGATCGCGCTGGACACCACCGACGTCGACGAGATCATCGAGACCGTCGTGCGTCTCGCTCCGTCCTTCGGCGGGGTCAACCTGGAGGACATCTCGGCACCCCGGTGCTTCGAGATCGAACGCAAGCTCCAGGAGCGGGTCGACATCCCGGTCTTCCACGACGACCAGCACGGCACGGCGGTCGTGACGCTGGCGGCCCTGCGCAACGCGGCCCGGCTCACCGGGAAGGGCCTCGCGGACCTGCGGGCCGTCATCTCCGGTGCCGGCGCGGCGGGTGTCGCCATCGCCAAGATGCTCGTCGAGGCCGGTATCGGCGATGTCGCCGTGGCCGACCGCAAGGGTGTCGTCTCGGCGGACCGGGACGACCTGACGGACGTCAAGCGCGAGCTCGCCTCCTTCACCAACAAGGCCGGTCTCACCGGGTCGCTGGAGGCGGCTCTGGAGGGCGCGGACGTCTTCATCGGCGTCTCCGGCGGTACGGTCGCGGAGGAGGCCGTCGCCTCGATGGCCGAGGGCGCGTTCGTCTTCGCCATGGCCAACCCCAACCCCGAGGTGCACCCCGACGTCGCGCACAAGTACGCGGCCGTGGTGGCGACCGGGCGGTCCGACTTCCCGAACCAGATCAACAACGTGCTGGCCTTCCCGGGGATCTTCGCGGGCGCGCTGCAGGTGCGGGCCTCCCGGATCACCGAGGGGATGAAGATCGCCGCTGCCGAGGCGCTGGCGGGCGTGGTGGGGGACGATCTCGCCGCCGACTACGTCATCCCGTCGCCGTTCGACGAGCGGGTGGCCCCGGCGGTCACGGCCGCGGTGGCCGCCGCGGCCCGCGCGGAGGGCGTCGCCCGCCGCTGACGCGTCGTCGGCCCTGAATGGCCTCGCCCGTTCGGGCGGGGCCATTTCTTTACCCACGTGCACGCCCGGTCGGGTGATGGCGGATGGCGCCGACGGCGTTCCTGGCAAGAGGGCGTGTGTCACAGGGCCGCACGGTTCCGTCGGTTCGGGTCGACGCCTATCGTCAAGGTCATGTTCGCCGTCTACGCCGCCCGAATCGACCGCGACCAGCCGCTCAACGGCCTTGAACTGGGGGAGCGTCCGGCTCCCGAGGCCCGGCCCGGCTGGAGCACCGTCAACGTCAAGGCCGCCTCCCTCAACCATCACGACCTCTGGTCGCTTCGGGGCGTCGGCCTCCCGGAGGACCGGCTGCCGATGATCCTCGGCTGCGACGCCGCCGGCGTCGACGAGGACGGCAACGAGGTCGTCCTGCACTCCGTGATCGGCCAGAGCGGGCACGGGGTCGGCCCCAGGGAGCCCCGCTCCATCCTCACCGAGCGCTACCAGGGCACCTTCGCCGAGCAGACCGCCGTGCCCACGTGGAACGTCCTGCCCAAGCCCAAGGAGCTCTCCTTCGCGGAGGCCGCGTGCCTGCCGACGGCCTGGCTGACGGCCTACCGCATGCTCTTCACCAACGCCGGTGTACGGCCCGGTGACTCGGTCCTCGTGCAGGGCGCCGGCGGCGGTGTCGCGACCGCCGCGATCGTGCTCGGCAAGGCCGCGGGGCTGCG
The DNA here is from genome assembly GCF_053593695.1 of Streptomyces sp. NPDC002144. NCBI lineage: Bacteria > Bacillati > Actinomycetota > Actinomycetes > Kitasatosporales > Streptomycetaceae > Streptomyces > Streptomyces sp. NPDC002144. The sequence goes on from NZ_JBSFDB010000046.1 coordinate 38,216, forward strand.
GGTGTTCGCGACCAGCCGGGACGAGGCCAAGCGGAAGCGGGCCGTGGAGCTGGGGGCCGTGGAGGCGGTGGAGTCGGGGGCCCGGCTGCCGCAGCGCGTGGACGCCGTCATCGAGACCGTCGGTGCCGCCACCTGGTCGCACTCGGTCAAGTCTCTGCGTCCCGGCGGCACGCTCGTCATCTCCGGCGCCACGAGCGGCGACCGGCCCTCGCACGCCGAACTGACCCGCATCTTCTTCCTCGAACTCAAGGTCGTCGGCTCGACGATGGGCACCAAGGACGAGCTGGAGGACCTGCTCTCCTTCTGCGCCGCCACGGGCGTGCGCCCCGTCATCGACGAGGTGCTGCCGATGGACCGGGCCCGGGAGGGCTTCGAGCGGATGGAGTCCGGCGAGCAGTTCGGAAAGATCGTGCTCACCAACGACTGACGGTCTCTGTCGTTTCGTCAGCCGACGGCCGGCCCGAATCGGGCCGGCCGTCGGCGTTTGTCAACCGGGGTTGACGTGTGCCGTACTGTCAACGTAAGTTGACATCATGACCGAAGCAACGGATCTCGCCGAGCGCGCCGGCGACCGCGATCCACGGGTCGGACTGCGCGCCGTCGCCGCCCTGCGCAGGCTGCTGGAGCAGTTGGAGGCGGTGCAGGTGCGCAGTGCGCGCAACCAGGGCTGGTCGTGGCAGGAGATCGCCGCGGAACTCGGAGTCAGCAGGCAGGCCGTGCACAAGAAGTACGGGAGGCATTGATGTTCGAGCGGTTCACGAGGGACGCCCGCGAGGTGGTGCAGAACGCGGCCGAGCACGCGGAACGGACGGGGGCACGGACCGTCGACCCCGACCATCTGCTGCTCGCGCTGCTCGACAGGGAGGGCAGCAGGGGCTCGTTCGCGCTCACCTCGCTCGGGTTGGACGGTGAGCGCAGGGAGTCGGTGCGGCGCGCGGTGACCGAGGCGCGTCGGCGGGCGGGCCTGTCCCGGGCCGAGTCCGACGCGCTCGCCGGGCTGGGCATCGACGTGTCGGAGATCGTCGCCCGGGTCGAGGAGGTGCACGGCATAGGGGCGATGTCCGGCGACCGCGGGGACAGGGGCTGGTGGTCGCAAGGACGCCGCACCTTCGGGCGGGGCGCCAAACAGGTCCTGGAACGCGCCCTGCGTTCGGCCGTCGCCCGCGGCGACCGGCACATCGGCGATGAACACCTCCTGCTGTCGCTGACCCTGCTGCCCGGCGTCCCCGCCGAGGTCCTCGCCGACCACGGGGTGACGTACGAGGCGCTGACCCGGATCCTCCACGGGGGGCCCGGCGAGGCGAAGGCCGGCTGAACTGGGCGCCGGTCAAGCCTCCCGCTCGCCGGACGTCCGACGCCCGGTGTCCGACGCCCGGTTCCCGAGGTCCGGCGTCCGGCGGCAAAGGGCCTGGCGGCAAGGGGCCCGCTTCCTCTGGTAGTGCGGGTGAAGCCGGCCCCACCCGAGGGAAGCGGTCCGTCGGATCTCAGCTTCTCGGCGAGCGCAGTATCGCCCCGATGTGCGCCGCCGCCGTGGACAGATGGCGGCGGGCGTCGCGGAGCTGGTCGTCCGTGACGCCGTGGTCGCGGGCGGCGTCACGAATGTCGTCCCGGAAACGGTCGAGCAGACGGTCGAGGTCGCGGGCCGGCTCCCCGGTGCCGTCATCGTGCGCCCAGGCCGGCTCGTACTCGGCGGGGAAGTCCTCGGGCGTGTACGAGTACTCCGGGCGCGGCGCGGAGGTGCCGGTGCCGGCCCGTCCGAAGCCCAGGTCCTTGCCGAACTCCTTGCCGAAGTTCATCCCGAAGTCGCCGAACTCCTTGGCCAGTTCGGTCAGTCCCTCACGCACCCCGGCCGGCCAGTCACCCCGCGCGAAGTGGTCCTGCACCTGGTCCTGCACCCGCTTGGCGATGCGCTGCACCTCCTCCTGCGCCTGCGCCCGGGCCCGATCCTGTGCCTCCTTGGCCTGACGCCGGGCCCGCTGGGCCTCCTCGCGCGCCCGCCGGCTCTCGTCCTTGGCGCGCCGGGCCTGCTCCTTCCACTCCTGCTTGACCCGCCGCATCTCCTCCTTGGCGGCCTGCCAGGACTCCTTGTCGGAGTACTCGGCGAAGTCCCCCAGCGGACCGTCGTGCCGGCCGCGCCCCCTGCCGCCGGGACCGCCGCGGGCCTCCGAGGCCGCCGCGCGCATCTCGCGCCGCAGATCGCCCGCGGCGCCGCGCACATCGGCCTGGATCTCGGCGGCGAGCTCGGCCACCGACTCCCGGATCTCCAGCTCCAGGTCGGCCAACTCACCGCTTCGGTCGGCCAGTTCGGCGCGACCGGCGTCCGTGATGGCGTACACCTTGCGGCCGCCCTCGGTGGTGTGGGTGACCAGGCCCTCGGCCTCCAGCTTGGCGAGGCGGGGGTAGACGGTGCCGGCCGACGGTGCGTACAGCCCCTGGAACCGCTCCTCGAGGAGACGGATCACCTCGTAACCGTGGCGCGGGGCCTCGTCCAGCAGCTTCAGCAGGTAGAGACGCAGGCGGCCATGGGCGAAGACGGGGGGCATGTCAGAGCACCTTCTTGTCGGTCGTGCCGTCGGCCGGGGCGTCGCTCGCGCCGTCACCCTGGCCGGAAGCGGAATTGTCCCCCGAGTCGCTGTGTCCTCCGGCCTCGGGGGTGTCCGCCGGGCCGGTCCGGCCGCTCGCGTCGGAGCTCCCGGGGTCGGCTTTCGGTGGCGTGTCCTCGACCAGCGGGCCGATGTCCTCCGGCTCCACGTCCCACGGCTCCTCCTCGACCGGCGGCCGGCGCAGCAGGGCGATCGAGCCGGAGACGGTCGTGGCCTTCAGCCTGCCGTTGCCCGCGCCGAGCCGGCCGGTGATCCGCTTGGCGCCCCACTGGCCGCTGACCCGCAGGTCCTCGAAGGCGTTGGAGACCGAGCCGCTCGCGGTGTTCGCCTCCACCTCGGCGTCCGCCGGGTGCGGCAGCCGGATGGCGATCTCGCCCGAGACGTTCGCCAGGGTGATGTCGGTCGGCCGGCTCGTGGGGTCCAGGTCGACGATCATCGAGCCGCTCACCGAGTCCGCCTTGACCGAGGAGCCCGCCTCCACCACGGTCAGATCGCCCGAGACGGAGTTGAAGCGGAGGTCGCCGCGCAGGGCCTGCGCCTCGAGATTCCCCGAGACGGTGTCGGCGCGCACCGGGCCGGTGAGCCGCACGAGCGTGGTGTCGCCGGTGACGCCCTTGACCTCGGTGCGTCCCTCGATGCCGGAGACCACGGCCGCGGCGCCGACCACGCCCACCTCCACGCGGGTGTCGGCCGGCACGGCGAGGGAGACGACGGCGCTGCGCCGCCAGCCCTTGCGGTCGAGCCACTTGAGGAAGCCCTTCCAGGGGAGGTCCTCGTAGGCGACGGTGAGGGTGCCGCCCTGCTGGGTTACCACCAGGGGCGGTCCCTCGATCTGGGAGACCTCCAGGCGTGCGGAACCTTCGTCCGTGCCCACCACGTTCACCGTTCCGTTGACGATGCGTACGTGCAGCTCCCTCACGGGCTTGTCGAACGTGAGCTTCCTCGGCTCCCCGACGGACCACTCGGACATGATGCGGACCTCCCCGTCCCAACGCGCCATATCGCGTCTTCTGCTATTCACGATATATCGCGGGCACGGAAAGTCAAGACACCCTTTCGGGGGACGGGGCGGCACGGCGACAGGGCGGCGGGCTGGCTCACAACAGGACCGAAGGGTCGAACCGCTCTAGCGTGTGACCATGTCGACGGAAGCCTTCCGCACCGGTTCGGCCGCCGTGTCCGCGCCCGGCGCTCTCCTGCTGTGCCGCGCCCGGCCGGAGTCCGTCGTCCCCGCGGCCCAGCTCCTCCACGAGCACATGCTGCTCGCTCGGGCCGGTGACGACTGGAGCGTCCTGGTCCCCGAGGGCACGCCCTGGCTGAACGGAGGGGAACCCGTCGACCGTGTGCTGACCGGCTGGGTCACCGCCCTCGCCGTGAGCGCGCCCTGGCCCGTGCTCGCCCTGTGGTGGGACGCCGACCGGGCCGGTTACATCCTTGCGTCCGGCTTCCGCCGCCCCGTCGGTTACGTCTGGCTCGCCAACGGCACGCCGGCCGGCGAGGACGAGGCGATGCGGACCTTCGCCGGCCGCCTGGGCCTGGATCCGGTCCTGGACGTCCAGGCGCTGGACCACCTCACCAAGCCCGACCGGGTCGCCGACGCCCGGGCCCGGTTGCGCGCCCTGCTCGCTGTCCTGACGCGCGCGGGAGTGTCGTTGCCAGAGGGGATGGCACCCGGCGAACCCGCGGACCGCCTGCGCGAGGCGGCCCGCGCCCGCTCGGACACCCGCCCGGTCGACTGGCCGGGGCCGCACGAGGCGCCCGAAGCGCGCTCGGATGTGATCGACGCGCGCTCGGCGGCGACCGAGGCGATCGACGCGCACCCAGAGGCGACAGAGGCGCGCTCGGTGGCGACCAATGAGGCGACCGGCACGCGCCCCGAGGCGACCGAGGGTGGCCGCCCGGCCCCTCGCCTGGCCTGGCCCGGCCTGCCTGGCGTGCCCCGCCCCCGCGCCCTGGCCCTTGCTCAGGTGGCGGCAGGCATCCCGCTCACGGCCTGGGGCCTACGGCGCCGCAACGGCGGCTGGATCGCAGCGGGTGCGCTGTTGCTGGCGCACGGGGCGCTGGGGCTGCTGTACACGACCGTGTGGCCGTGGGACTGAGGTCCCAGGGAGACCACGAGCGCGCGCTGCGAGGCGGCACCGCACCCAGGGCAGGCCCGGCTACCCGTCGCCCTCGCTCAGCAGCCCCGCGTCCGCCAGCACACGTCGTCGTCCACGAGCACCGCGACCCACAGTCGTCCTCGGGCACGAGAGCCGCACCCGGCGGTTGCCGGTCGTCTTGGCTTGGGAGCCGTGTGCCTGGCGGCTGGCGGTCGTCCTGGCTCACGAGCCGTGCGCACGGGGGCTGTCGTGCGCCCTCGCTCACGAGCCGTGTGCTTGGCGGCTGCCGTGCGCCTTGCTCACGAGCCGGTCGTCTTGGCTCACGAGCCGTGTGCTTGGCGGCTGCCGGTCGTCTTGGCTCACGAGCCGTGTGCCTGGCGGCTGCCGTGCGCCCCCGCTCACAAGCCGGTGGTCCTGGCTCACGTGCCGTGTGCCTGGCGGCTGCCGGTCGCCCTCGCTCACCAGCCAGGCCCCTGGGGGGCTGCCGGTCGTCCTCGCCCGCAAACCGTGCGCTCGACGGCGTCCGATCGTCCCCGTCAACACGTTCCGCACCCACAGGCGACCGGCCGCCCCCGTCGACTAGCCCGCGACCCGCGGACAAGCGCCGTCCCCAGCCAATGCCCCCCGCGCCCCGCAGCCACCCGCCAACGCCCCCCGCGACCCGCGGCCAAGCGCCGTCCCCGGTCAGCCACCCCGCGACCCGCGGTCAAGCTCCGTCACCCCGTCAACAACCCCCCACCCCACAGCTACTCCTCGTCCTCGTCGTCGAGGCGGGCCAGCCACGTGGCCAGGCGTTCCACCGGTACCTCGAAGTCCGGGTTCAGGTCGACGAACGTTCGCAGCTGCTCGGCGAGCCACTCGAAGGTGACCTCCTCCTCGCCGCGCCGCTTCTCCAGTTCTTCGATGCCTCGGTCCGTGAAGTACATGCTGCCAAGGATAGAGGCGCCCAAACGGCGGGGCCGCACCCCCACCAGGGGATGCGGCCCCGCCGCGTGCTGTCCGCGGGAGCGGTTACGCCTCGAACACCTCGCGCACCAACTGCTCCTGCTCCGCCTGGTGCCGCTTGGCGGAACCGACGGCGGGCGAGGAGCTGTGCGGGCGGGAGATCCGGCGCAGGCGCTCGCCCGCCGGGATGTCCGCGCCGACCGCCAGGTCCAGGTGGTCGATCAGGTTCAGGGCGATGAACGGCCAGGCGCCCTGGTTGGCCGGCTCCTCCTGCGCCCAGAGGTACTTCTCGGCGTTCGGGTACTTGGCGATCTCCGCCTGGAGCTCGGCACCCGGCAGCGGGTACAGCCGCTCGATGCGGATGATCGCGGTGTCCGTGACGCCGCGCTTGGCGCGCTCGGCCTCCAGGTCGTAGTACAGCTTGCCCGCCACGAAGACGACCTTGCGGACCGCGGCCGCGTCGACCGTGGAGTCGCCGATGACCGGGCGGAACTGACCCGACGTGAACTCCTCCGTCTTCGACGCGGCGGCCTTCAGACGCAGCATCGACTTCGGGGTGAAGACCACCAGCGGCTTGTGGTGCGGGTTGTGCACCTGCCACCGCAGGAGGTGGAAGTAGTTCGACGGGAGGGTCGGCATCGCGACCGTCATGTTGTTCTGGGCGCACAGCTGGAGGAAGCGCTCGACGCGGGCGGACGAGTGGTCCGGGCCCTGGCCCTCGTAGCCGTGGGGGAGCAGGAGGGTGACGCCGGACGTCTGGCCCCACTTCTGCTCCGCCGCCGAGATGTACTCGTCGACGATCGTCTGCGCGCCGTTGACGAAGTCGCCGAACTGGGCCTCCCACAGCACGAGCGCGTCGGGGCGGGCCAGCGAGTAGCCGTACTCGAAGCCCATGACCGCGTACTCGGAGAGCAGGGAGTTGTAGACGTTGTAGCGGGCCTGGTCCTCGGCGAGGTACTGCAGCGGGGTGTACTCCTCGCCCGTCTCGCGGTTGATGAGGACCGCGTGGCGCTGGCCGAAGGTGCCGCGCTGGGAGTCCTGGCCGGAGAGGCGGACCGGGGTGCCTTCCAGCAGCAACGACCCCACGGCGAGCGTCTCGCCCATGCCCCAGTCGATCGTGCCGTCCTCGACCATCGCCGCCCGGCGCTGCAGCTGCGGCAGCAGACGCGGGTGGACCTGGAAGCTGTCGGGGATGTTGACCTGGGACTCGGCGATCCGCTTCACGGTCTCCGTGGAGATCGCGGTGTTCACGGCGACCGGGAACTCGGCCTGCGGGTCCGACACCGGGCCGGCGGCCGGCTGGGAGGTGACGGCCTCGCGGACCTCCGTGAAGACCTTCTCCAGCTGCCCCTGGTAGTCCTGCAGGGCCTGCTCGGCCTCTTCCAGGGTGATGTCGCCGCGACCGATCAGGGACTCGGTGTAGAGCTTGCGCACCGAGCGCTTCTTGTCGATCAGGTCGTACATCAGCGGCTGGGTGAAGGCCGGGTTGTCCGACTCGTTGTGACCGCGGCGGCGGTAGCAGATGAGGTCGATCACCACGTCCTTGTTGAACGCCTGGCGGAACTCGAAAGCCAGACGGGCGACGCGGACGACCGCCTCGGGGTCGTCGCCGTTGACGTGGAAGATCGGAGCCTCGATCATCCTCGCCACGTCCGTCGCGTACATCGACGAGCGGGAGGACTCGGGGGCCGCGGTGAAGCCGACCTGGTTGTTGATGACGATGTGGACCGTGCCGCCGGTGCGGTAGCCGCGCAGCTGCGACATGTTCAGGGTCTCGGCCACCACGCCCTGGCCCGCGAAGGCCGCGTCGCCGTGCAGGGCGACCGGCAGGACGGTGAAGTCCGTACCGCCCTTGTTGATGATGTCCTGCTTGGCGCGGGTGATGCCCTCGATGACCGGGTCGACCGTCTCCAGGTGGGAGGGGTTCGCGGCCAGCGAGACCTTGATCTGCTCGCCGTCCAGGCCGGTGAAGGTGCCCTCGGCGCCCAGGTGGTACTTCACGTCGCCGGAGCCGTGCATCGACTTCGGGTCGAGGTTGCCCTCGAACTCGCGGAAGATCTGGGCGTACGACTTGCCGACGATGTTGGCGAGGACGTTCAGCCGGCCGCGGTGGGCCATGCCGATGACGACCTCGTCCAGGCGGGACTCCGCCGCACTGTCGAGGACCGCGTCCAGCAGCGGGATGACGGACTCGCCGCCCTCCAGGGAGAAGCGCTTCTGGCCGACGTACTTGGTCTGCAGGAAGGTCTCGAAGGCCTCCGCCGCGTTCAGCCGGCGCAGGATGCGCAGCTGCTCCTCGCGCTCCGGCTTGGTGTGGCCGCGCTCCACGCGGTCCTGGATCCACTTGCGCTGCTTGGGGTCCTGGATGTGCATGAACTCGATGCCGGTGGTGCGGCAGTACGAGTCGCGCAGCACGCCGAGGATGTCGCGCAGCTTCATCATCGACTTGCCGGCGAAGCCGCCGACGGCGAACTCGCGCTCCAGGTCCCACAGGGTGAGGCCGTGCTCGGTGATGTCCAGGTCGGGGTGCTTGCGCTGGCGGTACTCCAGCGGGTCGGTGTCGGCCATGACATGGCCGCGGACCCGGTAGGAGTGGATCAGCTCGAAGACGCGGGCGGCCTTGGTGACGTCGTCGTCGTGGCTGGCGTCGATGTCCTTGAGCCAGCGGACCGGCTCGTAGGGGATGCGCAGGGCCTCGAAGATGTCGTCGTAGAAGCCGTTCTCGCCGAGGAGGAGGTTCGCGACGGCGCGCAGGAACTCGCCGGAGGCGGCGCCCTGGATCACCCGGTGGTCGTAGGTCGACGTGAGCGTCATGACCTTGGAGATGCCGAGCTTGTTCAGGGTGTCCTGGCTGGTGCCCTGGAACTCCGCCGGGTAGTCCATGGAGCCGACGCCCATGATCACCGACTGGCCGGGCATCAGACGCGGCACGGAGTGGACGGTGCCGAGGCCGCCCGGGTTGGTCAGGGAGACCGTGACGCCGGTGAAGTCGTCCATCGTCAGCTTGTTGTCGCGGGCGCGACGGACGATGTCCTCGTAGGCCTGCCAGAACTCGAAGAAGTTCAGCGTCTCGGCCTTCTTGATGGCGGCCACGACGAGCTGGCGGTCACCGTTGGGCTTCACCAGGTCGATGGCGAGGCCCAGGTTGACGTGCGTCGGCTTGACGAGGGTCGGCTTGCCGTCCTTCTCGCCGAACGACCAGTTCATCGACGGCATGGCCTTGATGGCCTGCACCATCGCGTAGCCGATCAGGTGCGTGAAGGAGATCTTCCCGCCCCGGGCGCGCTTGAGGTGGTTGTTGATGACGATGCGGTTGTCGAACAGCAGCTTCACCGGGACGGCGCGGACCGAGGTGGCGGTCGGCAGTTCCAGGGAGGCGTTCATGTTCTTCGCGACGGCGGCGGCGGGACCGCGCAGCGTCACCAGCTCCGGGCCCTCCGGGGCGGCGGCCTCGGCGGCGGGCGCCGCCTTGGCGGCCGGAGCCGGGGTGGCGGGCTTCGGCGCGGCGGGCGCGGGGGCCGGAGCGGCCGGCTTCGCGGGGGCCGGGGCGGCGGCCGCGGGCTTGGGCGCCGCGGGGGCGGCCGGGGCCGGCGCGGGCACGGCGGCCTTGGCGGCCGGAGCCGGGGCGGCGGGCGCCGGAGCCGCCGCGGTGGTCTCCGCGGGAGCCGGGGTGGCGGCCGCCCCCGGCTTGTAGTCGGCGAAGAAGTCCCACCAGGCTCGGTCAACCGAGTTCGGGTCCTGGAGGTACTGCTGATAGATCTCGTCGACGAGCCACTCGTTCGGACCGAACGCGGCAGCGGGGTTCTTCCCGGCTTGGTCTTCGGTCGAGATGCTCGAGTTACTGGGGGACTGTGGCGACACGGCGGCAACCGCCCTCTTCCGCTTCACAAGGTGATGGACAGCGGAAATAAAGGCTACGCCCCCATGGCCGGTCAGGTCAGGCCGAGCAAGGTCATCGTCGCGTAAGTCACATCTCAAAGCGGGTTTCGGGCCGTGAAATGGCGGGAAACAAGCGTGGTTCCGCTGGGAATCAGGTGTGTCGGGGTGCGACGACGAGTGCCCTGCACGCGGTGCGTGCGGGCGTGTGCCTGATCACACGTGTCCGTCAGCCCGGACGCAGGTGGATCTTGAGGCTCCGGTGCGGACTTTACGTCAACTTGGCACGGATGTCTCTCCCGGAAGGGTGACAAGGATCCGGCAACCCCGCTCGGATTCGGCCACTCCGATCCGGCCTCCGTGCAGATCGACCGCCCAGCGGGCGATCGCGAGCCCGAGACCCGTACCGCCGTCCCCGCCCTGCCCGTTGGACGCGCCCGCGCCGCCGCGGTTGAAGCGTTCGAAGACGCGGTGCCACTCCGAGGGCGGGATGCCCGGACCCTCGTCCAGCACCTCCAGCTCCAGCGACTCCGGCAGCGCGCCGCGCCGCGCCTTCACGGTCACCCGGCCGTGCGGCGGGCTGTGCTTGACGGCGTTGTCGATGAGATTCGCCACAACCTGGTGGATGCGCTCGGGGTCCGCGTGCGCGGTCAGCTCCGGCGGGGTGACGTCGAGGTGCAGATGGACGTCCGTACGGGTGTGGCTGCCGGAGCCCGAGGCGATGCCCGCGCGCGCGGGCACGGCCATGTTGGCCTCCTTCAGCACGCCCGAGAGGTACGGCCACACCTCGAACCGCCGCTTGCGCAGCGGTACGACGCCGTTGTCCAGCCGGGACAGGTCCAGCAGCGTCTCCACCAGCCGCCCGAGCCGCTCGGTCTGCTTCAGCGCCGTGCGCATGGTCTCCGGGTCTGCGGTCGTGACGCCGTCGACGATGTTCTCCAGCACCGCGCGCAGACCCGCGATGGGAGTGCGCAGCTCGTGCGAGACGTTCGCGACCAGCTCCTTGCGCTGCCGGTCCTGGGCCTCCAGGTCGTCCGCCATGCGGTTGATCGTCTGGGCGAGGTCGCCCAGCTCGTCCCGGCGGCTCTCACGCACCCGGCGGGTGTAGTCGCCGTGCGATATCGAGCGGGCGACGGTGTTCATGTCGTCCAGCGGCGCGGTGAGCGAATGTGCCACGAACTGCGTGATGAGCAGTGTGGCGATCATCGAGAAGACCGTGATGAAGCGCAGCTCCGTCGCCGTGCGCATGGCGATCATCATCAGCCCGGTGGTGATGAGGACCGCGATGACGACCAGTGCGCCCAGCTTGGTCTTGATCGAGAACGGGCGCAGACCGCCCCAGGGTTCGGGCTCCCCGGGGCCTCTCCGTGCGGCCGGCCCGTCACTCATGGCGTCGGGGTCTCCAGCGCGTAGCCCACGCCGTGCACCGTGCGGATCCGCTCGGCGCCGATCTTCCGGCGCAGCGCCTTGATGTGGCTGTCCACGGTCCGGGTGCCGGAGGCGTCCGCCCAGTCCCACACCTCCGCCAGCAGCTGCTCCCGGGAGAGCACCGCGCGGGGCGTGTTGGCGAGGCACACCAGCAGGTCGAACTCGGTCGGCGTGAGGTGGACGTCCTCGCTGCGGACCCGTACCCGCCGCTGCGCGTGGTCGATCTCCAGCTCGCCGAGCCGCAGGATGCCGTTTCTCGGTGTCGCGGCGGCCAGCGCGGCCCGCTCGACGCGCCGCAGCAGGACGTGCACCCGTGCGGCCAGCTCCCGCATGGAGAACGGCTTGGTCATGTAGTCGTCGGCGCCGACGCCGAGTCCGACCAGCATGTCGGTCTCGTCGTCGCGCGCTGTGAGCATCAGCACCGGCACCGGGCGGGCGGCCTGCACACGACGGCAGACCTCCAGTCCGTCGAAGCCGGGCAGCATGATGTCGAGGATCAGCAGATCGGGCTGCCAGGCCTCGGCGGTGTCGACGGCGGCCGGGCCGTCACCCGCGGTCTGCACGAGGAAACCCTCGGCGCGCAGGCGGGCCGCGATGGCGTCCACGATGGTCGGGTCGTCCTCGACCACCAGGACCCGGCGTTGTGCGCCCGGGGTCGCCGTCGTGCCGTTGTGGGATGTGTGGGTCTGCTCCATCGCCCGCCCCTGAGTTGCTTTCCGGAATGCGTGGGGTCATTCCTTCTGACTGGCTATGCCTGGCTGTGCCTGCGCATGCTTGCGATTGACGCTTGAATGATCTGCGTCAGGGAAGCAGCGTACGGGGAGTGACCGTCCCTCGGCTATCCAGGTCGGACGCCGAGATGCACGACGTCGGGAACGCCCCGGGCAACCGGGATCTCTTCGGTACGCACCTGTTGGAACCCGGCATTCCACAGTGTTCCTTCAAATTCCGGAGAGGGCTGTGCCGACCACACCGCGAGCACCCCGCCGGGTTTCAACACCCTTGCGCAGCTTGCGAGTCCGGCCCGCGCGTACAGGCCGTCGTTGCCCTCCGTGACAGTCCAGTCGGGTCCGTTGTCGATGTCCAGGCACAGGGCGTCGTACGTGGCGGATGTCTCACGCAGGAATGTCAGCAGATCCGCTTCCACGATCTCGGTACGGGGATCCGCCAGGGCCCGCGCGGAGATGCCCGCGAGCGGACCGTCACAGTGCCAGTCGATGACGGCCGGTTCCCGTTCCACGACGGTGATCGCGCCCCAGCGCGGATCCGCCGCGGCGTGGGCGAGGGAGAAACCGACGCCGAGGCCGCCGATCAGCACGGCCGGGTTCCCGCGGGCGTCCAGGGCCCGCAGCGCGGCGTCGACGAGCAGCCGTTCCGAGCGGCCGTCCGAGGTGTCCATGAGGAAGCAGCCGTTGGCGATGATCTGCAGCAACTCGCCGTGCCGGCGCAGCACGACCTCGCCGTACGGGCCCTCGCGACGGTCCAGGACCACAGGAGTGTCGTAGGAGGTGGTCATGGACCCATCCTGCACGAACCGGTGCCGACGGCCGGGCGCATTACGGGTGGCTGCCGCACACCACGGTGCCTACGCTCGAAGCACGGACGGCCCGGGAAGAGCCCTGGCGGACCTGTGGAAGAGCGTGGTGGTTGCCGCCATGACCGCGAAGTACCCGTTCGTGGGACGCGAGGACGTGCTGGGGGAACTCCGTGCCGCCCTGGACCGGGCGGCGGCGGGCCGGGGCGGACTGGTCACGCTGACGGGACCGGCCGGGGCGGGCAAGACGCGTACGGCGGAGGAGGCCACCGCGCGCGCCGACGGGTTCCGCACGCTGTGGACCTGGTGCCCGCCGCAGACCGCCGGTCGGGCGTTCCGCCCCTGGTCACGGCTGGTGCGGGAGCTGGTCGCGGACGACGCGGCCTGCGGGCGGCTGGTCACCGCGTCGCCGCCGCTGTGGGCGCTGGTCGCCGGGTCCGGGCCCGGCGCCCTGCGCGGCGCGGACCCCGAGGCGGCCCGGCTGCGCCTCACCGGCGACCTGACCGACCTCCTCGCCACGGCCGCCCGCTCCCGACCCCTGCTCCTCGTCCTGGACGACCTCCACGCCGCCGACGCGTCCTCGCTCCGCCTCCTCCTGGAAACGTCCGACGCCACCCGCACCCTGCCGGTCCTGCTGCTGACCACCACCAGGGAGGAGGGGGTGGCGTGGCGGGACCGGCGACCGGCACGTGCGGGTGGGGCCGGGTGGGAGGAGCGGGGGTGGGTGTGGGGGCAACTGCTGCGGCGGGGACGGGTGTTGAGGGTCGGGCCGTTGGGGGAGCGGGACGTCGCGGAGCTGGTCGAGGCGGTGACGGGGGAGGTCCCGGAGGGGGATGCGCTGCGGTCCTTCGTCCAACGCACCGGTGGTGAGGCCTTCTTCGTCACCGAGTCGCTCAGGACCGGGGGTTGGAGTGTTCCCCCGGCCGTCGACGGTACCTGCGCGTCCTCCGTCACCGTACGGGCCGCCGTACAGGAGCGGTTGGCGGATCTGTCACCGCGGGCGGCACGCGTGCTGGACGTCGCCGCGGTGCTCGGCACGCGGTTCCGGCTGGACGTGCTGGCCGAGACGGCGGAGGTGCCGTTGGCGGAGGTGCGGGCGCTGCTCGGCGAGGCGGCCGAGGCCGGGCTGTCGGCCGGGGCGGCGGTGGACCGGGGTGCCTTCCGGCACGACCTGCTGCGGGACGCGGTGTACGACACCCTCACTCCCGCCGACCGTTCCGTCCTGCACCACACCGCCGCCGACGTCCTGGCCGGCTACGCCCGCCGCGGCCGGGACACGGGACCCGCGGAGGTCGCCCACCACCTGTTCCTCGCCGGCCCCGAACACGCCCCGCGGGCAGCCCGGTTCGCCCGGGAGGCCGCGGCGCGGGCGGAGGCGCTGTACGCGTTCGAGGACGCGGCGCGCTGGTACGAGCGGGCGGTGGAGGCATGGGGTCACGGAGCCCTGGAGACCGACGAGGACGAGGGCGCGTCCCGCGGTGAACTGGCCGAGTTCGCCGAGGTGTTGATCGGGCTCGGGACCGCTCGGTTCGGGGCCGGGGAGCCGGGGGCCGCCCGGGAGGCGTTGCTGCGGGCGGCGCGGGTGGCACGGGAGCTCGGACGGGGGGACCTGCTGGCGCGGGCCGCGCTCGGACTGGGGACGGGGCCCGTGGGGTTCGAGGTGGACCTTTCGGACCGGGAACAGGTCGACCTGCTGGTCGAGGCGCGGGAGGCGGTGGCCGGCGAGCCCGCGCACGCCGGTCTCCGGGCCGCCGTCACCGCCCGTCTGTCGCTCGCCGGCGGGCTGGTCGAGACCGAGGAGCATCGGGTCGCCCTCGCCGAGGAAGCCGTCCGTCTCGCCGAGGAGACGGGTGACCCGGCGGTTCTCGGACCGGCCCTCGCCGCCCTCTGCGACGCCCTCTCCGGTCCCGACCACTGCCGCGACCGGCTCGCCTGGTCCGCGCGGATCGTGACGACCGCCCGCGATCTGCGCGACCCTGTCCTCGAACTCCTCGGCCGGCGGCTGCGGTTGGTGGCCCTGACGGAGACGGGCGCGTTCGCGGCGGCCGACGCGGAGGTGACGGCGTACGAGGCCGTCGTACGACCGCTGCGGCGGCCCCTGTACGCCTGGTACGTGCCGCTGTGGCGCGGCTCGCGCGCCCTGATGGAGGGCCGTTACGACGACTGCGCGGCCGCCCTCGACGAGGTGGAGGCACTCGGCCGCGAGGCCGGCAGCGCCAACGCGGCGCTGCTCGCCGGCACCCAGCGCTGGTGTCTGTACACCGACACGGGCGACCTCGACGGCATGACGCGGCTCCTCGCCGTGATGCCGCCCCTCGACCACCTCCCCGGTCTGTGGCCACGGGTGTCGCTCGCGCTTGTCGCCGCGCAGTTCGGCCGCCTGGAGGAGGCCGCGCGCCGTCTGTCTGCGGTGGCACCCCACCTCGGCACGGCACCCCGCGACAGCGAGTGGCTGCCGATGGTGGCCCAGGCCGCGGAGACGGTCGCCGCGACCGGCTCCCACCCCTCCGCCTCCGCGCTCTACGACCTCCTCGCCCCCTACGCCGGCCTGTACGTGGTCGAGGGCATCGGCGCGGCGGTACGCGGCCCCGTCGACCGCCACCTCGCCCTGCTGGCGGCGGCCATGGGCGACGACCACCGAGCCCAGGCCCACCGGGAGGCCGCACTACGGTCCGCCGAGACGACGGGCGCGGCGACCCTGGCCGACCGGATCCGATGCGAGACGGGGGCGGGGTCGGCGGCGGGGTCCGGTGCGCGGCGGACGGGCTATGGGGAAGTGGGCGGGGCGGGGGCGGCTTCTGCGGGGGCCAGTGCGCGGGGGAGCGGCGGCGAGGGAGCGGGCGGGGCGAGCGGTGCCGCGAGCGCGGTTGACGGGGCAAGGGGCGGTGTGTCCGGGGTCGGCGCGGTGGAGGAGGTGATCGGCGGTACATCCGGTGGCGTGACGGCCGGGGCGACCAGCGGTGCGTCCGCCGGGGGCGCGGTGAACGAGGTCCTGGGCGGCACGTCCGGCGGAGGCGGGGTGGCCGGTGCGGCCAGCGGTGCAGCCGCCAGCGGCGTGTTCGGTGGCGGCATGGTGGACGAGGCGACCAGCGATGCATCGGGCGGCGGGGTGCCCGGTGCGGGCGGCGTTGTGTCCGGCGGCACGGCGGCCGAAGCGGCCGGCGGTGCATCCGTCGGCAGCGTGGTGGAGGACGCGGCCAGCGGTACACCGCGCGGCCCCGCGGTGCGCGACGCGGCCGGCGGTGCATCCGTGGGCGGCGCGGTGGCCGGAGCGTCCCGGACGCCCCCTCGGGATGCACCTCCGCACATCCTTCGGGAGGCAGCACCTCCGCACATCCATCGGGACACCCCTCCGCACACCCATCGCGACGCCCCTCCGCACCCCCCTCTGGCCGCCGCTCCCCCCGCCCCTCCCGTCACCCCCCTCTTCCGTCGCGAAGGTCCCCTCTGGCATCTCCGTTACGCGGGGCGTGACGTGCGGCTGCCCGACAGCAAGGGGCTGCGTGACATCGCCGTCCTGCTCGCCCGTCCCGGCACTCCCGTCCCGGCCGTGGAGCTGGCTTCGCCGGGGGTGTCCGGTGTGCCCGGAGAGCCGGTGGACGGCCTCCACCCCGAGGGCGACACCGGCGAGGTCATCGACGCCACCGCACGGACCGCGTACCGGCGCAGGCTGCACGAGTTGGAGGAGGAGGCGCGGGACGCCGACGCCGCCGGGGACGCCGACCACTCCGCTCGGATCGCCGTCGAGCGGGACGCCCTCGTGGCACAGCTCGCCGCCGCGTACGGCATCGGCGGCCGGGTCCGTCGTACCGGATCCCCCGCCGAACGCGCCCGCACCGCCGTCACCGCGCGCGTCCGGGCCGCCGTACGCCGGATCGCCGAAGTGCATCCCGAGCTCGGGCGGCATCTGGAGACCGCCCTGCGCACCGGCACCCTCTGCGTCTACCGGCCCGAGGACCCGCCGGCCTGGGAGCTGTGAGACACCGCCGCACATCGTGCCGCGCGACCTCACGCCTTCTGTGTGGAAGCGACCACGACGAAGGAAGGCGGACACCATGCCACGCACATCCAAGGCGGAGGCGGAGCTCCAGATGGACGAGCCGGTCATGGAGGGCCGGTACGCCCAGGTCGGGCCCTACACCGTCGGCTACGAGACCGTGAAGCAGGACATGGACCCCGCGCCCCTGTTCCGGGGTCTGCCCGACGACCGCTGCCAGTGCCCGCACTGGGGCCAGGTCCTCACCGGAAAGCTGGTCTTCCGGTACGCCGACCACGACGAGGTCTTCCACGCCGGTGACGCCTACTACGGCGCCCCTGGGCATCTGCCCCTCGTCTTCGCCGGAACCGAGATCGTCGAGTTCAGTCCCACCGCCGAGCTGAACGCCACGATGGCGGTCGTCGCCGGCAACCTCGAGGGAGCGCGGCCATGAGCACGCAGACCGACACCCGCGTCAAGGAACTCGCCGAGCTCTTCGTACGGTTCCTGGAGACCAACACCGCCCCCGACGGGCTGTTCACCGACGACGTCCTCCTCGATCTGACGGTCCCGCAGTGGCGGCTGCAGTCCCGGGGCCGCGACGAACTAGTCGCTCTTCGCCGCCGCAGTCACCCCTTCCTCGGCACGGTGCCCCGCTATCGGGTCGACCCGACTCCCACCGGCCTTGTGCTGGAGTTCGAGGAGAGCTGGGAGGACGGGCAAGGCACCTGGTACTGCCGGGAGTTGATGCGCGCCGAGATCCGTGACGGGGCCATCGGCGAGGCGTCCGTGTACTGCACGGGCGACTGGGATCCGGCGACGCAGGAGGCGCACGCGAGGGAGGTGAGCCTGCTGCGTCCGTGAACGCCGGGGGACCGTACGGTGGCTGTGAGAAGTTCGTCAACACGCTGAGAAGGCGCTGAGAATCGGCCTGGATGTGGCGTCCGTCATGGACAGTTGCCCGTGGGGGCCCGAAAGGTGGGGGAAACGGAAGGAGCACCTCACGTGGAGCACACCGCGGCGGCCGGCCCGACGTCCTCGGCCGCGCCTCTTCCCGAGGTCTCCGACCTGCTGGACGGCCTGCCACGTCAGCGCTGCGCGGCCACCGCACCCGCGGTGCCGGTACCGGTACCGGCACCGCCGTCCCGGCCCCGCGCCCTCCGTGTCCGGCGCATTCTCCCCACCCCCACCGGCACGCCGTTCACCTTCGGTTACGCGGTGCTGCTGGCCGTCACCTCGACGGTCGCCACCTGTGCCTCACCCTCCCTGCGCCACGCCCTCTACCAGGCCTCCAGCACGGACGTGGCGCACCTGCTGCGCACGCCCGTGCAGGTACTGATCGCGAGTGCGCTGTGGGTCGCGGGCGGGTTCACCTCGCCGTACGTGATCTGCTTCCTGCTGGTGCTTACCGCGCTGGAGCGGCGGCTGGGCGGGGCGCGCACGGCGGTCGTCTTCCTGCTGGGCCACATACTGGCCACCCTCGCCACCGAGGGCACCGTGGGCGTCGCCGTGCTGGCCGGACATCTGCCCGACAGCTCGCTGCACCGCCTGGACTACGGCATCAGCTTCGGCGTGGCCACCAGCGTGGGCGCCCTGGCGGGGCTGCTCCCGCCGTGGGTGCGCTGGCCGATGCTCACCGTCTTCGCCGGCATGCTCCTTGAGGACCTGAGCGCGTTCACGGACCCGATGACGGACTGGGGCCATCTGATCTCCCTGACGATAGGGATCACCACCTGGCCCCTGATCCGCCGCTGGCACCGCGAGCGAAGCGGCCGGCTTCAGCCCGCGTGACCAGCACACGAAGCCGTGTTGTCCCCAGTCCTGATCCTGCGCTGTCCCTCAGCCCTGATCCAGTCCTGATCCAGCCCTGATCGCCCACAGCGAACGACGCGCGAACCCGGGAACATCCGTGGCGCGCCGCGCATTGAGTCGGCATAGCTCAACTTGACTGCCGAAAGGGAGATCATGGCTTCGACGTCCACACCGCTCACCCTCCCAGTGCTGCCGCTCGACGACGAGGTCGTGCTGCCCGGAATGGTGGTTCCGCTGGACCTGAACGACGCCGACGTACGCGCAGCGGTGGAGGCCGCCCAGGCCGCCGCCCGCTCCGAGCCGGGCAAGCCCAGGGTGCTCCTGGTCCCGCGCGTCGACGGCACCTACCCCGGCACCGGCGTGCTCGGCACCGTCGAGCAGGTCGGCCGCCTCGCCGACGGCGACCCCGGCGCCCTGATCCGCGGTCGCGGCCGCGTCAAGATCGGCGCCGGCACCACCGGACCGGGCGCGGCGCTGTGGGTCGAGGGCACGCGCATCGACGAGACCGTGCCCGAGCCTCTGCCCGGCCACGTCACCGAACTGGTCAAGGAGTACAAGGCCCTCGCCACCGCCTGGCTGCGCAAGCGCGGCGCCTGGCAGGTCGTGGACCGCGTCCAGGCCATCGACGACGTGTCCCAGCTCGCCGACAACTCCGGTTACTCCCCCTTCCTGACCACCGAACAGAAGATCGAGCTGCTGGAGACCGCCGACCCGGTCGCCCGTCTCAAGCTCGCCACCCAGCACCTGCGCGACCACCTGGCCGAGCAGGACGTCGCCGAGACCATCGCCAAGGACGTCCAGGAGGGCGTCGACAAGCAGCAGCGCGAGTTCCTGCTCCGCCGCCAGCTGGAGGCCGTCCGCAAGGAACTGCGCGAGCTGAACGGCGAGAAGGACGGTGAGGAGTCCGACGACTACCGCGCCCGTGTGGAGGCCGCCGACCTGCCGGAGAAGGTGCGGGAAGCCGCCCTCAAGGAGGTCGACAAGCTGGAGCGGTCCAGCGACCAGTCGCCCGAGGGCTCGTGGATCCGGACATGGCTGGACACCGTCCTCGAACTCCCCTGGAACGAGCGGACCGAGGACGCGTACGACATCCAGGGCGCCAAGGCGGTCCTGGACGCCGAGCACTCCGGCCTGGAGGACGTGAAGGAGCGGATCACCGAGTACCTGGCGGTGCGCAAGCGCCGTAGCGACCGGGGCCTCGGTGTCATCGGCGGGCGCCGCGGCGGTGCCGTCCTCGCGCTCGTCGGCCCGCCCGGTGTCGGCAAGACCTCGCTCGGTGAGTCGGTCGCCCACGCCATGGGCCGCAAGTTCGTCCGCGTCGCCCTCGGCGGTGTGCGCGACGAGGCCGAGATCCGCGGTCACCGCCGTACGTACGTCGGCGCGCTGCCCGGCCGGATCGTCCGGGCGATCAAGGAGGCCGGTTCGATGAACCCGGTCGTCCTGCTCGACGAGATCGACAAGGTGGGCTCCGACTTCCGGGGCGACCCGGCGGCCGCCCTGCTCGAGGTCCTCGACCCGGCGCAGAACCACACCTTCCGCGACCACTACCTGGAGGTCGAACTCGACCTGAGCGACGTCGTGTTCCTCGCGACGGCGAACGTCCTGGAAGCCATCCCGGAGGCGCTGCTGGACCGTATGGAGCTGGTCCGCCTGGACGGCTACACCGAGGACGAGAAGGTCGTCATCGCCCGTGACCACCTGCTCCCGCGCCAGCTGGAGCGGGCCGGCATCGACAAGGGCGAGGTCACCCTCGAGGAGAGCGCGCTGCGCAAGCTCGCCGGCGAGTACACCCGCGAGGCGGGCGTGCGCACCCTGGAGCGCTCGATCGCCCGGCTGCTCCGCAAGGTCGCGGCGCAGCACGAACTGGGCGAGCGGGAGCTGCCGTTCACCATCAGGGACGAGGACCTGCGGGCGCTGATCGGGCGGCCGCACCACGTGCCCGAGTCCGCCCAGGACCCGGCCGAGCGCCGTACCGCGGTGCCCGGTGTGGCCACCGGCCTCGCGGTGACCGGCGCGGGCGGCGACGTGCTGTTCGTCGAGGCGTCTCTCGCGGACCCGGAGACGGGCGGCGCGGGCCTGACCCTCACCGGTCAGCTGGGCGACGTGATGAAGGAGAGCGCGCAGATCGCCCTGTCCTTCCTCCGTTCGCACGGCGCGGAACTGGAGCTGCCGGTCGCGGACCTCAAGGACCGCGGCGTGCACATCCACTTCCCGGCGGGCGCGGTGCCGAAGGACGGTCCGAGCGCCGGTGTCACGATGACGACGGCCCTGGCGTCGCTGCTCTCCGGCCGTCTGGTCCGCACGGACGTGGCGATGACCGGTGAGGTCTCGCTGACCGGCCGGGTCCTGCCCATCGGCGGCGTGAAGCAGAAGCTGCTCGCCGCGCACCGCGCCGGGGTGACGACCGTCATCATCCCCAAGCGCAACGAACCCGACCTGGACGACGTGCCCGCGGAGGTGCTGGACAAGCTGGACGTCCACACCGTCACGGACGTCCGTCAGGTCCTGGAGCTGGCCCTCGCGCCCGCCACGAGCGACGCGGAGTCGGAGGTTCCGGTAGCGGCGTGACGGACGCTGCCGGACAGGCAAGGCCCGGGTCCCGTGAGGGAGGCCCGGGCCTTCGTCGTACGTCACGTCACCCGTTGGCCAGGGCCTGCACCCGGTCCAGCGCCCCGTTGAACTTGTCGTGGTCGCCGACGGTCGGGCCGGAGGAGGTGTACTGCCACATCGTGTAGTACGGCCATCCCGCCGGCAGCGTCCCCGGGTCCGACGCGTAGCGGGCGATCCACAGCGGGTTGCTCGACCCGAACCCGGCGTAGTTGCCGGTGCAGTCGCTCCACCAGCTGGTGGCGGTGTAGATGACGGCGTCCCGGCCGGTGCGGGACCTGTAGGTGTTCAGGAAGTCCGCGATCCAGCTCACCATCGCGCTCTGCGACTTGCCGTAGCACTCGGCGCCGTAGGGGTTCCACTCGATGTCCAGGGCCCCGGGAAGGGTCCTGCCGTCCGCGGACCAGCCGCCCCCGTGGTCGACGAAGTAGTTCGCCTGGGTCGCGCCGCCGGTGGTGTCGGGGGTGGCGAAGTGGTACGCGCCGCGGATCATGCCCACGTTGTACGAGCCGTTGTACTGCTGGGCGAAGTACGGGTTGGTGTAGTACGTGCCTTCCGTGGCCTTGGTGTAGGCCCATCTGACCCCGCTGCTCCACAGGGTCGACCAGGCCACGTTGCCCTGGTGGCCGGAGACGTCCACGCCCTCGGTCTGAGCGACGGCGGTGGCGGCCGGAGCGCCGGCCCGGCCGTCGTGCGCCAGGACGCCCATGCCCATGTGCGCGGTGCCACGGGCCGGCTTCGTGGCCGCGTCGGCCGGGCCGGCGAGGACGAGGGAGAGGGCGGTGAGCAGAAGCCCGGCGAGGAAGAGGCGCCGGGGACGGACCGGTCCGGGTCTGTGCACGGGCATGGCGTGCCTCCGAAGGCTCGGTGATGCTCGGTGGGGGGAGCGCTGGGGTGCCGTGTGAAGGGCCGCCGACGCTGGCGTGCGCATGCCAGTGCGGGCCTGCAACGAAGCTACGCACGTAGAACCGGGGGTGTGAAGAGGGGCCGGAGGCTGCCGTTGGTCTAGCCCTGCGAAATACTGACGGAGCTGCGGTGACGGCGGGTTTTGGCGGAAACTTTCACGAACGGGAAACCGAGGCAGGGGCTGACGTGCACGAAGGCGTAAACGGGGACGAGGTCCGGGGCTCCTCGGGACTGACGTCGAGCGGTGCGGACCCGGAGTACCTGTCCTTGGAGCGGGAGCTGACGATCCTGTTCCGGCGCGCCCGCGCCAACCAGGGCGAGATGGCCCGCGAGGTCCACCCCGACCTGGAGTCGGCGGCGTACGGCCTGCTCATCCGCCTGGACGAGTACGGCCGCCAGCGCGCCACCGAACTCGCGGCGTACATCGGCGTCGGCAAGGCCACCATGTCCCGTCAGCTGCGCGCCCTGGAGGAGCTCGGCCTGGTCGCCCGCGAGCCCGACCCGGCCGACGGCCGCGCCTGGCTGGTCCACCTCACGGAGGAGGGGCACCGGCGGGTGACCAAGGTCCGCGACGCCCGCCGCGCCCGCTACGTCAGCCAGCTCTCCCACTGGGACCGCGGCGAGGTGGCGGAACTGGCGCGGCTGCTGGCGCAGTTGAACCGGGGCATGGAGAAGTAGCCGGGGCGGACCCGGGCGCGGCCGGTGGTCAAGAGTGCGTCATGTGACACCGGCCGCTGAGAGGGCGGGAGCCGCCCCCCGTACCTAGGGAGTGACTCGAACGGCGACTCCCCCCAGGAAGGGCAACCCCGTGATCCCGCACCGCATCGTCCTCGCTTCGGTCGCAGGTCTCGCATCCGCGTTCCTGCTGGCGGCGTGCGACTCCTCCACCGACGCCTCCGCCACGGCCCCGGCCGCCCCGGTCACCTCGGCCGCGCCCGTCACACCGGCCGTCACCGCCACGCCGGCTCCCGCGACCACCGCGCCCGCCGCCGGGAACGCGGTCACGATCACCGTGCGCGGCGCGGACGGTGTGGTCACCGACGGCAACGGGATGACCCTCTACCGCTACGCCAAGGACGAGCCGAACCCGTCCAAGTGGACCTGCTCCGGCGCCTGCGTGAAGACCTGGCTGCCCGTCATCGTGCAGGACTCCGTACGCACCCAGGGCGTCCGGCAGAGCCTGCTGGGCACCGTCCACCGCAACGGCCAGAAGCAACTCACCCTGGCCGGCTGGCCCTTGTACCGCTACGTCGGCGACACCGCGGCCGGCCAGACCAACGGCCAGGGAAAGGACGGCCAGTGGCACACCCTCACCGCGTCCGGTGCGGCCGGCTAGTGCTCTGACCGCATAGGTTCGCCGGGTCGTTCAGGCTGCGGTGGCGAGGGGGCGTCCGCCCCAGCGGATGCCCTTCTCGCTGCGGATGC
>NZ_JBSFDB010000047.1:0-59814 GCF_053593695.1 Streptomyces sp. NPDC002144
ACCTGGGCAATGTGTCCCCGGACGAGCTGGCGGCCGACCCGGTGTACGCGGCCGTACGCCAACTGCCCTGTGCCGCCCGCCCCGCCGGTCCGTGCGCCCTGGATCATCCGCACGCCGAGAACTGCCAGGGGCGCTGCCTCGTCAACACGCTCGCGGCCCGCTGGGCGGTGTCACCCCGGCCGGACTCCGCGCCCGGCAGGACGCTGTGGGTTGGAGTCAATTACGTGAGACTGCGGGTTCGGGCGCGGCAACGGGCTCGGGCGCGCTTTCGCTGAGGCCGAACCGGCTGTGGAACCTGCGCAGGAAGCTGGGCGCGTACCAGGCCGAGCCGCCGAGCAGGCGCATCGCGGCCGGGACGAGGACACCGCGGATGGCGACGGCGTCGATGAGGATGGCCAGCCCGCTGCCCAGGCCAAACATCTGCATGAAGCTGAGCTTGGACGTACCGAAGGCGAAGAAGCTCACCGCGAGCAGGCAGGCGGCGGCGGTGACGATGCGCCCGGTGTGCCCGAGGCCGTTGGTGACGGCGGACTCGGTGTCCTCGCCCTGGTCGTGGAGTTCCTTGATCCGGCTGGTGACGAACACCTCGTAGTCCATCGACAGACCGAAGACGATGCAGAACATCAGCACGGTCATCGACATCTCCATCGGCTGCGCCGTGAAGCCGAGCAGGGAGGAGAGATGGCCGTCCTGGAAGATCCAGGTCATGATGCCGAGCGTCGCCACCAGGGTGATCCCGTTCAGGGCCAGGGCGCGCAGCGGCTGCACGACACTGCCGGTGAACAGGAAGAGCAGGACGAACGTGGTCAGGACGACCAGGCCGATGGCGAGCAGGAGTTGGCCGCTGATGGAGTGCTTGGCGTCGACCAGTTCGGCGTCGATGCCGCCCACCAGCGGGTGGGTGCCGGGGGGCGGGATGAGCGCCTGTACGTCGCTGACCAGGTTCTGTGCCGCGTCGGACTTCGGCGTCAAGGAGCTAACGACGCTGATCCGTTGGCCGTCGGGGCGGCTGAGGTTGGCGCTGCCGGGACCGGCCGCCGATTCCTGCCCGTGGGTGTAGGTTCCGGTGCTGGTCTCGACCCGTACCACGCCCTTGAGCTGGGACAGTTGATCGGCGTACTTGTCCAGCGGGGCTTTGTCCACGTTCTGGCCGATGACGATCTGGAGGGCGGCGTTGTCGTTGCCGTTGAAGTTCTTCTGGAGCGTCGCGGAGACCTGGCGGCTCTCGGCGTCCTTGGGCAGCACGCGTTCGTCCGGGGTGCCGAAGGTGATGCCGAGCAGCGGGCTCGCCGCCACCAGCAGGACCGCGAGGACGGGCAGCGCGGTCAGCGCGGGCCGCCGCATGACGGTACGCGCCAGCCGCGCCCATATGGAGACGCGCGTGGTGACGTTCGCGGTCTTCGCCCAGGGCATCTGCCCCTTGTTGACCCGGTGCCCCAGGAGGACGAGCAGCGGCGGCATGACGAACAGCGCGCTGACGGCCGCGATGGCGACGACGCCGACCCCGGCGAAGCCGAACGAGCGCAGGAAATACTGCGGGAAGACGAGAAGCGCCGCGAGTGCGGCGGCCACGGTGGAGGCGGAGAACGCGACGGTGCGGCCGGCGGTGTGCACCGTCCGGCGGACGGCGTCCTCCACGCTCGCGCCGGTCGCGAGCTGTTCCCTGAACCGGCTGATCATCAACAGGCCGTAGTCGATGCCCAGTCCCAGACCGAGAGCCGTGGTGAGGTTGGTCGCCGTGTTCGAGACGCTGGTGACGTCGGCGAGCAGGGACAGTTCGGCGAACGAGCCCAGGATGGCGATGACGGCGATGACCAGCGGCAGCAGCGCGGCGACCACGCTGCCGAAAACGAACAGCAGCAGGATGAGGGTCAGCGGGATCGCGATCAGCTCAGCCAGTTCAAGATCCTCGACCACCTGCGTCGACATGTCGTTGCCGACGGCGGCCACCCCGCCGGCCCGTACCGTGAGGGCTTTGTTGTACGTGCCGTCGTAGTCGTCGAGCAGGCTCGTGGCGTTCTTCTGCTGCTGGGTCGGGTCGCCCTTGACGTGGGCGAGGATCATGGCCTCGTGGCGGTCCTTGGACAGGAGTTGGGCGCTCCGCGTGTCCCAGTAGGAGATGACGTTCGTGAGTGTCTTCTCCTTCTTCAGGCTCGCGACCAGTGCCTTGCCGTTCTGCTCGGCAGAGGGGGTGTCGGCCCGGCCGTCGCCGGCGCGGACCAGCAGCACGACGTTGGTCTCGCCACCGAATTTCTTATCGATGAGATCGCGTGCCCGGGTGGACTGGGAAGCCGGGTCATCGAAACCGCCGCCCAGCAGCTTGGTGAATGCGCCGCTACCGAGGGCACCCATGAGAGCTGTCGCTACGACGGCGACGATGAGTACCAGCCGGGCCCGGCGGATCGCCAGCTCGGCTATGCGTTCGAACACGCCAAATCTCCTTGCGGTCAATGTGTCTGCGGGGACGCGACGACGCTATGGGGGCCGTGGGGAAGTTGGCAGTGCGAGATTTACCTGACAGTGCTCGATTTACCTGACAGTACTCGGTTTATATTCAGGTGCCAGAGATGCACCGTAGGCTGGACCCATGCCCGTACCCGAACGGCCGAAGACCGCCGCACCGCCGGCTCCGTCCGCGCCGTCTGCTCCCTCCGTCGCGGCCGCTCGATCCGCCTCATCTGCTCCGCCCACGCTGCGGGAGCGGCGGCGGGCCACAGCGGTGCGGGAGATCCTGGACGCCGCCGAACTGCACATCACCGAGCACGGTCCTGAGGGGCTGTCCCTGCGGGCCGTCGCGCGCAGCCTCGGCATGACCGTGCAGGCGCTCTACCACTACTTCCCCAACCGGCATGCCCTCGTCACGATGCTCGTCGCCAAGGGGTACGAGGACCTGTTCGCCGCCGTCCAGGCCGCCGTCGACTCGGCCGCCGACTCGGCTGCGGGCGCTGGGGGCACTGCAGCGGACCCGGTGGCGGACCGGCCGTTCGTGTCGCGTCTGCTGGACGCGGCCGAGGGCTACCGGGGCTGGGCCGTCAACCATCCAGAGCGGTTCAAGCTCCTGTTCGGGACACCGCTGCGGGGCTACGCGGCCCCGGCCGACGGCGCCTCCACCATGGCCGCCCGCCGGATGAGCACGATCTTCCAGCGTGAGCTCTTCGGCGGCTTCAGCCTGGAGCAGCTCGCGGCGGCCGACATGCCCCCGCTCTCGCCCCAGTTCCGGGCCTACCTGGACCAGCTGCCCCCGGACGGGCCGGGAGTCCTCCCCCCGCCCGCGATCGCCCTGCTCATGGAGGCATGGGGGCGCATGCACGGCATGGTCATCCTTGAGGTGTTCGGACACACCGGGTTCCTCGGGGAGCACGAGACTGAGCTCTTCCGCCTTGCGATGCGCAACATGCTCGCGGACATCCACCGGCGAATCCCGGGAAGCGCGGACGCCATTGAAGCCGGGGCGGTGTGAGGTGCGTCCAGATGTGACGCGCGTCCGGGCGGTGGCATAACAAGCGCCGCTCGTGCGGCAACGGCGCGCACAGCCCGCGCGTCCACAAAAGGGCGAGGGCCGAAGTCCGCCTCCTGGCAGTTGCCCTACCGGCAGCACCGGGTGGCCGGCCGCCGCTGGGCGGCCGGGGCGTGCTTCGGGCGATACGGAGCCGCTTGAACTGAGTGAACTCACCGGGGCGCGGAACGGGTCGGACCGGGCCGGGAAAGGGCTGTATGCCGCTCGCCCCGTATCGGCTCTGTTCTCGTATAGCTACCACCAGGTGGCGCGTAGCGCTGAGTAGCTACTTGAGACTGTGGTTGCGCTGCTAGAGGGTGGCAAAGTCCGTGGGCGCCGTTTCGACAGCCTCCGGGTACGCCGAGGTCTTTCTCGTGCTCGGCCAGTGCCCGGTAGGTGCTGGAGAGGCTGGGGCTCTGTTTTTTGCGACGGCCGGTGGGGATGAGCAGGTCGGGCTGGATGTCCTCGACGGTCCCGTCGTCGTGATGACCGGGGCCGGCCGCCGTGGTTGCCCTTGCGGGCTGCGGCGTCGAGTCCTTCGAGGGCGGCCTCCCAACACGCTGCGGGAGCACGTAAGAAACCCCGCAGCTGCCGGGAAGGGATACGCCGACGCCTCACTCGACGCCCTCGGGTCCGCCACCGGTCTCGGCCGCGGCTCCCTCTACGGCACCTTCGGCACCAAGGACGCCCTGTTCCGCCAGTGCCTCGACCGTTACGCGTCGATCTACGGCGCGCAGTACGCGCCGGCGCTTACGGCGCACCCTGGCGATCCGGCGCGAGCGGTCGAGGCATTCCTCGACGTCACTCTGAGCCGTATCGCCGATCCGTCGGTCCCTGTGGGGTGCCTCATCGCCCAGTCTGCCATGCCGACGGCCGTACCAAGCAGACCGCCGGAAGCAGCGGCTGTGTGAAGCCGTCACCTCCGTGTGCGTTGGACCTCGCGCAGACACCTGGTACCCAGAGGGCGTCAAACCCCTTTCCCGGGGGCCGAAAAACACAAAACTCCGGGCGCGCCTCAGACGAGTGGCCAGTTGCGTAGTGCGGCGTCGGATATCTCCCCGAGTTCGTCGCGGGCGACACCGCTCGCGGCTTGTCCGGCGATGCCGTAGGCGAAGGTGGTGAGGTGGCGGGCCATTAGCCCCGGATCGGTCTGCAGAGGCAGGTCGCCCTCGTTGACGGCGCGCAGCAGCGGACCTATCCACCCCCACGCCACATCCGTCAACTCACCCCGGCCAACCACAAGAGCAATGATCAGGCATGGCTGGGCCGTGACCGGCGGATCATGTGATGGCACCAAGTTGATTCTCGCGGGCCGGACTGCGCCCGGTTGCGAGGCGCTTCTGCCCCTCGGCCGTGGGCAGGACCGCCAGTGCGGTGTCTGCAATGTGCCGCAGTGTCTCCTGGTCAAGGCCGGCCTTGCCTACCGCCTCGATACCGCGGACCACCGTCAGCAGCAGTGCCGCCAACCGCTCCGGATCCGCAGCGCTATCGATGTCGCCGTGGCGCTGGGCGGCGCTGATCTCCGTCCGCAGCAGGTTCAGCAGTGCCGTCATGGTCTCGGCCGACCGTCCGGCGACCGTCGGATCGTGCTGGGCCAGTTCCGCCGCGCCCTTGGCCAACAGGCACCCGCGGCGCTCGGTGTCGGAGGCGGTGTTCTCCGCCATCAGGTGCACGTATCCCGACAGCCGGGCCAAGGCCTCTGCGTCCGGGCCACCCGCCAGCCGCGCTTCGGCCACCTCAACAACTGCGGTGCACCAGTCGCCGAACACACGGTGGAACAGCTTGCCCTTGTCGCCGAATGCGCCGTACAAGCTGCCCTTGCCCAGGCCGGTCGCCTGGGCGATGTCGTCCATCCGGGTTCCCGCATAGCCCGTCGCCCAGAACTGTTCCCGGGCCCGCTCCAGGACTTGGCGTTCGTCGAATGCGCGTGGTCTCGGCATGGTCCCAGCCTATCCATTCTTGACTCGATCGTCCATAACCGCCTACGTTATGGACGATCCATTCCACAACTGGAGGGGTTCGACATGCCAGGCGTGCTGCAAGAGAAGGTGGCCGTGATCACCGGAGGGACCAGCGGGATCGGGCTGGCCATCGCCCACCGCTTCGTCCGGGAGGGCGCACAGGTCTTCGTGACCGGCCGGGACATCGACCGCCTCGAAGCGGCAGTCAAGGAGATGGGCCCTACGGCCACCGGCGTACGATCCGACGTCTCGGTCCTGGCCGACCTGGACGCGCTCTACGCGCGAGTCCGCGAGGAGGCCGGACGCATCGACGTGCTGGTGGCCAACGCGGGAATCGTCGCGGACGCCGCGCTCGGCGCCCACACCGAGGCAAACGTCGACCTGACGCTCGCCGTCAACGTCAAGGGCCCACTCTTCACCGTTCAGAAGGCGCTTCCGCTGCTCGCGGAGAACGCCTCCATCCTGGTCGTCGGCTCGAGCAACAGCGTGCGGCCCAACGAGCAACTCGAGGTCTACAGCGCCTCGAAGGCGGCGTTGAGCAACCTCGTGCACAACTGGGCCCGGCAGTCACGGGAGCGCCGCTTCCGGGTCAACGTGCTCAGCCCGGGCCCCACGCGGACCCCTGCCCTGCTGCGCGCCGCGGGGCCGGACGTCGACCAGTTCGCCGAGGCCGTCGTGCCCCTGGGGCGGCTGGCCGACGCCGAGGAAATCGCCGACGCCGCCCTCTTCCTGGCTTCGGACGCCTCGTCGTTCGTCACCGGCGCCGAACTCTTCGCCGACGGCGGCTACACCCGAGCCTGAACGACGGCCGGTGGTGCGCAACCGGTTCCATCGTCGCGACGGGTGCACTCCCGGCCGCGTGCGTGCGTCCTACGCGGCCCAGTGCGCCCGAAGCAACGAGATCGTGGCCGCGGCCTCTTCGGATGGCGTCGGCTGCCACTCCGACTGCCGCTCCGGCAACGCCAACGCCCGCTGAGTGCTGAGCCATCTCGTTGATCGTCACATCTCATCAGCATCCCGTTGCAGTACCAATCCGGATCCGCCCCACAGAAAGATCACCTTGTGTCCGACAGAGACCTGCGCGCTTTCTACCTGCGCTATATCGAGGCGCTCAACGCCCACCAGTTCGACGGCATGGACGAGTTCATCGACGACCGGACCACCCTGAACGGCGAACCGGCTACCCGCGACGACCTCATCGCCGTTCAAAAGCATGACGTGGACGCCGTTCCGGACCTCCACTGGGAGCTCAAAGAGCTGCTCTTCGACGGTGACCGTCTGGCCGCGCGACTCGCCAACACGGGTACCCCGGTGAAGGAATGGCTCGGCGTGACTCCAACCGGCGCCTCGTTCGAGATCACTGAGTACGCCATCTACCAGGTTCGAAACGGACGATTCGTGCACATGACCGCCCTGCACGACGCCGGCGAACTTCGCCGGCAACTGACCGGCTGAGTTCCGGAAAAGCGCCAGCAGTTCACAGAACCGTCCCAACATCGCCAACGGTCCAGCCGGGCCAACTGACTCGTAGGAGTACGCATGACCATCACGCTGATCACCGGGGCCAACAAGGGCATCGGGTTCGAGACGGCCAGACAGCTTCTTGCGTTGGGCCACATGGTCTACATCGGCGCTCGTGACGTCGAGCGAGGCGAGAAAGCCGCGGCGGCGCTGGGCGCACGGTTCGTGCAGCTCGACGTGACCGACGACGCATCGGTGAGCAGCGCTCTGGCGGCCATCGACTCGGCCGAGGGCCGGCTCGACGTTCTGGTGAACAACGCGGGCATCCTGGGGCACGGAGTCACCGACGGTCCCACGGCACTCCGGGCCTTCAACACCAACGCGGTGGGAATCG
Organism: Streptomyces sp. NPDC002144; assembly: GCF_053593695.1. Classification (NCBI taxonomy): domain Bacteria; kingdom Bacillati; phylum Actinomycetota; class Actinomycetes; order Kitasatosporales; family Streptomycetaceae; genus Streptomyces; species Streptomyces sp. NPDC002144. The sequence continues at coordinate 7,313 of NZ_JBSFDB010000047.1, forward strand.
TGCGCGTCACGGAAGCGGCGCTTCCTCTGCTGCGCAAGTCCTCAAACCCCACTGTGGTCACCGTTTCCAGCAGCGCCGGATCCTTCTGGGCAGTGACCAATCCGGAGCGACCTGAGTTCAACTTGCCGTTGGCGCTTTACTCCGCGTCCAAGTCCGCAGCCACCATGCTGACAGTCCAGTACGCCAAGTCCCAGCCAGGCATCAAGTTCAATGCAGTCGAGCCGGGCACCACCGCGACCGATATGACCGCGGCATTCGGAGTCGGAAGGGCGCCGGAGGAGAGTGCCAGGGTCGTCGTGCGTCTGGCCACCCTCGATGCTGATGGCCCGACAGGAACGTTCCAGGACGAGAACGGCGAAGTTCCCTGGTAGTCGTGTGGGGGCAGGCGGGGCAGCACGCCTGAGCTGCCCCGCCTGCTCCCACAGAGCACCCCCTGTAACAAGATGCCTCAAACAGCCTGCGGCGCTATCCGTGCCGGTCCCGCCGTTCGGAGCCCGGTCGACCTTCGGCAGTTCCCGAAGGCTCACGTCTCGCGCAGGCATACGTGCAGGGCGTGTCCACCCGCAGGGGGTCTCCCGCATCTGCGGCGCCCTGGTTGCGCCTGGTCTGTCTTTCGGCTTCCCGAGCACGGCCGTGAAGGACGCAGCGGTGGCTGCGATATCCCAGTTGTGTCGCCGCCTACCTGCCCGTGCTCGCCGCGCGACATCGGTTGTCGTTGAGCCCGGCGTCGCGTGCCGGCCCGTCTGGTCCCTTGGGGATACGCTGGCGAGCTCCGGCCACATCAATCCGGGGCTCGTGTCGTTGCTGACGTGTGACGCCACCGCGCACGCTTCTCGCTGGGCAACGTAACGCACCAGCCTCATTCCCCACGGCCTTCGTGCCGGGTCAGGTGCCTCGTTGGGTGGAGCGCAGGATCAGGCGGAGGCCGTGTTCACCTCACCGGAATCCTCCGACGGACGATCACATGCGGGGCATCGTCAGAGGTCGGGACGAGAACAGGGTCAGTGGGTGCGTTCGTAGTGGCGGCGTGCCTTTTCGCGGTTGCCACAGACGGCCATCGAGCACCAGCGGGCGCGGTTGGCGCGGCTACGGTCGAGGAGGAACAGCCGGCACTCGGCGTTGGCGCAGGGGCGTAGCCGGCCGGGCAGTCGTTTCTCGGTGGCGGCCCAGGCGAGAACCGCCTCGACGGCCAATCGAGCGTGCGGAGGAGTCTTGACGATCCACTGAAGACCATTCGAAGTGATCTCCGGGATCTGGTGGACCCCTTCCAGCAGAGGGCTCAATGCGGCGGGCGAGCGCTCTCCGCGCACTATGTCCTGCAGGAGGTCCCGCGTCCTGCGGAGCAGTGCCAGTTCCGCGGGGCTGCCTTCGCCGCCGTGTTCCCGCGCCCAGTGTCTGCCTCCGACCGGGTCGAGCGCGTCCTGCTCCTCGCCGTTGACCAGCGGCCTGCTGTTGAGCAGGTCCAGCAGCGTGTCCATCGAGCTCCCCCTTCACCCTAACCGGATCGAAGTGTTTGACAGGTTAGCTTGCATGACAACTAACCACATTAGTCACTCTAAGGGGTTAGATATGAACTCGGTGCGCCACCGAACCGCCACCATCGATGGTCATGAGATTTTCTACCGCGAAGCAGGCCCCGCCGACGCCCCCCGTATCGTCCTGCTGCACGGCTACCCAACCAGCTCGTTCATGTTCCGCGAGCTCATCCCGCTACTGGCCCACGACTACCACGTCATAGCACCGGACCACCTCGGCTTCGGCTACTCCGACGCCCCCTGGCAGGGGAGTTCACCTACACCTTCGACGCCCTCGCCGAACTCACCTCCGGACTGCTCGACCAATTGGGCCTGGACCGCTACGCCCTCTACGTCCAAGACTACGGCGCCCCCGTCGGTTGGCGCCTCGCGCTCAGGCACCCCGAACGGATCTCCGCCCTCGCCACACAGAACGGCAACGGCTACGAGGACGGATTCGTCGAGTCGTTCTGGGCCGACGTGTGGGCCTATGGGGCGAACCCTGGTCCCGACACCGAACCCGCCGTCCGCGCCGCGCTGAGCATCGATGCCATCCGCTGGCAGTACGTGCACGGCGTGCCCGACCCGAGCCTGGTAAGCCCGGACACCTGGGAGCACGACTTCGCCCTCGTCTCCCGCGAGGGCAACGACCAGGTCCAGCTGGCGCTATTCCGCGACTACCAGAACAACCGCCCTCTCTACCCGCTGCTGCACGAATTCCTGCGCACCAGCGAGGTCCCGGTGCTCGCCGTTTGGGGCCGCAATGACGAAATCTTCGGCCCGGCGGGTGCGAGGGCCTTCGCCCGCGACGCCAAGGATGCGGAGGTGCACCTGGTCAACGGCGGCCACTTCCTGCTGGAGAGCCACCTGGACGTCGTCGCGGTTTGCCTGCGCGGTTTCCTCGGGCGAGTGCTGGGGTAGGTGGGGTCGGAAACTGGAAGTGGAGCTCTTCACAGGCCACCGCGGCCGACAGGGCAGTCCAGAGCCCCCTCGGTTCCGTCGTCCTTGCCCAGTGAGTCCGCACAGGCTCACCCGGCCCACGTCAGCCCCCTTTCGGGTCCGGGCAGTGCACCCGTATCCGAACCCGCCCGCCCGAGGCACTGCGTAAACTTTACGCGCGCGAGTGACGGTCTAAAACTGCCGATCATCGTTGACACGCGAGCCGGGAATCGCGGGAGCTATCCCGCCGTTCCACCCGACACTGAAGCGCATGGTGGCGGCCACTGCAGCCGGCCTGCCCCTGGTGGTGCGTCAGTAGTGCTTCGTTAGGTTCTGGTTCTGCTGGTTTTGAGGGGGCGACCGCTTCTGAGCTGGGTCTTCAGGTCGACGACGTGATCGTCATCCACATCTCGGATCGCGTCGCGCTGTGCCTGGTCCCAGCATGGTCAGGACCAAGTCGGCGTCCGCTCGGGCGGAGGTCTCCGACGCGACCACCCGGCGGGAGGAGGCGTCCCGGATCACGGAGAGCCACAACGGCCCCTCGCCGGTCGGGATCATCGTGAGGTCGGTGACCCACAGCGGGTTCGGCGCCTTCGCGGTGAAGTCCCGCTCCACCAGGTCCGGGGCCGACGTGGCCTTCGGGTCGCGGCGCGTGAAGCCCTTCCGCTTCGGGTTCACGCCCGCGATGTCAGCCTCGCGCCTCAGCCGCTCGACGCGCTTGCGCCCGACGTGGACGCCGTCCCGCTTGAGGACGGCGTCCACGCGCGGTGAGCCCTAGACGCCACCGGATTCCGTGTGGATCTCCTTGATCCGCTCGGTCAGTTCGACGTCGCGGCGCCGCCGTTCGCACGGTTCACGCTCGGCCCGGCGCCACCGGTAGTAGGTGGAGGAGGCGATGTGCAGTTCCCGAAGTACACACTCGACTCCTAGGCGGGGATGCTCGTCGAGGAGCGCCGTCACCTGGGCCGGGTCGGGTCGAGTTGCTCGGCCTCCATCCGCCGACTCACCATGTCACCGGAACCTCCCGCAGCCCGTGTACCACCGAACCGACCTTGAACCTCAGCGCGTTCGGCTCCACGGCCAGTGCAAGCTCGGGGAAGCGGTTCAGCAGCATGGGCAGCCCGAGGGTGAGCTCGAGGCGTGCCAGAGGTGCTCCCAGACAATGGTGGATGCCGTGCCCGAAGGCGAGGTGATGGGAGGTATTCCGGGTGATATCCAGTCGGCCGGGCCTGTCGACGAGAGCGGCGTCGTGGTTGGCGGCGGGCAGCGCGACCAGCAGTAGATCGCCGCTGCTGATGGGCTGGCCGCCGACGATCGTGTCCCGGGTGGCGCGACGTGGTGGGTTGATCTGCACCACCGAGAGGTAGCGCAGCAACTCCTCCACGGCCTTGTCGATCAGGGTCGGGTCCGCACGCAGCTGCGCCAGTTGGTCCGGGTTTGCGAGCAACGCGACCACAGACGATGCCATCATGTCCGCCGTCGTCTCGTGGCCGGCCTGCAGCAGGGTGGCTCCGATGGCGGCGAGGTTCTTCGGTGTCAGTTCATCGCCGTGTTCGACGACCAGTTCGCTGAGCAGGCCGGCACTGGGGTTGGCGCGCGCCCGCAGGGCGAGTTCGTGGATATAGGTGTTGATCCCCTCGTTCGCGGTGGCCCGTTCGGCTTCCGAAATCGTGAAGTCGAAGCTGGCGTCGAGCAGCTTCTGGACCCGTTCGCGCTCGTCCAGCGGAGCGCCGAGCATCTCGCAGATGACCTGAGAGGGGACCTGCCAGGTGAAGTGACTCATCAGGTCGGCAGGCGGGCCCGCCTGCTCCAACGCGTCGAGATGTTCCTCGATGATCTCCACGATCCGCGGTTGCCAGCGTGCGAGCGCTCGGCTGGTGAACCTGGGGGCCAGCATCTTACGAAGGATCGTGTGCTCGGGCGGGTCCATGAACAGCAGCGCCCCGGGCATGTCGAGGATGTCCGGGTCGCCGCTGCGGAACATCGGTACCGAGTCGCCCGTGGTGAACAGCGAAGAATCACCCAGGACAGTACGTACGTCCTCGGCGGCAGTGACCAGCCATGCCTCCTGTCCGAACACCGTCGTGGTTCGGGTCAGGCGCGCCTGGTCTCTCGCTGCGAGCAGCGCCGGGGCGGGTAGCAGCCCGTCACGTTGAAGGAAGACGGGAAGTTCATCGAAACGCGGGACCGTCATGACGTCACTCCTTGCCAGGATGGGATGAGACGGACGAGACCGGACTCACATAGAAGCGAGTCCAATTTATGCGATCGTCGCGGACGGTCATTACTACAGGTCCGGCCAAGAGGGCGGGTAGTCCCCCAGGAGAAGTTCCACTCATTTCCCATTCGGACCACACCTCGGACCCCGAAATTGCTGTCCGTAGAACTCTTGCTTTCAGATCGGGCACTCGGGTAAATATCAAGGACCAGTTCGTCAGCACTTGCTCCCGCCCGGTAAAACTTTCTGCAGGACGGTGCGGCACCTCCGTCGCGTAGTCGGCAGTGAAGCAGTCGGCGACTCGTTGCGCTGAATGCGAATTGATGGCGTCACAAAGGCGATCTACCGCGTCAATTAGGTGCACGGAACTACTCCTTCTCAAGGATTGCATGTCATTCGATCCCGGCCCGGCCGCATCGGAATGTCCGGCCATGGCCCTCACCGAGCCGGTGCCGTAACCATCGTAAAAGTTATCGAGGGGTGATTACGTCAGGACCGGCAGGTGCCGTGTGCCTTGCTACGTATACCTGCCGGTCCTGACGTGCTGATCAGTCGTTCGCGCCGGCGCCGCGAAATTCTGGGACGTCCGAAAGCATGCCGGGAATCTCCGGGTTCAGGGCGCTGCGGCGGCGGTGCAGTTCTTCGATTTTCGCGTACAGGTCAGGGTCATCGTCGTCGCTGATGTCGAAGATGTCGAGGCGTTCGAGCAGCGCCAGGCCCAGATGGTCAGTCCCGATAGTCGCGGGGTGGGTCAGGTACTCGTAGAGGCCGTCGAGGTCCTCAACGACGAAGACACAGCTGTAGTCGAATTCCCCGCCGAGATCGCGGCCAACCATGAAAGACTTCACGGCCGGGTTGGACCGTCCTTGGTTGCGCCAACTTTCCAAGGCAGCCTCGATTTGCTCGGGGGTGACTTCAGCCTTGGCCTTCGCGCGGTTGATGTGGTAGATCATGGCTACTCCTGTCGTTGTTTATTACTGCCGAAGAGGGATGCCTTACACGACACAGCACAGATGGTGGGGGCCTCATCGCAGGATTCACTCGAATGCGATAAGGGCCAATTCACCGGACGTGTCATGACGAAGCACGGTGCCGGAATCGCTGTTTGCTGTCGAACCCGGGAGGCGGGGTCAAGCCGCCGCCGCGCTCACCTGATCATTGATAACGATGTCCAGGTCGGTGGCGGTGAGACCGAAGGTGTCAGCTGTTTTTGAGGCGTCCATGAGGAACGGCGAGTACCACTGATAGTCCATTTCAGCCATTTCACGGGCTGCCGGTACCAAAAGCCCAGCTGTACGCATTGCCGCGCGTGGCAATGGGATCAGCTTGACCGGGCGCTGGCCTGCGGCGGCGGCGTAGCGCCGCGCCAGTTCACGGATGCTGATGGCCGGTGGAGACGGCACATGCCACGCCTGACCCCACGCACGCTCATCGTTTCCAAGCGTGACCAGGGCCCGAGCCATGTCTCCGTTGAAGGTAAAGGTATGTGGAGCGTCCAGATCGGCAGGCACCCAGGCTGCTCGGCCCGCCTTCATTGCTGGCTCAATGACTATGGAAAATACGCCATTCGCGTCCCTGCCGATGTAGTCGCACCCGCGAACCTCCACAGTGCGGACTCCGGAGTTAAGGGCCTGCTCCCACAGCCGTTTACGGAGACGACCTTTAGACCCAGTGGCGGCCATGGGGGTGCATTCGTTCATCACACCGCCGGGCTGCGGGCCGTAAGCGTACATACTGCCAGTGATTGCCAGCACCGCCCCGTTTGCTTTCGCGGCAGCGATGACCGCAGTCTGTATGGGCGGCAGCAGCCGTTCCCACATTGTGTAGGAAGGCGGATTCGCACAGTGGTAGATCACCTTTGCATCGAGAGTCAGTTCGGTCAAGCGGTCCGGGTCGGAAGCATCCGCGGCGACCCGTTCCACCTGCGGATACTTTGGGCCCGAGCCGCTGCGCGTGACAATGCGAACGCTTTCACCGCGGCCGGCGAGCAGTCGGGCGACATTGCTACCAATGGAGCCGGCACCGATAATGACATGCATGGCCATGCTGGACTCTTTCATATAGATAGGTGTCACGGGTTCGTTAGATTTTCAGAAAAATCTCGTCGATGGCCGTGTGAAAACTGATCGGCCTGAGCGTGGGCCGCAGTTCAGACCTCTGATGGATCAACGGGTACGTTTCCGCAGCCGCCGTCCGTCAGTGAGAAACACGGGTTCATACCACCTTCGTCGTCCGTCTTCGTACATAGGCACCGGTGGTGTCGCGCAAGCGTGACGCTATCCCGGCCTCGCCACGATTTGGCAGCAATAGATTTTTCTGACACCGTCAAAGTGAAGAGGTCGGTTTCCACTGCAATGCGGTGTTATCTGTATTTTTGCGCCCACAGGTGATCTGGTGCTGGGGAGTCTGCACTGCTGACCGTGGTGACGAGGCTGATGGTGTGGCCTCTGGGGTGAGAGCCGACTTACGCCTGTCTCGTTCCAGGACGCCCTAATCTGTGCTGTGCTTCCGCAAAGAAGGGTGCACGCCTGGGCGCGCGCCCCCGAGCGGCGGCATCTCCAGGTCATGGCTGACCGTCGCCCGTATCCGAGTGATCTGTCCGATGCCCGCTGGGAGTTGATCGAGCCGATCCTGGCCGCCTGGCGCTACGAGCGCCACGGCCGGGCACTGGGCTTCGGCCGGCCCGCCGAGCTCGACCTGCGCGACATCATGGAAGCGATCTTGTACGTGGACCGCACCGGGGTCCAGTGGCGCTATCTCCCGCACGGCTTCCCGCACTGGAACACGGTCTACGGCTACTTCGCGAAGTGGCAGGGCGCTACCGCGGCCTGCTCATTCCCTGGGCCGGGCAGGGCTTCGACGAGATCGTGCGCATCCATGATGATCAACGGACGATCTTCTGGAGGCTGGGGGTCAGATCGGCCTGGCGGAGGGACAGCAGCTGTTCGGTGAGGGCCTCCCGTGCCGCATCCTGCTGGGCGATGTACGAGGCGAGTTTGGGGTTTGCGGCCAGGAGAGGGACGGCTTCGTCGAAGCCTTCCTTGCTGGCACGGGCGACGTCCTGGCGGTACAGGTTCGCGCCGGTCTGCTCGACGAGGTTGCGGATCAGGTCGTGCCCGGTGGCGGTGGTCTTCAGCCCGTAGGCGCGGGTGTAGGGCTGGACGCGGTCGGCGAGAGTGTCCAGGTCGATCAGTTCGCGGCGGTTGGCCTCGCTTTCCGCTCGCCGTGTTCTCGTTTTGGTGCCGACCTTGGATCTGCTGACGCAGATGGCCGGCGCCTGGCGCCGGGCGGGCCGGGGCGGGGCGATGATCGGTGTGTGCTCGTTGCGGGCCGGAGACGGTCACCGTGTTCGCCACGTACGCGTCGGTCGGGATGGGCGTCCTGCAGCGCGCGCATGCCGCTGGGCTGGGTGTGTGGAGCCTGATGGTCGTGGACGAAGCCCATCGCACGAGTGGGGATGGGTTGAAGCCGTGGGCGGCCGTGCACGACCAGGCGCAGCTGCCTGCGGAGCGGCGGCTGTATATGACGGCGACGGCGCGGGTGTGGGAGGCGGAGGGTGAGCGGCCGCGTCTGGTGGCGTCCATGGAGGACGGCTCTCCGGTCTTCGGGCCGGTGGCGTACAGGTTGACGTTGTCGGAGGCGATCGGGCGGGGCATTGTGGCGCCGTATCAGGTGCTGTGTCTCGATATCCGCGATCCCGACCTGTACGCGGCGTTGACCAGTGAGCAGCCTGGTTCCGACGCGGTGCGTGGCGCCCGGTTGGCGGCGGTGCAGACCGGGCTGATGCACGCTGCGGCCGCGGAGCGTTTCCGGCGGGTGTTGTCCTTTCACAGCCGGGTGCAGGAGGCGGAGGCCATGGCGGCTTCCGTGCCGGCGACGGCCCGCCGGCTCGCTGAGGAGGACCCGGACCGGTACCCGCCTGCAGGGCAGGTGTGGGCGGAGTGGCTGTATGGCGAGCACGCCCCCGGCCACGCAGGAGGGTGCTCGATGAGTTCGCTTCGGATTTCCTCGGAGGACCCGATTATGCGGGCCGGAATGTGCGCGCGGAACTGCGCGTATTGAGTTCCGTTCGGGTTCTCGGTGAAGGTGTCGATACTGCCGAGTGCGATGCGGTGCTTTTCTCCGATGCGCGCGGCAGTATGGTGGATATCGTGCAGATGGTCGGGCGTGCGTTGCGTCTGCATCCGGAGCGCGGGAAACTCGCGACACTGATCGTTCCGGTGTTTCTCGGGCAGGGTGAAGATCCGAACGAAATGCTCACCTCAGACGCCTATTCCATTCTCACAAAGATCTTGTCCGCGTTGCGATCACACGATGCGGAGACCGTCGAGGCTCTCGCCGACCCTCGTCTGCGTAACAGCCGGCCGGGCCTGGAAGCGGACAGCACGGACGAGGTGGAGGGTAACGAAGGGGACGGCCTGGACGACGACGGCGAGGGCCAAGTGCCGGTGTCGGCGCGGGCGTTGGGGGTGCTGCGGTTCAGTGAGGAGCGCGATCCTGCGGTGTTGACGCAGTTCGTGCAGCTGCGCGTCATCAACCCGGAGAAGGCGTACTGGTTGCGCGGGATCGAGGCGGCGACGCGGTGGCTGCGGGAGACCGGCAGCGCTGAGTTGAGGGTGCCGTTTACGTACGTCACGCCTGAGAGGGCATTTGATCTAGGCGAATTGCCCTTTCTGTTCTAGTAAGTCCCTCGCCAGGTTGGTGTCGTTTCGTCCGTTATGCGCTTGGCGAGGTTGTCGATCGAGGCGACGTGGATCATGGCCTCGGAGCTGGCGGGAAGGGTCTCGTAATCGCGAGAAAGGCGCCGATGCAACATAAGCCAGCCCAGACTTCGCTCGACAACCCAGCGCCTTTTGACAACGTGAAATCCACGAACTCCGGGGTTTCTGTTGACAACTTCGACGTCGATTCCGAGCCGTGCGCCGTGCTCGATGACGGCGTTCTTGAATCCGGTGTCGACCCAGCTCTTGGCAATGGTTGGATACGTCTTCTTGGCTTGGTCGAGAAGACGTATTCCTACGGCGTTCTCGGAGAGGCTCGCGGCGCTGACGGTCACGGCGAGGATTAGTCCGATCGTGTCGGTGAGTATGCCTCGCTTGCGTCCGACGATCTTCTTGGCGGCGTCTGTCCCCTGGCCGTTCAGGGGCACGTTGGTGGAGGTCTTCACGCTCTGGGTGTCGATGACGGACCCTGTGGGTTCGGGCTTGCGTCCTTCCTTCACGCGGGCGAGCCCAGTGAGGTCGTAGTTGAGCTGGGCGAGGATTCCCTCATCGCGCCAGGAGGCGTAGTAGGCATAGACGGTGCCGTGGTTCGGGAAGTCGTGCGGGAGATATTTCCAGGGGATTCCCGTGCGGTTGATGTAGAGGAGTGCGTTGAATACGTCACGCAGGTCGACCTTGGCCGGCTGCCCGGTGGGTCTGCGGTCGAGCCGGGCTTTCCTCCAAGCCGTCAACGTCGGCTCGATCAGGGCCCATCGGGCGTCGGAAAGGTCGCTGGGGTACGGCTTCCGCTGGCTCACGTCCCAGAGGAATCATGGGTGTGGCGGAAGATCGGGTTCCGGTGATCACTGGCGGTTCTGTGCCATCTCTACGCCAGACGTACTCCTGCCGCATCAGGCAACGTTCGCTCTGTTCACGACCTCGCGTAGGCGTTCGTCGGTGGCGTGCTTGTTCCGCCAGATGATGTAGCGGCGGATCATGCTGCCCTGTTCCTTGTGGCTGGCATGGTCGGTGCCGTCGAGAGCGAAGTAGCGCAGGGCCGTGAACTGGGCCTCGATGCGGTTGAGCCAGGAGCTGTTGGTCGGCGTGTAGGCGAACTCGACGTTATTGTCCGCTGCCCAGTCACCCACCCGGGCGTCCTTCTTCGTGGTCAGGTGCGGGGAGAAGTTGTCGAGCACGATCGCAATACGGATCTGGGGCGGGTAGAGGCTGCGCAGATAGCGGCAGAACTCCAGGAACCGGCTCCGGTTCTTCGTCGGCTTGATGTGGCCGTAGAGCTTGTCCTTGCCCAGGTCGTAGGCGGCGAAGAGGTGGCGGATGCCGTGGGGGCGGGTGTAGGTCGCGCGCCTGCGGGGCCTCGGCGAGCGGCCGGGGTCCTTGTGCCGTCCGCCGCGCTCGGCCCATTGCCGCCCGGGGTGGGGCTGGAGATTGAGCGGGCCGAACTCGTCGAGGCATAAGACGACTTCTGGTTCGCCGTCCTCGGGTATGACCTCGCCGTCGGCGATCGCGTAGAGATGCTCGACCCGGGCCTTCTTGGCCGCGTAGTCCGGGTCACGGGAGGTCTTCCAGGTCTTTATGCGTTGAAACGAGACGCCCTCCTCGCGGAGCAGGGCCCGCAGGCCCTCGTGGCTGATGTCGTCGACCACCCCCTCGGCGACCAGGAAGTCGGCCAGCTTGGCCAGACTCCAGGTCGAGAACGGCAGGCCGTGCTCGGCCGGCTTGGACTTGGCGATCTTCTTGATCTCCCGGCGCTCGGGCAACGTGAATTTCTTCGGCCGACCGCCCTTGTACTTCGGATAGAGCGAATCGAAGCCGTCGGTGTTGAAGTTGTGGATCACGTCCCGGACCCGGTCATCGCTGGTGAACGTCACCTCGGCGATCCTGCCAACCTGCATACCCTGCGCCGACAGCAGCACCATCTGGGCCCGCCGCCAGGTCACCACCGACCCGGTGCCCCTGCGGACGATCCGCAGCAGGCGCTGCCCCTCATCGTCATCGATCTCGCGGACGCGAACTCGTTCTGCCACCCGCACAGCCTGGCGACACCGCGCCGCCCGGACCAGCACCCGAACGGCGCGTCACATAACCAAGGGGCAAAGGTTCTCTGATGCGGCACTCCGAGGTTCGAAGCCGAGCGAAACGGGCGGGCAGGCCCGGAAGTCAGGACGTGATGAACCGCAGTGATCCGCCGAAAGGCCTCAAACTGACACAGCGACAGAACTCGCATACCGGCATGAGGCATACCTGAACGCCCACTGAGGAGTGGGGAGCGGTGAGCGGGCATCCGCTGGGGGTGTGGGTGGCAGACGTGCGGAGGTACTACCGGGAGGGCACCCTGGAGGCCTCGCGTGTGAAGGAGCTGGAGCAGCTCGGCATGGTCTGGTCCGTGCACGCCTCCGCGTGGGAGACCGGCCTCGCCGTCGCCCGCGCCTACGCCGCCGTCTTCGGGCACTGCTTGCCGTCGGCGTCGACTGTGTTCGACGGCTATCCCCTGGAGGTCTACCTGAAAAACGCCAGGGCTGCCGCCAAGAAGGCCCGTGAGAACGCCGTACGCCGCGCGAACGGGGAGACGGGCATCTCGTACGCCGGGGAGCTGTCTACGGAGCGCAGGGAGGCGCTGGACGAGATCGATCCCGGGTGGTGCCCGGAGTGGGACATTGCCTGGCAGCGCCGGTACCGGCTCACGCTCGCACACGTGAAGGCCGGCGGCACCCTACCCGGCCGGGCCGGGGACGTCGTCGTCCAGGGCGAGGACCTGGGGGCGTGGACCGTGGCGCAACGCGCCGCGTGGGACGGGTTGATGCCCGCGCAGCAGTACCTTCTACAGACCCTCGGGATCGACCCCGACGACAAACGCGAGACCGCGGTACCGGCACCGCGCTCGCAGGCCGACCGGTGGGAGACCAACCTCGCCGCGGCCCGGCAGTTCCACGCCCGCGAGGGCCACCTGCGGCCTGCTCGGAAGCACGTGGAGGTCGTGGACGGTGCGGAGATCAAGCTGGGGTCGTTTCTGGATAACGCCCGGCGAAGGGCCGCCAAGCTGAGTCCCGAACGTCGCGCGGCTCTGGAGGAGTTGGGCATGCGCTTGGGTCCGCAGCAGCCGATGACATGATCCGATTCTTTCGGGGCAGGCGAGGCGGATGCCGTCCGTTCGTCCCCAGCTCGTTGGATGGGTTCGCCATGCCCTGAAACTGGCGGGCTTCCATATCGTCGAGGCGGACGACGCCGCGCCGGGGCTGAGACTGAGCGAGACGCCCGCGGGCGTGCTGGTGAGCTGGACGACGTCGCACGGGTTCACCGCGCTGGCAGCAGATCAGCGTGGGGCGTCCAGCGACGGGATGCGGGTGGTGGTGCAGGCCGCGGTGGCGGGCCTGCCGGCCCAGTGCGGGCACACGGTGGCGGAGGCACCGGACGGGAACGGCATCGTGGTACTCGCGGACGGGCCGGCGGCCGGTGCGTGACCGCCGCCCGAGGTCCTCCCACCTGGTCACGGCTGACGGCCGGCGGCGTCCCCGCCGGGGTCGTCGGCGAGCACGATCGCCGTGGTGATCCGCTTGCCCACCGGTTCGCGATGGACGGCGAAGCTCCGACCGACGGCCATCACGATCTCCAGACCGTGCTGGCCGATGCGGGTCGGGTCGGGCCCGAGGACCGCCGGCGGGGTGGGATTGCTGTCCCACACGGTCACTTCAATGGCGCCGCCGCTGACCTCCAGGGTGAGCAGGCAGGGGCCGGGCGCGTACTTGCGCGCGTTGGTGACCAGTTCGCTGACCACGAGCTGCACCATGCCCATCACCCGTCCGGACACCGGCAGCCCGTGTACGGACACCCTGCGCCAAGCCCTCTCCCCCTGAACACGCACCCGACCGCATGCCGACCGCACTGGCCCCGCACGAGGTGCCGCAGCCGGTCTCGGGGAGGGCTGCGGCACCCGTGCTCACCCATCCGACACGTCACAAAGACCGCCTCCGGGCTGGGCCACCAGCTGCCCCATATCAACGCGCCCACCCGTGGGTTCAGTCGTGTCGGGCGAGCTTGACGGCGGAGAGGAGGAGGATCACCGCCAATGCGGGGATGAGGACCATGTCGGGGAACACCCCCAGGAGCAAGCCGCCCAGCACCGCGCCGGCGATGGAGCCCGCAGCCATCACGGCGGTGAAGCGCAGGTTGGCGCGAAGGACAGCGAAGCTGCCGTCGCGGCTGTAGCGGGCGAAGGCGACCAGCATGGTGGGCAGCGACACCAGCAGGGACAGGCTCCCGGCGGTCTTGATGTCGAGGGCGAACAGCAGCACGATCGTCGGGATCAGCAGCTCTCCCCCGGCCACGCCCATAATCGCCGCGACCACCCCGATGCCGAACCCCGCCGCCACCCCGGCCGGAACCCGTGACCAGGACACCAGGTCGAGCGCGCCGAAAGTGATGGTGTGGGTGACCAACAGGGCAGCGGCCATCAGCACCATCAGCGCGGCCAGCACCTTGTACAGGGTGGCGGAGCGCATCCGCACCGCCCAGCTCGCCCCCGCCCAGGCGCCCAACAGGCTCCCGGCGAGCAGGTTGACCGCGACCGACCAGTGCTCGGCCACCTGCGAGGCCGGCACCGCAGCGAGCCGGGCGGGCAGCGCGGTGAGCACCACGACCAGGCTCATCGCCTTGTTCAGGATGACCCCCGACAGCGCCGCGAACCCGAAGAGGCCGATCAGCAGTGGCAGGCGGAACTCCGCGCCGCCCAGCCCGATCATCCCGCCGAGCACGCCGATGACCGACCCGGCCGCGAACACCACAGGCATCGGGTGCGTCGAACGGACAGGAACGAGGCCGTCGTCGATAGTCATGCAACGCATCGTCGCCGGTTGCGGCCCTCGCTCGCTATGAGGTCATACCGAACGGGTCAGCCCGTGAGCCTGGGGAGATCGAGTGAGCAGGTCTGTCCAGGTCCCGACCAGCAGGTGGGTCAACGATCCTCATCACCGATGGCGCCGACGGGGCCATGTCCCCGCGTGCACGCGGGTACTCGTTTTGACGTGCCGAGTTGGTGTCCCGTCAGAGTGGGGCCGCCCCATGCTGAGGGCGGCCGGCTGGTGTGCATCCACGGTGTCCAAGTCGGCCGCGCCTACGGCCTGTGGGACATGATCGTCTTCCTGCGGCGGGGCGGCCTGGACCTGGGCGAGGAGGACGAGATCGCCACCTCACCTCTGATCGAGTGGACCGGCCCCGGCCCGCTGGTCTGGCACTGAGGGGATGCCGGGGGGAGGGATGCGGGCGATGTGCTGCGGATCAGGTCAGGGGAGCAGTGGAGTGTCGGGGAGGTAGTCGTCGGCGCTCTCTCCCGTGACGAGGTAGACCAGGCGGCGGGCGATGGACACGGCGTGGTCGGCGAAGCGTTCGTAGTAGCGGCCGACCAGGGTGACGTCGACGGCCGTCTCGACGCCGTGGTGCCAGCGCTCGTCCATCAGATGATGGAAGATCATGCGGTGCAGCTCGTCCATCCGGTCGTCGTCGCGTTCCATCTGCAGGGCCGCCTCGATGTCCTGGGTGATGAGCACCTCGGCGGCCTGGGCCATCAGCCGCTGGGCGAGCTGGCCCATCTCCAACAGCGTGCGGCGCAGATCATCCGGCACCGCGTGCTGGGGATGGCGCCGCCGGGCCACCGTGGCCACATGCTGCGCCAGAACCCCGCAGCGTTCCAGGTCCGCGCTCATCCGCAGTGAGGTGACCACCGTCCGCAGGTCCGTGGCGACCGGCTGCTGGCGGGCCAGCACCGCGTTCGCCCGCTCCTCCAACTCCCGCTGCAGCGCTTCGACCTGCTCCTCGGTGGAGGTGACGCTCTGCGCCTGCATCAGGTCGGCGTCCAGCAGGGCGCCGGTGGCCCGGCCCATGGCCGAACCGACCAGGTTCGCCATCTCCACCAGCGCCTGAGTGATCGACTCCAGTTCCTTGCGATACGCCTCGCGCATCCCGTCCTCACCGCCCAGTCCGCAGCCCCGCTCTCACCGGCTGCCAGCCTCGCACACCTTCCAGTGCGTCAGGCCGTACAGTCCAGGCGGTCCGTGCCGACGCGATCGGCACGGACCGCCTGCGTGCGGGCAGCCTGATCGGCCCTTTCAGCTGCCGCGGCCGAAAAAGGCTTTGAACAGGCCTGGCGGTGGCGGGCGAGGTCGGTACGGCAGTCGGGGCAGTGCCGTCCGTCCTCGGGCGGGGCATCGTTATAGCGGATGCCGGGCGTGCCGGTGGCCTTCTTACCGTTGACTTGCTTCCTGGCGGGCCGCCGCGGCCTCCGGACCGACAGTCTCAAGGCTAGGTGTGAGGGCCTTGCGCTCCTGGATGTGGGCGTAGGCCATCAGGCCGAACAGGACCGCGAGCAGCACGGCCGAGGAGCCGGCGGTGCCGAGGTCCAGTCCGCCCTTGGCGACCGGCTTGGTGAGGAAGTCGCCGGCGGTGGCGCCGAGGGGGCGGGTGAGGACGAAGGCGATCCAGAACAGGAGGACGTTCGGGACGGCCGGCGCTTTCATCAGGACGACCAGCACGGCCAGCACGCTGGACACCAGCGCCGCACCGCCCAGGTAGCCGAGTCCGGAGCTGTCGGACAGGAAGTCACCCATCGACGTACCAAGGGTGTTGGAGACGAGGATCGCCGCCCAGAACAGGGCCTCGCCCCTGAAGGTGACAATGTCGCGGATCTGGAAGGTCATCCCGCTGATCTTCCACACGAGGAAGATCGCCAGGAGGATGGAGATGAGGATCGCGGCTCCCTCCGGATAGCCGAGGCCGAGGCCCTGCGGGCCCCAGCCCAGCGAAGTGGTGCCACCCGAGAGGTACTTGTCGCTGGCGTCGCGGTTCATGAAGTCGGACATCGTCGTGCCGGCCATGCTGGTCGACAGGATCACGGTCCAGTAGAAGAACGGGTTGTACCGCGAGGACCGCAGCTGCACCACCAGCGTCACCACGAAGATCAGGAACAGGGCGATCGTGGTGAGGAAATAGCCGAACTTGAGCGTCTGGGAGAACAGGTCGCCCGCCGTCTCGCCCAGGGTCGTCGCGGCGATCTTCATGATCCAGAACGCCAGCGTGACCTCGGGCAGCTTCTTCATCACAGACTTCGTCGACGTCAAAAGAGTGCTCCTGTGCTTGTGGGGGGTTGGATCTCCGTTCGACCCTGACACAAGGTCAACTGGACGCATCCTGGACTTGCACACCACGGATCTTCCGTCAGCGCGCCCGCTGTGCTTCACCTGTCACCCTCTGCATCGTCAGCACCTCGCACAGCAGCCGCCGCTCCAGTTCGAACTGGAGCGGCGGAGGCCAAGGGTCGTCAGGGCACCGGAAGGCCTCCGGTTCTACGACTTACGGCGGCCGGGCTCGCCGTGTTCACGGCAACCGGCTGTTTGCGGCGCAGCCCATCACCGAACCCAGGTTCGGAAAGCCTTGAGCGTCTGCCGCCAACTCCGCAACAGCGTGGGGCCGTTGGCGGCGGCGACAGGAAGTGGACGCGGTCTAGCGTCGGTGAGGGCGTGGGGCGTCCAGCGGCGGGATGCGGGTGGTGGTGCAGGCCGCGGTGGCGGGCCTGCTGGTCCAGTGCGGGCACACGGTGGCGGAGGCGCCGGACGGGAACGGCATCGTGGTACTCGCGGACGGGCCGGCGGCCGGTGCGTGACCGCCGCCCGAGGTCGTCCCACCCGGTCACAGCAGACGGCCGGCAGCGTCCCCGCCGGGATCGTCGGCCAGCACGATCGCCGTGGTGATCCGCTTGCCCACCGGTTCGCGATGGACGGCGAAGCTCCGACCGACGGCCATCACGATCTCCAGACCGTGCTGGCCGATGCGGGTCGGGTCGGGCCCGAGGACCGCCGGCGGGGTGGGATTGCTGTCCCACACGGTCACCTCGATGGCGCCGCCGTTGATCTCCAGGGTGAGCAGGCAGGGGCCGGGCGCGTACTTGCGGGCGTTGGTCACCAGCTCACTGACCACGAGCTGCACCATGCCCATCACCCGTCCGGACACCGGCAGCCCGTGCACGGCCTGCACATCGGTGAGGAAGGTGCGGGCGAGGTCACGGGCAGCGGCGATGCCCTCGCCGCCCTCGAACGCTTCGGACACCGTGATGACGTTCTCCAGCAACGAGGGTCCGTCTTCATCGCCTGCGGTTTGTTCCATGCCGGTCCGCCTTACCCCCGTACCCCAACATGCTTCGACCCGTTTACCCCCGAATCTTCACATCAGGCGGGGCGGGGCAGAGGGGTGGTGGTGTCGGTGTCGTCTGCGCGAGGCTGCGGTCACGGACTCGGTGCCGCTACGCCCGGTCCGGCGAAAGCTGAGGAACCTCGCTCGGATGGGTGCGCTGTGGCCGATGCACGTGAAGATGACGCTATCCGGGCTCTCACGGAGCGCCCGACGGCTGCGTACGCCGCCGTGTAGTCCGGAACGTCGTGAGGCTCTGGATGAGTTGGGCCTGCGCTGGTGAGCGTGACCTCGCAGGGCCTGCTCGCGTTGTACAAGCAACGCAGTTGATGTCCGTCCCCCGCGGTCTTCTGCGACCCTCAGAGGGCCCGCTGCGGCGCACCGGTAGCGGGCCCTCGCCGTGCGGTGCCGGACCGTCCTCGGGCGGGCAGCGTACGCAGCGGAACTCTCAGGGTTGCGGCTCGAAGCGGCCACGCCGGCGGCTTGGTGCCAGACAGTTCCCGGCTTAGCTTGTTCTTTATCTACCAAGATCTTCCGGGCTTGCCGATGGCCTTGAGGGTCTCGGGGCGTTTGACGGTTTTGCCGACGTCGTAGCGGGGTGCCCGGTGTCTGTCCTTGGCGCCGGGCGGGCGTCCGGGGCCGGCGCCGCGGGGTTTGGGAACGTGGGCCGGGCAGGCGAGGTGAGCGCGGATGTTCCTGAACCCCCGGCGGACCCGGGCCGGGCTGAGCCGGTCCGAGGCGGTGGGTTTCTCCCAGGGCCGGCGGAGGTCCGTGGCGAGCGGTCGGACGAGCCGGAGCTGGGTGTGAGCGACGATCAGGATCCAGGTCCAGCGGTCCGCCGCCTCGGGAGTACGGAGCTTCGGGGTGGTCCAGCCGAGGGTCTGCTTCGCGAAGCGGAAGGTGTGCTCCAGATCGAAGCGACGGAGAAATGCCTGCCAGAAACGGATCGTGCGGGGTGGCGCCGGTCTTCGAGGACCACAGTCACACTGGCGGAGCGTCCCGGTCCTTCGACAGGTGCTCGACTTTCAGACGGATCAACGTGCCCTCGACCAAGGGGAGTTCGCCGTGGTGGTCGAGCCAGGCCGAGCGGTGGGTGAGCCGGGGATGGACCCGGTCCCATGCCTGCGTTTCGGCCTTGCCGTAGTTGGTGGTGTCGGTGACCGTGGTGATAGCGGGCTCGGGCCAGGTCTCCGGCTTGTTGAAGCGGAACTCGGGGCCGTGCTTGGGCGGTCGGCCGTTCGTCCCTGGCTGGCGGGGCGGCTTCGGCAGCCGCATGACGCGGTCGGACCGGACCCTGCCGACCAGCTCGACGGGTAGGTCACGCAGGACCCACGCCAGGCGGGTGACGTCATACCCGGCGTCGCTGACGATCACGATATGCGGGTCCCCGGCCTGCCACTGGCCCGCGGTGATGAGCCGCTCCACGACTCCCCGTAGCTGGGCGGCGGTGACCGCGGTCGCGTCGTCCACCGGTCCCAGCCGGATCGCGTCCAAAACCGCGGTCCAGTACGTGGCGCCCGGCTCCAGCACGGCGACGAAGGAGTAGGGCCAGCCCGGAATGAACTGCGACGCCGTCTTTGCACGGCCGTAGACGTGGCAGAACAGCCGCTCCGCTGAGCACGGCGCGTCCGAACGCAGCCATGGCGAGACATCGACCGCCAGGACCAGGCGCCCGCCGTCGAAACGCGGCAGTGACAGGCCGGCCAGCGCCGCCCGCAGCCGACCGACGTCGATCCGGCCGTGGTTCAGGCCGCCGTACATCGCTCCGTGCCCACGACGATGCTCGGGCAGCAGCGTCAGATCCACCGGGGACTTCACCGCACCGTCCGCACACAACACCGCGTCCATCAGCTCGAACAACTCGTCGCGCCGAGCGGTCAGACACTCGTAGAACTCGCCCCGGAAGCGTGACGCCTCCGCGGACGCTTCCCTCCGGACAGCATCAGGCAGCAAACTCACCCTCACGGCCTTCGTCTTGGTCAGTGCACCTTGGTCGGAGCACATGATCAGACGAAGGCCGCCCCCACATCCGGCGAATCCCCAGGCGAGCGACTCAGTTCGAGACACCGTTCGAGGCCGGAAGAAAAAGAACAAGTTTAGAAGCTGTGTCAGAACCAGTGATCTGTGACGTTCCGTGACTGGTGGACCGGCGGGGCAACCGGGCACCGCGGGTCGCAATAGGGGCCAGAATTGGCCGTGTTGCGCGCTGACTTACCGCTCAGGACCGTTGGGCTGTCTCATCGGCCCGCACCGCATCCTGCCGGGCGCCGTACCTCTCGGCGAATCCGCGGTAGCGCCAGATAGCGGCGGCGGAGAGCCAGGAGACCGCGAAGACGGCGACGACGATGTAGCCGAGCAGTTCGAAGTGGTCGGCGAGGGAGGCGTAGGCGGCAAGGAGCCCCCCGGCTCCGGTGGCGTCGGAGACGAGCCCCGCGACGTAGACACTGGCGATGAACGCGGCCACGGCCACGGTCATGCCGGTCGTGGCGATGTTGTAGTAGAGCCTGCGGGCGGGGCTGCGGTACGCCCACGAGTACAGACGTGTCATCAGCATGCTGTCGGCGGTGTCGAAGGCGCTCATTCCCGCGGCGAAGAGCAGCGGGAGGGAGAGGACGGCGAGCGTCGGCAGGCCGGAGCCGTGGGTGGCCGCACTGGCGGACAGGGCGAGCAGGGTGATCTCGCTGGCGGTTTCCAGGCCGAGGCCGAAGAGGATGCCGACCGGGTACATGTGCCAGGACGAACGGATCAGCCCCCGGGCGCGACGGCCGAGAATGCGGTTCATCAGGCCCCGGTTGAGCAACTGCTGCTCGAGCTCGCCCTGGTCAAGCCGGCCCTGCGTCATACGCCGCCACAGGCCGACGATGCCGGTCAGCACCATGAGGTTGAGTACGGCGACGAGCAGCAGAAACACCATGGCGACGATCTGCGAGACCAGGCCGCCGACGTGGCGGAAAGTGCCGATCCCCGACCCGGCGGCGCCCGCGGCGAGCGCGACGACGAGGGCGAGGATCAGGACCACGGTGGAGTGACCCATGGCGAAGAAGAAGCCCACGCCGACGGGTCTGCGCCCGCTTTGCATCATCAGCCGGGTGGTGTCGTCGATGGCGGCGATGTGGTCGGCGTCGAAGGCGTGCCGCATCCCGAGGGTGTAGGCGAGGGTTCCTGCTCCGGCGAAGGCCCCGGCTCCGGCCGGGCTGCTGGCGTAGAAGAGGTACAGGCTCCATCCGATGACGTGCAGGGCGGCGATGACGCCGACGATGCCCGTGATGCGCAGCTGTTCGGCGCGGGTCCATCGGCCGGCGGTGATGGTCGTCGTGGTCATACATCACATCCTTGGCAGGGGCACCAGCGTGTGGTGCCGTCGGTCAGCAGCGGGAGGACGGGCCGCACCCGCCGGCAGAGCCACTCGCGGGTGTGGCCCTGGCGGACGGGGCGGACGTCCTGGTGGTGTGGGCCTTGGAGCGGGTCACGCCCCGCGCAGGGCACACACCTCCTCCTCGGCGAGCAGACCGTGATCGACCAGTACACGTTCCAGCGCGGCGAGCCAGTGCTCGTAGTACTGCCAGCTGCCCTGCTCGGCCGCGGGGGCGGACTCCCATCTGCCGATGCCGGCGATGAGTTCTTGCTGGAACGCGTCCCAGGGGTAGTGGCCGAACTCCGACAGAGCCACGGCGACGCCGAACGCCCGGCGCTGCCAATCTGCGTCGAAGGAGGGTGCGTTCGTGTCGGTGACGCAGCTTTCGTGCAGGGGTGCGGTGGTGGCGACGGCCTCCATGGGATCCCCCTTCTCTGGTGGTGGTTTCTGCGGTGCGGGGCTGCGGCTCAGGCGGCGGGTGCGGGGACCTCGGCGATGCCGATCATCGATTCGGTGGTGACCAGGGCAGCGAGTTCCGCCTCGGTCATGCCGTCGGTTCCCGCGGGCCGCTGAGGAACGACGAACCAGCGCGAATGACCGCTGCTGTCCCACACCCGCAGTTCGACGGACGAGTCGAGGTCGAGACCCATCTCCTTGAGCACCACACGCGGCTCCCGGGCCGCGCGGGCGCGGAAGGTCGGGTCCTTGTACCAGTACGGCGGCAGGCCGAGCACGGGCCAGGGGAAGCACGAACACAGGGTGCAGATCACCAGGTTGTGCACGCCGGGGGTGTTGGCCACGGCCTGCAGGTGCTCGCCTTCGGCACCGTCCATGCCGACGGGGAGGTCGAGTTCCGCGACGGCGGCCGGCGTGTCCTTGACGAGCCGTTCGGCGAACTCCGGGTCGGTCCAGGCACGGGCGACGATCTTGGCCCCGTTGAGGGGCGTCATGTCGGTCTCGAAGTAGCCGAGCACCTTGTCGACGGTGGCGTCGGTGATCACCCCCTTCTCGATGAGCAGGGCTTCCAGCGCCCGCACGCGGGCGGCGCTGGTGGCTTCGCGGTCCTCGGGGTAACCGAACTGTACGGTCACTTCTGTTCCTCCGTAGCGGGGGTGAGGTAGGCCTGGTAGAGCTCGCCGCAGAGCACGGCGCCGGGTTCGGCGAGTTCTCCCCAGACGTCGGTGGGTTCGAAGCGGACGGCGTAGACGGGCATGGGCTCTCCGATGCCGTCGGGGCCGGTGGAACAGAAGTAGCCGTAGTTGCCTTCGAAGACGCGCTCCACGGTGCCGGTGCGGCCGCGTAGGTTGCCCGGCAGCCGGGTGTGTTCGGTGGGCGGTACGTCCTTGACGGTCACCCGGTCGCCGACGATGAAAGCCGGGGACTCGGCCGGACCCTGGCGGGGGGAGTCGCCCTTGCGCAGGTAGTGGATGACCTGGTCGTCGATGCGTTCATCCCCGCCCTCGGGAAGTCCGCGTCCCAGATCCTGAAGGTACTCCGCGGCCTTCGCCTCCAGCTCCGCCTCGGTGATGTAGCCCTGGGAGACGAAGAACCCGCTGATGCCGCCGAGCCACTTCTCGTAGTAGCGGTACTGGAAGTAGGCGAAGGGGTGCATCGCCTCGGCTCCCTTGCGCAGGTCCGCCCAGGTCCAGACGGAGGAGAAGGCGGTGGGCACGTCGTCGATCGGGTACTGCGGCACTGCGTCGCCGAGGTGGGCACTCAGACCCATCATCGCGACATGGATGCCGAAGATGCGCTGCTCCCAGTCCTCGACGAAGACGCGGGGTTCGTAGGTGACGGGGCCGAGGTTCTCCAGGCCCCCCAGGTGGTGCTGTAGTTTCACGACTGTCCTTCCGGGGCCGCTTCGGCAGCCCGGCGTGTGGTCATCGCGGCTCCCCAGTACTCCGAGGCGATGCCGAACACCGCGCCCAGGACCATGGCCAGCGCCGCGACGAGCGCCGGGTTGTTGAGGGATGCGGTGGTGATGCCGTGGCCGGTGGCGGACACTGTGCCCACCGTGGAGGCGAAGCCCCACACGATGGCTGGGATCTTCGAGAGAAGGGGAATCTTCGACGCCTGCACCATGGCTGCGCTGCCGACACCCACGGCGACGGCAGCGACGGCGGTGCCACCGCCCAGCCCATGGATGACCAGCAGGGTCGACGAGGCGATGACGATGCCGGTGAGGTTGGAGGCGATCGACCTCAGCATGCCGTCGGTGCCGGCTCCAAGGATGAAGAAAGAGGCCCAGGCGATGAAGATGACCCAGACCGGAATGGTGAGGACGGTTGCGGTCATCAGCGTGGCGACTCCTCCGAGTACACCGATGCTGATTGACAAAGCATCTAGCTGGCGCATGGCCAATACACTCCTCTGGCGCCGAGTTCTCAGGGTCGGCGGAATTAGTTGCCCCGAACACAGGCAGGCAGAGACTGGCCCAGATAATTCGAGAGTTTCGACTCTGCCGTGGATATTCATGCTGCTTCGGCGTCTGTTGCCGCATAGCTCCTGGCAGGGCCCTGGACCTGCGGATACCTTCGGTACCGATTGTGTCGGCATGGCGCGGTGAGACACCAACAGATTCCGGCCACTTCGTTTCAGGCGCATTAACCATGACTGAACAAATGATTTCCTGAGTTGACGTTCGCAGCCCCGCACTCTAAACACAAGAAAAGCCACCCAAGCCCCTTAGTGAGGCCATGAATGGCTGCGAAATCGATCTGAATGCTGGACCAGTCAGGACCTGACCGGGTTAATATTCCTTCAATTCGGATCCCGGATTACCGGGGCGATTGCTCGGTTCCACCTTCTCGCCCGGATGGACGGGGGCCAAGGGCCGCAACGGACATACCAGCCACGATTACGGACACGAGGGGAAGCCCCGCACTCCCCGGGAGGAGGCCCCACCATGAACCGGAGCATCGCGGCCGCGGACAGCGGTACCGAGCGCACGATGGTCTTCGTGCTGTACGACAAGGTGACGCTGCAGGACGTGGCGGCGCCGCTGGAGATCTTCGCCCGGGCCAACGACTTCGGGGCCCGCTACCGCGTGCTGCTGGTCTCACCCACGGGGCAGCCGGTCGGGACGACCGCTTTCACCCGGCTGAGTGCGGACATGCCGCTGGCCGACGCTCCCGACTCCATCGACACCCTCCTGGTGCCGGGAGGCGTGCCGGCCGACTTCACCTTCGCCCCGGGCACGCACGACATACCGGAGGAGCTGACCCCGGACACGGTCCCCGAGGCCCTGGCGGCGGTCCGCGAGCTGGCGCCGCGGGCGTCACGGATCGCCTCCGTCTGTACGGGAGCATTCGTGCTGGCCGCCCTCGGACTGCTCGACGGACGCCGGGCGACGACCCACTGGGCACACTGCGCGCGGCTCGCCCTGGTGTACCTCCGCGTCAAGGTCGATCCGGACGCGCTCTTCGTCCAGGACGGCCCCTTCGTCACCGGCGCCGGCATCAGCGCGGGCACCGACCTGGCCCTGGCCATCGTCGAGAACGACTACGGCACCGATGTCGCGCGCAGGGTCGCCCGGTGGATGGTCGTCTTTCTGCAACGTCCGGGCGGCCAGGCCCAGTTCAGCGTCTGGTCGCAGACAGGCGCGCCCACGACGCGCGGTCTGCGCCAGGTCCTGGACGCGGTGGTCCTCGAACCCGCCGCGGACCACTCGACTACCGCGATGGCCGCTCGCGCCGCCGTGAGTGAACGCCACCTGGCGCGGATGTTCCGTGACGAGGTGGGCATGACCCCGGCCCGCTACGTGGAGCAGGCCCGGCTGGAGGCGGCCAAGCTTCTCCTGGTGACTGGTGATGAGAGCCAGGAGTCCGTCGCACAGCGTGCCGGCTTCGGCTCCCCGGAGACGATGAGACGGATCTTCCGCCGCAACCTCGGGGTCTCCCCGGGCAGCTATCGCAGCCGGTTCCGTACCACCGGGATCGACGCTCCGGAGCCGGAGTCCGGTTAAGACATCGGATCCCGGGGGTCCGTTCGTCGCCGTCGCGTATCCGCTCGACGCGCAGGCTTCTCCGGGCCGAACCACGTGTCGGCCGGTGGGTCCAGCCAGGTCATCGAGCTTCCTCCCTGAAGGGGGGACCAGGCCGAGTGCGGTGAGGTCGGTGACGGGGTCGTCTTGTCACCGTCCCGCGCGCCACCCTCCGGCGCGACGAGTCCGTGACGGGCCAGGGCCAGGCAGGCATGGCGGACGGTCTTGTCGTCCCGGCGGATCCGGCCGGGACCGGCGAGGCGGTCCACTCGACGCGACCGGCTCGCACGTGACATGTGAGCACCAAATACCAAGCGGGTGGTACTCCATGACACGGCTTACTCGCGCTCGTAGGTCCCCAGCCCCGGGCGGTACGCCTTGTCGTCCAGGAATCCCTGCATGCCCTTGGTGCGGGCCTGCTCGTCGTAGAGGATCGCCTGATCGTGCTTCGCGTAGAGGAAGTCCTCCGCGGCCTCCCACGACATGAGTCGCGCGTGCCGGAAGCCAACCTTGGCGCCGCGTACAACCCACTGGCTGAGGCTGCTGAGCCTGCCGGCCAGTTCGATGGTCCGCGCCCGCAGTTGGTCCGCCGGAACGGCTTCGTTGACCAATCGCAGTTGCTCGGCCTTCCGGCCGTCGAACGGCTCACCCGTCATGATGTAGTACATCGCGTCACGCGTCGGGATCACTTCGGCCAACGCCCGCGTGACCAGGTTGCCCGGGGTGACGCCCCAGTTCACTTCGGACAGGCCGAACTGAGCGTCGACGGAGGCGATCGCGAGGTCGCATGACACCAAAGGGACGAAGGCACCGCCGAAGCACCATCCGTTCACCATGGCGATGGTGGGCTTGGGGTAGCTGATGAGCTTGTGGTGCTGCCAGTTGGTGCCTTGGCGCCGGACACGGTTCTGCACCCATCGCGGCTTGCCGTCGGTTTCCCGGAAGTACTCCTTGAGGTCCATGCCGGCCGACCAGGCGTCTCCCGTGCCAGTCAGGACGACCACCTTGACCCGGTCATCCGCCTCGAGGGCGTCGAGCACGTCGAACATCTCGACGTTGAGCGCGGGGTTCATGGCGTTGCGCTTGTCAGGACGATTGAAGTACACCCAGCCGATGCTGTTGTCGTCGATCTCCACACGCACGGTGTCACCGCCCGGGAGGTCCTGAGTGGTGTCGGTCAGTTCTGCAGTCATGGCTCGGACTCCTCTGTTGGTCTGGTCAGTCACGGTCGAAGGCGGCAGCGAGGTCGGTCGAGTTCAGCGTCCAGCCCAGCAACTGGAACGTGGCCAGCGTCGCGTTGTGCGCCGCGGCGACGGCGGCGCAGGCGTCCGCCACGAGCACGGTCCGGTAGCCCCGCTCGACCGCGTCACGTGCGGTGCTCTCGACGGCCAGGTTGGTGGCCACACCCGTCACGACGACGTTGACGATGCCCCGCGCACGGAGCATCAGGTCGAGTGCGGTGCCCTGGAATCCCGACAGACGCGTGTGCGTGACGACCGGCTCCTCCGCCTGCGGGGCGAGGTCGGGAATGATCTCGGCACCGGGCGTACCCTCCTGCAGGGCCCTGGCAGCACGCAATGCCTGGAACATCGGGGAGTTGGGGATCAGCTCGGGGTGTCCGGGCCGGAAGGCGGCCCGGACGTAGGCGACCATCGCCCCGTGCTCTCGTGCAAGGTCCAGCACGCGTGCCGTGTTCTTGACGAACTGCTGGCGGTTGGCCGCCTTCCCGAAGAAGACGCCGGCGGGTACGTCGGTCGACAGGATGTCCCTCTGATGGTGGATGTTGAGGATCGCCGTCGTGCCGGGGTCCAGCATCAGCGGGGTTTCAGGGGTACCGGTCATGGAGAACTCCGTTGCTGTCGAAACGAGCTGGGGCGAAACAGCTACAGGACCGAGGCTGACAACCCGGCGCATTCGGCCGCGGCGCTCTGGGCACTGATCAGAGTCGCGGACATCCACGGCCGGACATGACGCATCAACCGTCGGCCGCTTGCAATCTTGCCGAGACGGAAGCCCCGGTTCAGTGACTGCTCACGGCTCTCCGGACTCCCGTATCAGGATCCTTGACACTCAACCTGTATCAAGGATCCTGATATTATGTCAACCATGGATTCTCCCACTGAGGCGCCGAAGGCGGTACGTCCCCGCGTGACCTATCTGGTCAAGCGGCTGGAACTCGCGGTGCGCTCCCACCTGGATCAAGCGACGAGCGAGGTGGGCCTCACGACACCGCAATACGCCGCGCTCAGCTCGCTGCTAGTGAGGCCGGGAACCACATCGGCCGAGCTCGCCCGCATGTCCTTCATTTCGGCGCAAGCCATGAACGAGATGGTGGGCGCCCTGGAACGCAAGGGACTGATCCGGCGGGAGGCGTCGCCTCATCACCGGAAGCAACGTCGGATCTTCCTGACGGAGCACGGACAAGAATGCCTGCGTCAGTGCGAGGAGCGCGCCGACGAGGTCGAGCAGTTGATGTTCACCGAGCTGAGCGGGCATGAACAGCAGACCCTGGCCAGGCTGCTCCGGAAGTGTTCCGACGCGCTGACGCAAGACCGCGCCCCCGAGCGGAGGGCGAGCGCCGGCTCGCTCTCGAACAGCGTCGGGCGCCAGTGAGTCCTGATGTCCTTCTTCGACCAGGACGCGGGCCAGAGACGCTGTCCGGTCGGGACTTGGCTGCGGGCCCGCCGTTCCGGTAGCCCGTCGCACACATATCCCGAGTCAGCGTCACCCAAGGAAGTCGGATGAGTGCCGCTCAGGTAATACCCCCCCTGATCTTCTGCAGGGAAAGCGCGATCGCCCATCATCACCCTGAACCGGCCCGCGGCAGTGGACGTCGTCAACGCCAGGCGAGCCGCTCCGCCAGGAACCGGCGCCGCCACTTGCGGACGGTGTCGGCGGCCACCCGCAACTCTCGGGCGACCGCGACGATCGGCGGGATCTCCGGGCCCGCGCACGCCAGCACGATCCGCGCGCGCAGGGCAAGCGCCTGGGCCGACGACGCCCGCCACGTCCACCGCTCCAACACCGCCCGTTCGCCATCAGACAGCGCAACGGTTCCAGCTTCGGGCCCCGACGAGGAACTGACGCACCAGCAGCAGAAGTCACACAGCCAGAGCCTGTTCGGCCCAGATGGTCTTGCCGGTGTCGGAGTAGCGGGCGCCCCAGCCGCGGGTAAGCTGGGCCACCAGCAGCAGGCCGCGGCCGCCTTCGTCATAGGTGCGGGCCCGGCGCAGGTGGGGGGCGGTGTGGCTGGCGTCGGAGACCTCGCAGATGAGGTGGCGGTCGTGAATCAGCCGTAGCCGGATGGGCGGGACGGCGTGGCGGATGGCATTGGTGACCAGTTCGCTGACCAGCAGTTCAGTGACGAAGGATGCCTCGTCCAGGCCCCATGCCATGAGCTGGGCGGCCACGAGCCTGCGGGCCTCGGCCACGACAGCGGGGTCGGCGGCCAGCTCCCAGGAGGCAACCTGCCGGGCATCGAGCCCATGTGTCCGGGCGACGAGCAAGGCGATGTCGTCAAGACGGTGCTCGGGTGGAAGTGCCCCGACCACCGTTTCACAGAGTTCCTCCAGGTCGTCGACAGGCCGGGTCAGCGCCTTGCGCAGCCGCGCCTGCCCCTGGTCGATGTCCTCGTGACGAGATCCGATCAGCCCGTCGGTGTAGAGGGCCAGGACACTGCCCTCCGGCAGCGTGACCCTGATGGCTTCGAATGGCAGACCGCCCAAGCCCAACGGGGGGCCGACTGGCGCGTCCAGGATGTCCACGGTGCCATCAGGAGTGACAACAGCCGGCATGGGGTGGCCCGCGCTGGCCAGTGTGCACGTTTGCGAAACCGGATCGTATACGACGTACAGACAGGTGGCGCCGAGCCCTCCGGCGGTCTCGGCGGCCTGGTTCGTAGACGACGCGCTGTCGGTATCCGCTTCCTCCGCCAGCCGGACGACCAGATCGTCAAGGCGGGTGAGCAGTTCCTCGGGCGGAAGGTCGACGTCGGCAAGGGTACGGACGGCGGTGCGCAGCCGTCCCATGGTGGCAGCCGCGTGGATCCCGTGCCCGACCACGTCACCGACGACGAGCGCGACCCGCGCGCTGGACAGCTGGATGAGGTCGAACCAGTCGCCCCCCACTCCGGTGAGCGCCCCGGCGGGCAGGTACCGGAACGCAACCTCCACGGCGGCCTGCCGCGGGAGCCGCTGTGGGAGCAGGGTCGTCTGCAGCGTCGCCGCGGTGTCGCGCTCGTGGGTGTACCGGCGGGCGTTGTCTATGAACACGGCGGCCCGGCTCGTGATCTCCTCGGCCAGCAGCAGGTCGTCCTCGGTGAAGGCCTCCGGCCGCCGGTGGCGGATGAAGACGGCGATGCCGAAGGTGCTGTCGCGAGCACGAAGGGGAACGGCCATGAGGGAGTGGACTCCGGACGCGCAGGCCTCGGCATCCCGGCGCGAGTGCCCTACGGGCCAGTCGGCGTCAGAGGGGTCGTACACTGCGCGAAGTACGGCCCGGCCGGTGGCCAGGCACTTGGCCGTCAGGGAGTCTGGACGGTAGATCTCCACTTCACCAAGGGGTACGGCCACCAGAACGTCCGGAAGTACTGCCTGGTGGGCCACTCGACGCAGACGGACCGCGCTCGGCCGAGCAGTCTCGGCGGCCGAGGCCAAGTCGGGGAGCAGGTCGACGGTGGCGAGGTCGGCGAACTCCGGGACGGCCACGGCCGCCAGTTCCTGGGCCGTGCGGGCCACGTCCAGGCTGCTGCCGATGCGGACGCTGGCGTCGTTGAGCAGTTGCAGTCGCTTGCGCGCCCAGTACTGCTCGGTCATGTCGTGGCTGATCACCCCCACACCGCATGCGGCGCCGTTCCCGTCCCGCACGGGGAACGTGATGGTGGACCAAGCATGCTCACGGCTCTCACCGGGGGCCTGCGAGTAGGTCTCCAGATACTGCGGCTCGTCTGTCCCCAACGCTCGTTCCATGGCCCGCTCCGCCCGTTCGAGGTCCGGGTGGAGGTCGAACTCCGAGAGCCGTAGCCCGCGCATCTCGGCCTCGGTGAGACCCAGGGCCCTCTCGGCGTAGCTGTTGACCCGGCGCAGGCGCAGATGCAGGTCGAACAGACCCATCGAGCAGCAGGGCGACTGATCGAAGATCCACGTCGAGAGCGGTTCGTCCTCCGGTGTAGCCGTCCCGGCGAGGGAGGAGACCACGAACCAGTCCGGGCCCTTGTCCGTCCCGGTCCGGCGATGGGTGAGAAGGCCGACCTCCACCCCGTGCCCGTCCCGGTGCCGCAGCCGTGCCCGGCCGCTCCACCTCTGGAGAGCCTGGATCTCACGCAGCGTCTCGGAGGAGAGATCCTGGTCCAGAAGGCAGGCGGCGGCCATGCCGACGATCTCGGCCGGTGGGTAGCCCAGCAACCGCCGGGCGCCCTCACTCCAGCCTGTCACGATGCCCCTCTGATCGACGACAGCACGGGCCGCGCCATCGTCAGCCGATACGCGGTTGGATGGGATCGGCCGCTCGGCGCCGGGTACCCGTCGCTGCTCCATCGCTGTCTCGCTTCCGCCGGGGTTTCCGGGGACTTCTGCCTGCCGACGCCGCCTTGGGTGTTGGCCTGACCGGATACGTCCATAGTGCTACGCCCGCCCCGAAGGCACCTGGGGACTGGGGGCAGCCAGGAACCCCTGACCACTTGGTCTGTACCCATACCGCCCACGGCTGTCGTACGTCGCAAGGCGCGGCATGCCGTCCCGTACACCGGTGCCCTGGCCCAAGAGGCGCGCCGGGTTCCCCGTACCGCGGGGAGCACCCATCGTCGCCTGCCGCCCCGACTGCGGGCCCGGCCTCAGCGGCCATTCGCCGCACCTGTCGCAAGCAGTCCGCCGACCACGATGGCCGCCAGTGACCGCGCCGTGTTCGTGAGCTGTTCCGGCGAAGCAGGCTCGGGCCTGCCCAGGCGCCGCGCCAGCGGCACTTCCACCATTCCCGATACGGGAGGGACGACTGTAAAGAACAGCACATCCATCGAAATCGGCGCCATACGTCCAGCAGCGACGAGTCGCTCGATGTTCGGCATCATGAGCTGCAGGATCGGAACGATGTAGTGCTCGTACAGGTAGTCCAGCCGCTCGCTCTCCAGCGAGAACTCGTTGACGAAGATCAGTCCCACCAGCGGCGCGTCGATCGCGGCCTGGTAGAAGCCCGTGATGGTCTGCCGCAACTGCTCGGCGTCGTCGAGCGAGGCACTGACCCGGGGCAGGCTCACCAGATACGCACCCAGTGCGTGATCCACCACAGCACGCCAGAACGCCGCCTTGGATCCGTACCGGTCATTGATGAAGTTGTGGCTGACGCCCAGGCGACGGGCCAGTTCCCGGGCGGAAGCACGCTCGTAGCCCAGCTCCGCGAAGGCCTCAAGCCCGCGCTGCAAGACGCTCGCCTCGCCCGGCATCGCGGGCGTGTCCGCGCCGGGGCGCCCCGGCCGTCGAGCTGATTCGGCCCCTGCTCTCACCGTTACCTCCAGGACTGTTCTCCTCGTGCCTGCGAAGCACGCGGCGGGGCGGACGAAGCCTGCGGCCACCTCATGTCCCGAGCAGTTTACTTGACACCTGTCAGAACCAGGCTAATCTGACAAGTGTCAGACCATGCCGGTGACGTCTGGCGGCGGCCCGGAAAGCCGCTTGCCCAGGACAGGCGCCGATCGGCGCACGAGCATCTCCTCCCCCTGCACCTGGCGGCCCGGACCGCCGCACCTGCTCGAAAGCGAGAGGCCCCCATGACCGCGAACCACAAACCTGGCAGGACGTCCCAACGCCTGGTCGACCTGGACGCGGAGCGCCATCGCCACGGTGTCGACGTCGACCGCGTGGCGGCCCTGCTCACCGTCGGGGACCCCCTCGCCGACGCTGCCGTCGTCGAACTGGACCGGTATGGCACCCCAGCTCGGCACGCCCTCGCTACCGGGCTCAGGCGCGGCCTTACGGCTCTCGGCCCACGGCCCCCCATAGCCATCGCCGCGCTGCTCAAGCAGCTGGAGGCCACGCCTTCCCATGTCGACCCCCTGATGCTCCACAGGGGCGATGCAGTCAGCCTGTCCGTACCCCCCATGTGGTTCGAACTCTGCTCGATCACCAGTGCGCTCGCCTACATCTACCGGTCTCCGGCCGTGGCACGAGCACTGACCGGCACAGGCGGGCCTGCGGATGTGGCAGTACGACTCGCGGAGACCGGGATGTGGGCGCGGCGGACCATCCAGCCGGGAGGGCTGTTGCGCGGAGGCCCCGGTTACGTGGCCACCGTCGAGGCCAGGCTGGTGCATGCCCGGATGAGGGCCACGGCTCTCGCGGACTGGAACAGGGGCGTGCGGGGCCTGCCGGTCGGCCATCTCGACATGGTCCGCACCTGGCTCGGCTTCACCCTCGTCGCGTTCGAGTCCCTGGCAACCGTCGGTATCGACATCAGCTCTGACGAAGAGCGCTCCCTCTACCAGTACTGGTCGTACGTCGCCCATCTGTTGGGGCTCGACGAAAGCCTGAGCAACGGCCTGGTGGACCACGACGGCGCGCGCCGTCTGCGAGGCCTCCTGGACGCGACGACGGCGGGATGCGACGAACACTCGACGGCTCTGACGGCCGCCATGATCGACGCGCAGTCCCACGCGATGGCCGGCGCGCCCGGTGCCGTCCTGTCCGAGGAGCAACTGCGCCAGCTCATCGTCAGCGTGCTACGGCAGTCCTTCGGGGACCAGTGGGGAGAAGACCGCCAGGGCATCCCTGGCGCCTCCGCCGCGACCGACCTCATGCCGCTGATCAGCCACCTCAACCGCCAGGCGCGGTACTGGCAGACCTACTCCTCCGGCTCGGCCTGGGAAGCCCGACGCCGACTGCTGGAGGAGTCAGGTCAGCAACCGTGGGCAGCCACGCGTTCCTGTGGCTTTTCCTGCCGTCGTCATACGGCGGCCGACCGCCCGGAGTTCCGGGCGGCCTGATCCTCCCCTCCCCCGCGCCACCTCCCGTCGCCGACCGGTCACCGTCGGCGCCCGGAGGCCGGCCGGATCGTGTGACGAGCTCCAACGACGCAGCCGTCCCGCACCGCACCACCAAACCCTCTTGATCTGTTCCACTCGTCTGGAGTTCTCGTCATGCCCGAACCCCTCGTGGACGCAGCGCACACGGCCACCGTGTCCGCCCTCCCGACTCGTGATGCACCGCCTCGCCACCGCTGGTGGATCCTCGCCGTCATCGGCGTGGCCCAGCTGATGGTCGTCCTGGACGCGACCATCGTGAACATCGCCCTGCCCTCCGCCCAGAAGGACCTGGGCTTCTCCGACGGCGACCGGCAGTGGGTCGTCACCGCCTACGCCCTCGCCTTCGGCAGTCTGCTGCTGCTCGGCGGCCGTATAGCCGACCTGTTCGGCCGCAAGATGACCTTCCTCGTCGGCCTGGTCGGCTTCGCCGGAGCCTCCGCCCTAGGCGGCGCGGCAACCGGCTTCGACATGCTCATCGTCGCGCGTGCCGCGCAGGGTCTGTTCGGCGCGCTGCTCGCACCGGCCGCTCTGTCCCTGCTGACCACGACGTTCACCGATGCCAAGGAACGCGCCAAGGCCTTCGGTGTGTACGGCGCCATCGCCGGTGCCGGCGGTGCCATCGGACTCCTCCTCGGCGGCGTGCTCACCGAGTACCTCGACTGGCGCTGGACCCTCTACGTCAACCTCGCCTTCGCCGTCGTGGCCTTCGTGGGCGGCGCCCTCCTGCTCCAGCGCACCACTCGCGACAAGACCGCCACCATCGACATCCCCGGCGCGATCCTCGTCGGTGGCGGCCTGTTCAGCCTCGTCTACGGCTTCTCCAACGCCGAGTCCCACGACTGGAGTTCGCCGGCCACCTGGGGCTTCCTGGTCGCCGGGACCCTGCTGCTCGCCGTGTTCACCTGGTGGCAGACCCGCACCACGCACCCCCTGCTGCCCCTGCGCGTCCTGCTCGACCGCAACCGCGGCGCGTCCTTCATCTCCGTCCTGATCACCGGCGCCGGCATGTTCGGTGTCTTCCTCTTCCTCACCTACTTCCTCCAGCAGAACCTGGGCTACACCCCCATCAAGACCGGGCTTGCCTTCCTGCCCATGGTCGCCGGCCTCATGCTCGCCTCCACCCTCGCCACCACCATGCTGATCCCCCGCATCGGGCCGAAGGTGATCGTGCCCCTGGGCATGGGGCTGGCCGCCTCCGGCATGGTCTGGCTGACCGGCCTCGACCTGAGCAGCAGCTACGCCACGGACATCATGCCGCCGCTGGTCGTCGCGGGCCTCGGCCTCGGCCTGGTGATGGCCCCCGCCATGAGCCTGGCCACCGCCGGCGTGGACGCACACGACGCCGGCGTCGCCTCCGCGGCCGTCAACACCATGCAGCAGGTCGGCGGCTCCCTCGGCACCGCCCTGCTCAACACCCTCTCCACCAGCGCCGTCACCACCTACCTCGACGGCCGAAACCCCAAGGACCCCGCCGTTCTCGCCCAAGCCAGCCTGGAGGGTTACTCCACCGCCTACTGGTGGTCCGCGGCCTTCTTCGCCGTCGGCCTGGTTGTCAGCATCGTCCTCTACCGGCGCGGAGTACCTGAGCAGGACCCCGACGCCGCACCAGTCGTCCACATGTGAGACCCGGACAAGGGCCGCCGTGTCCCTACGTCCATACCGGGTGACAGCCGGAAACTCCAACGGTGTCCAGGGGCGCACCGACCCGATGTACCGGGTCGGTGCGACCTCGTTCCGCGAGCAGATGTGCGTCACGGAGGGGGCGCCGCCTCCGGCGAGGGAATGAGCTCGTCGTGGTGGCGCGCGGTCAGGGCTGGGCCTGCCGGTCGGCCGGTGGCCGGCCGTAGATCAGCTCCAGTGCCGCGTCGCTCCAAATCGACCAGCACGGTGTCGGGCACGTTCGTGATACCGAGGAGCCGCATCATCACCCGGCAGGGCAGGAGCCGCGCGTATGGGCGGCGAGGTCGACCTGACTCATAGCGCTCTCGCAGGCCGGTCAGCATCTCGCGCGCCGTCCGCTCGACCAGCGGTACGGCCGCGGCCATGCAGTCGGCGTTGAAGAAACGCGTGACCAGCCGGCGGAGGCGCGCGTGGCTCTCGCCACCCGTTGTTGGCGAGCGCGGGCGGCAGCCTGAAACCCGCCCGTGCCAGCGCGCGCAGCGCGGGCACGGGCAGGGGGGTGATGGCGTGCAATCGGTTTCCGCAAGTCCCGCCTGACGCCCTGGGAACTGGCCGACGACTATCTCTACGCCAAGCTGGAGCCGTCGCAGTTCCTCGACCGCGAGAGCGGCCGCAAGGCCGGCCTGGAGCAGTTCCTCGACGACAAGTCCTACCGGCCGGGCCTCGCCGCCTACGACCGAGGGAACTCCGTCCAGCCCTGAGTCACCTCCGAAGTTGCTCTGTGTGCCAAGCCACTTGAAGGAGTTCTTCCGCATTCGACCGGTACGTTCGTTCGAGAATATTGAAGACCTGGCTGCAGATGTTGCGCTTGAGGCACCGTTGTGCATCGCGGGGGCCTTTGCCCTAGCTGGCGCGGCGGGCGACGTACGTTTCACGGTCCAGGTGATCAGGCCCTTGGCATCGGCCTCGGCCTGCAGCTGAGTGACGACCCGGGCCCAGGTGCCATCGCGCTGCCAGCGCCGGAACAGGTCATAGGACCGCTCCCACGGCCCGTAGCGTTCCGGCACGTCACGCCAGGGGGCACCGGTTCGCGTCCGCCACCGTATGCCGTCTATCGACTGCCGCCGCGTCCATACCGGCGGACGGCCCGACTTGATGCCTCGAGGCAACAACGGCTCAAGTCGGGCCCACTGGCCATTCGTCAGATCCCCACGCCCCATGCGACATGATCATCAACGAACAAGATCCGCTTTCGCAACAGACCCTAGCTCCCGACCATCCTGACGGGGGAATTGCCGGCCTAACGGCCGTGTGCTCAGCTGCGCAATGAGGTGATCTCGTTGGAGACGATTGACGGCCAGCGGCTGAGAATCCGAAGGATGCGACCGTGAGCCTCGGCGCTGACGGCTTGGACGCGTGCCGATGCCGCCGCGCCATCTCCACGGCGCACGATGTCGATCCACTCGTCGTCGGCGTCAAGGGCGGGCAGGGGGACGTCTGCCTCGGACACCAGGACCCATACCCGAGCCATCTCGCTCCGAATGCGCGCGTTGATGGCGATGAGGTGGGCGTTGTCAGTGGCGGCCGCGAAGAGGTCGAACAACTCGGCGTCGAGCTCGGTCATCCGCAGGATGCGATCGCGACCGTCCGTGGGCCCCGACTTGCGCAGCTCGATCATCGCCGTGAGCGCGGCCACCGCTCGTTGTCGCTGGTCGGTGTTCGCCTCACGCACGCCCTGGAGAGCGATCGCAGGGCCGACGATCTGCCAGATGGCGAAGAGATCGTCGACCGACTTCAGGGTGAGCGGCGCGACCTGGTAGCCCTTGCGCGGCAACGTACGTACGAGGCCCTCGTGGTCGAGGCGGGTCAGCGCATCGCGGATGGGCGCCATCCCGAACCCGGTGCCGTCGCAGAGCGCACGCTCCGTGAGCCGCTCGCCCGGGGCCAGTCGACAGGACACGATGTCGGAGCGCAACCGCTGGTAGGCGGCCTCACCCAAGGACGTGTGTTGTGTCGCGGGGACTGACACGATGGCTCGCTCCTGTAGCTCGTCCAACCCTGTGAAATACCACTGTTCCCAGACTACCGCGAACTGAGTGGGACCTGCTGGGATCATCCGGCCAAGATGTCCCGGGATCACGGTCGCAGCGGTACGACCACATCCCGGTGCTCGTGCGGTTTCTGAAGGACACGTACGGCAAGGGCACGAGACGTCTCGACGAACCTACGGGTGACCTCTGCGGCCAAGGTACCGTCACGGCGGTCGACGGCCTGCTGCCAGCTGATGCGCGCGGTCTGCAGCACGCCCTGGTCAGAGGCGGCCAGGAGGAGGACGGACCATGCCCGCATCATCGTGTCCTCCAGCGACCGGTAGACCTCCAGCAACCGTGGGTTGTCGCTCGCGAGCGCGAGGAGATGGAACATCTCGTCGGCCAGGGCCAGAGATTGTCTGATGCGGTCATGGGCGGGGGCCATGCCGAGGACCTGGTCCAGTTCGGCCGTCAGCCGCCTCAGCGCGTCCATTTGCTCGGCCCCGGCTCGGGTGACGCCGAGCCGGGTTATCTCCGGACCGAGCAGTGTCCAGACGCCGAACAGGTCGTCGACCGCCTTCATGGTGAGTGGGGCGACTCGGTAGCCGGTTCGGGGTCTCACCTGCACCAGGCCGTCCTGTACGAGCCGGTTCATTGCGTCGCGGACGGGAAACAGACCCAATCCGAGCTCCGCAGTGATCTGCCGCTCGGTGAGCCGGTCGCCGGGACCAAGCTCGCAGGTCAGGATGCGATCGCGCAGCGTGTGATACGCCGTCGTCGACGAAGCGCCCCCCGTGCTCGTCCTCCACACGCCCGCCATGGCCCAGCCTCTCTGCCGGTCGGCGCCCCAACCCGGTCGGGCCCGGTGGTTCATCGGCCGATCCGACAGGTGGAACTTGCTGCACGCCAGGCTAGGACCACGGACAAGAAATGTCACGACTCCGTGAAGTGCCTGGCGGTCGGCGACTCGCAGAGCGCCTCGGGTTCGGCAGCTGCGGACAGATGAAGGACATCTGTGCCGAGCAGCGGGCCGGCCGGAACCAGTTTGGCCCGCGCCTGCCCGACAGCCGTCAGGCACGCCTGCAGGTGTTGCGGCATTCGCCGACGCCGCTGATCCGGGTGACGACCTCTTCGCCGTCGGTGAGGAAGCGCTGTGGCGACAGCGCGAAGCCGACGCCGCTCGGTGTACCCGTCATGATCAGGTCACCGGGCTCGAGTGGCAGGATGGTCGAGATGTAGGAGACGAGTTCCGCCGGTCCGAAGACGAGGTCACCGGTGGTGGCCTTCTGCATCGTCTTGCCGCCTACTTCACAGGTGATCTCATGGGCCGGACCGGCCTCGTCGGGGGTCACGAGGCAGGGGCCGACGGGAGTGGTGCGGGCGAAGGTCTTGCCCTGCAGCCACTCCGTAGTACGCATCTGCCAGTCGCGCGCGGAGACGTCGTTGGCCACCGTGTATCCGGCGATCGCCGACTTCGCCCGGGTCTCGTTCACCAGGTACGCGTTGGCGCCCACGACTACGCAGAGCTCGGCCTCCCAGTCCATCTGCTCGGCCACATCCGGGAGGCGGATGTCGTCGAAGGCGCCGATCAGCGCCGGCGCGAACTTGGCGAACAGCGTCGGGTACTCGGGAAGCGACTGACCGACCTCAAGAATGTGGGCGCGGTAGTTGAGGCCCACACAGATGATCTTCGAGGGCCGCGGTACCAACGGCGCGTAGTCCAGCGCCGCTGTGTCGTGCAGTGCGCCGGTGGCTTCCTCCGCCCTCTGCTGCCAGTCCTCGTGTCGCAGAAGGGTGCCGACATCGGGAAAGCCCAACTCGACGGCCGCCGTGTCGTCCACCCGGACCGCTTCGGTCCGTCCGTCCACGCGCACTGTGGCGAGCTTCATGTGTTCGTTCCTTTCAAGGGAGGGTTGCCGAAGGAATACGCTCCAGACCCGTGGCCATGCCCGCTGCGGTCACACAGCTCTCGCGGCACAACGACCGCACCGAAGCCCTACTCGGTCGACTCACGCCGACGTCTCGACGAGCGATGCGTGGGTTCCGAAGACTCGGGCGTGATAGGTCAACGGCGGGCTGACCTCCGAGTCGGCGGCGCGGACGAGGCCGAGGACGATGACGTGGTCCCCGCCCGTCACGAGGTCTGTGACGTCGCAGGCCAGGAATCCTCCTGCCCCAGGCAGCCGCGGGACACCGGAATCCGCATACCACTCGACGCCCGCGAACTTCTCCACGCCCTTGCGAGCGAACCTCAGGGCCAGGGCCGACTGGCTACTGCTGAGAACGTTGAGTCCGAAGGTGCGGGTTTCACGAATCACCTCCAGCAGGTTCGAGGAGCGGTCGAGTGAGACGAGCACCATAGGCGGGTCCATGGAGAGGGAGGCGAAGGCGCTGACGGTTGTGCCGTTCGGCAGGCCGTCGGCCATCGCGGTGACCACGGACACCGGAGCGCACACGCCCGCCATCACCTCGCGGAACGCGGAGCGCAGAGGCATGCTGCTCGCTGCGTCGGGACGGGGCTCCGTTTTCGTCATGAGGTTCTCCAATGGCCTTCTCTACTGAAATATCTTTAGATCTGTTCTCGTCACAAGCCCCGGCGGCGACTGGTGACGGCCGGCACTCGGATCCCGGCTGGGGGGTCAAGATCCTGGTGATCCGCTGCCCGCGGCAACGTCAGCGGTCGAACCGCTCGCTCGTCGAAGCGGGGTCGCATCGGCCTTGCGCACGTCGCTCTTCGGCCCCTGGCCGCCGCGTCGGCGGATTCGTCAATGGGTCGTCCCGACGCGCTCACCTTTGGCAGCCCGCTGCTCGGCGGACGCACATCCGACCTGTGCGGCCGCAAGATGACCTTCCTGGTCAGCAACCTCACCCGCCGGATGCGCACCCGGCCTGACGAAACCGAACTGCTGCTGGAGTGTAAGTACTGTGTCAGTCGGCGTTCGGCGTCCCCGGCCGGGTACCGAGCCCCGATACGAAGGTCCGGACGAGCGCGACGAACACGTCAGGCACGGTGTTCTGAAGGTCGTGCGTGCCCTCGGGAACGATTCGGAAGTCGGCCTGCGGAAGGACCTCGCGGAAGGTCTTCTCCTGAGTGGGATGCAGGAATTCGTCGTCCTCCCCGAGCAGTGCCAGTACCGGGGTCGCGTGCTCCCGCAGCGCTGCGATGGCGGTGGCGGCCGGGAAGTCCGGGGCGGTCCAGCGGAACATGGCAAACCTGTTGGCCATCTGAGCGGCCAGGTAGTCTCTGTCGGCCCAGGGCTTCTTCGGGTGCGTCGGCGGCAAGGGGATCTCCGCGCCCGGGTCGACCGGCGGTGCAATGAGGTCCTCGGCGGTCGAGGGTCCCATCGATGCGTCAAGTACGACCCCCAGTACACGCTCCTTCTCCTGGGCGGCGAGGTAGAGGGCGTTGATGCCGCCCATCGACGTGCCGAGCACGACGAAGGGCCCGTCGACGAGCTTGGTGGCGGCCTCTGCGAGGAGCGTGCCCAGTTCGCTCTGCGCCATGGGGCGGTTCAGGTCCGTCTTGCCGCCCCAACCCGGGGGGTTGATCTCGATGACCCGGTACTCGGCAGCGAGGAGGTCCTTCGCCGTGGACATCTCCAGACCCGCCGAACCGGGCAGCGAGACGATGGTTGCCCGTGGACCGACGGGGCCTGCCTCCGCGTAGTCCAGGGTGAACTCACCGGCGTTGACGACGCCGCGGCGGAATGCGGCGCCGGGGGCTTCAAACATGTTTATCTCCTGTTCTCGTCATCCCGCAGGACGATCGACCGACCTCGTCGATGACGCAGATCGGGGTGTCACCGACGAGGGACACACTCGGTGGACTTGCGTGCACCGCCGTTCACGTGCGCCGATCGGGTGCGGCGGACGGCTGTGAACGCATGGGTTCCGGGGGCAGCCCGGTCGGTTCGTGTCGGGCCCGGTGGACGGCGCCCGCCAGTCATCCGATCGACAAGAGGCTGTAGGGACCCCACACCATGTTGTCGGGGGCGCCCATCAGCTCCCACGCCACGTCGGGGTAGACCGAGTCCTGGACGATGATGTGCTGGCATCCCGAGAGGGTGTCGCGCACCCAGCGCTGGAGGCTGCCGGCGCGCAGCGACGTACCGCTGGCCTTCGCAAAGACGAACTCGGCCGCATCGCGGGCGACCTGGTGCAGGTGGACCATCGCGGCTCGCAGCTCCGTCAGGCTCCGGCGGGTGACCGGCCGGCCCGCCTTCAACAGCGCGTCGGTTGCGTCCCATGCCTCGTACACGTACGCACGTGCGCTGCGCACAGCCACCTCCTGCCGCGCCATCTCGGCCCGGAACACGACGTTGTCGGCCAACTGCGTGCCCCGCGAGCTCGGGCGGTGCGCGAAGGCGGTCAGTTCGTCGAGCAGGCGCCGGCTCGCGCCGAGCCCGAAGGCGGTGTGCAGCATGAAAATGCCGATCATGAACCCGCCCGCCTGTTGCCGGCCGGGGATCGCCAGATCACCGAGGATGTCGATGGCGAGGTTGTCGGGAACGAAGACGTCCTCAACGGCGAAGTCGATGCTTCCCGTGGCGCGCAGCCCGAGGGTGTCCCAGTTGCCCTGCGGCTTGATGTCCGAGCCCCGCACCGTGTACATGCGCATAAGAGGGTTGCCCAGGGGGTCCTTGGCTGGCCGGCTGTCGGAATCCAGCTGGACGGCGTTGCAGAGGACGTAGTCCGCCTGGAGGTCGCCGCTGCCGAAGGACCAGGCGCCTGACAGACGGAAGCCGCCCTCGACCGGCATCGCGCGCCCGCTCGGTGCGCCGGACGAACCGAACAGTGGCTGGCCTCCTCCCAGAAGCTGGCGCGCTACATCCACCTCGTAGTAGGGCAGCGTCAGGCCGGAAATCGACCAGATTCCGCCGATCCAGCTGATCGCGCCATCAATGCGGCCGAGGCGCTCCAGGACCGCCAGTGCATCCCTCGGGAACATCCCGAGCCCACCCAGGGACTCCGGTATGAGCAGCGACGGGATGTTCGCTTCGCGGAGCAGCTCGAGGGTTCGTTCGCTAAGCTTGCCCGCCTGCTCGTTACCCGGTGCCTCCTGCTCCAGCGCCGGCGCCAGCTCGTCCAGCTTGGCGATCAACGGGGCAACGAGTTGCCTGCTCCGTTCCGCCTCTGCGTCCAGGAGCGGAGCGACTCCAGACGTTGCCATGGCTTCTTCTTCTGTCGTGGTCATGTAGGTCCTCCCGGGCGTCCCCACCCAGAGAAATTTCAGCCTTGTTTCTGCAATATCCACTGCACGGATGCC
The DNA here is from genome assembly GCF_053593695.1 of Streptomyces sp. NPDC002144. NCBI lineage: Bacteria > Bacillati > Actinomycetota > Actinomycetes > Kitasatosporales > Streptomycetaceae > Streptomyces > Streptomyces sp. NPDC002144. The sequence continues at coordinate 49,141 of NZ_JBSFDB010000047.1, forward strand.
CTTGTCAACCGATCAACCCAAGGACGGTTGCAGTCCGACGCCGAACGCCGGGTCCACCCTCAGCAGAGGGACGAGAAGGGTGTTTTCCCAGCTCCCAAGCGCGTACGGAGCAAGCCGGCATGTCTCCGCGGGAGCCCCTTGGGCGAGCGTCGGCGGACGAGGGCTTGTAACGCAGTCGACACCCGTTGCTCTTATGACATTTCAGAAGCTATGTTAGGACGCAGACCGTACTCGCCCTGCGCACCGGCCTGAGCCGCCCGCCGTTTCCGGCTCGTGACGTGCTGCGGTCCTCACCCCGATTCTTTCGGCCACCCCGGAGGCCACATATGGCTCGTATGCAGTACATACGCCCGTTCGACGAGGCCAAGACCTTCGACACCGGGTTCCCCGGTTACCGGGCACAGTTCGTCTCGCACCTCGAGAGCGCGCTGATCGTCGCCAGCCACATCGAGTCCGGCGGTTGCGGGCCCGGCCTGCACTACCACCACAGTGACCAGCTGTACTACCTGGTCCGCGGATCGATGAACGTGCGGCTCGGAGACGAGACGCACAAGATCGACGCCGGGACCCTCGTGTTCATCCCGGCGGGGCTGGCTCACTGCAACTGGAACGACGGGCCGGACACCGAGACCCACTTTGAGATCATCGTCCCGGCGCCCACACCGGGAGCCCAGATCGCGCTGCTCGTCGACTCCCCGGAGGACGTTCCGGCCGAGCGGCGCAACGACCGGCCCGGCTTTGTCGAATCGGTCGACCTGACCTGCATCGCCGAGCCGATGCCCGGGTTCAAGATCCTGCCGCTCGCCGACCCCGCGTCCGGCTCGTCGAACACTGCAATCAGTTACGCCGAGTTGAGCCCCGGCAGCGCCGGTCCGGGTACCCACGTCCATGAGTTCGACCAGTACTACTTCGTCCTCGAAGGTGAGCTGACGGTCGAGGTGGCGCTGGAAAAGCATACGGTGGGGCCGGACACCCTGGTCATCCTCCCCGCCGGAGTTCCCCATCGGCAGTACAACGGCGGCGACTCGGTGGAGAAGCACCTGACGATCCTCGCCCCGGCACCGGAGGCCGAGCGCCCCTGGGACCGCGGAGTGGAGTTCCGCGTCAACGGTGAGGATCACGTCGGCGTCACCACGGCCGACCACAAGCTCGTCCCGGCGTCATGACGGGGCTGTATCGCGGTTACCGGCCGCGGCCACCGGTACTTCCGCTCAAGCGCGGCACGGTCGACTTCACCGACGAGGCCGGAGTCGGCGCAATGCTCCAACTGGTCGGTGGCGCCGAACTGCCCCCGGTGGAGCGCACGGCCGCCGAGCCGTTCACCGGCATCACCACGGACGGACGGCCGGTGCAAGGGCTGTTCCTGCTCGGCGACGAGGGTGCGCGGGGGGCCGAGGCCGCCGAGGCCGCCCACGCGTACCTCGCCGGTCTTGACGCGCGGCAGCGGCCCAAGGCGGCACTGCCGGTGGACGCAGCTGAGTGGCAGATGTGGAGCAACGCGATGCTCACCTTCCCCGAGCACGGGCTGCTGCTCACGGAAGTCACCGACGGCCAGCGCAAGGCCGCGCTGGCGATCATGGAGGCGTCGCTGAGTTCAGCCGGCTACGAGCAGGCGCGTGAGGCGATGAAGCTGAACGCTGCGCTCGGGGAGCTCGTCGGGGCCTACCCTGACACCCTGACCGAGTACTGCTATTGGTTCACCGTCTTCGGTGAACCGTCCCCGGAGGGCCCGTGGGGCTGGCAGCTCCAGGGACACCATGTCGACCTGCACTGTCTGTTCCTCGGCGGTCAGGTCGTGCTGACACCGGCCTTCGTGGGGGTGGAGTTCGACGGCGACAAACTGTTCACCGAGCACCGGCGCCGGGCCCGGGAGCTGATGGACTCGCTCGATGCCGCCCAGCGCGACCGTGCTCTGCTCTACGGGTCGATGCTCTCCGCCGACCTCCCTCCCGAGCTGGCTGGTGTGGTGGACGGCCGGCACAAGGGTGCCGCGGGCCGGGACAACATCGTCCTGCCGTACGTCGGACTGCCCGGGGAGAACCTGCGGCCCGGGCAGCGCGAGCTGCTGCTGGCGTTGGCCGACCCGTATCTGGCGAACCTGCCGGATGGACCGCGGGCGCATCGACGGGCCCAGGTCGAGCGCTACCTCGACGAGACCCATCTGGGCTGGATCGGCACGTGGGAGGAGGGAGCCCCCTTCTACTACCGTCTCCACAGCCCGGTCCTGCTCGTCGAGTACGACAACCACCCAGGCATCTTCCTGGACAACGACGAGCCCGAGCCCTTCCACGTGCACACCATCGTCCGCACACCGAACGGTGGTGACTATGGCAAGGACCTGCTCAGCCAGCACTACGCGCAGCACCATCACTGAGGATCGGCCGACGCGTCGGGTTCCCGTGATCCACCCGGTTGCGCGTCGAACCCGTTCGGGAAACCTACGGCCCCCTCTTGGCTGACACTCTGTCGGCCGGCCGCGTTCAGACAGTGACGCGAGGCACCGCAACGATGCGACGCAGAAAGCGAGTTCTCAGGTGAGCAGATACCGCAGCCGCCCGTGGCTTGCCCGTTATCGCGAAGGCCAGCCGGCCGACATCGAGCCCGAGTGTCACACCATGCTGGAGGTGTTCCGCGCCGCGGTGGAACGGGCACCCGGCCACGTCGCGCTCCGCTACTTCGACGGTGAGTTCACCCTCGGACAGCTCGACCACGCCTCCGACGCACTGGCGCTCGCCCTGCTGGAGGAAGGTTTCCAGCAGGGCGAGCGGCTGGCCGTCTATGTGCAGAACAACCCGGGATTCGTCATCGGGCTGCTCGGCGCATGGAAGGCCGGCGGCAGTGCGGTCGCGATCAACCCCATGAACAAGGGCCGCGAACTCGGCTTCCTGCTCTCCGACTCAGGTGCCACGGCACTGCTGTGCCTGGACAGCCTGTACCCAACTGTGGCGCGGGACGTCATCGCGTCCGGGCGGACGAGCGTGGACACCGTGATCACCACCTCGGAGCTGGACTGGCAGACCCGCGACGACACGCGTGTGGTGCAGACGCCGCGCCTGCCCGTCACCGAGGGCACTCTCGACCTGCTTTCCATTGTGTCCGCCCACGATGGGCGCAGCCCCGATGTCGCACCCCCGAAGCCGGACGACGTCGCGGTGCTGACCTACACGTCGGGGACCACCGGCCGGCCGAAGGGTGCGATGAACACCCACGGCACGATGGTGCACGGCTGTTACAACTTCCGCGACTGGCTCGGGCTCACCTCGCACGACAGTGTGCTCGGCATCGCCCCGCTGTTCCACATCACCGGGCTGGTCGGCCATGTCGGGCTGTCCCTGCTCTTGCCATGCCCGCTCGTGCTCGCGCACCGCTTCCATCCCGCCGTCATGCTGGATGCTCTGCGCGAGCACAGACCGACCTTCACGGTCGCTGCCATCACCGCGCTCACCCGGCTCGCCGAAGACTCCGACCGACCGGCGGAGGACTTCTCGTCCCTGCGCATCGTGTACTCCGGAGGCGCGCCGATCGCCCCCGCCGTCAACGAGGCCTTCCAGGCCAGGACCGGGATCTATATCCACAACATCTACGGTTTGACCGAGACGAACTCTCCCACCCACGCCACGCCGCTGAACACCGCGGCACCCGTCGACCCCGCCTCGGGGGCACTGTCCGTCGGTGTGCCGGTCTTCGGCACCGTTGCCCGCGTCCTTGACGAGGACGGCCGGGAGGCCCCGGTCGGCCAGGTCGGCGAGATCGCGATCAGCGGGCCGCAGGTCATCCCCGGCTACTGGAACCAGCCCGAGGTGTCGGCCGCCGCGTTGCCGGGCGGCGAACTGCGCACCGGCGACGTGGGCTTCATGGACGAACAGGGCTGGTTCTACCTCGTCGACCGTAAGAAGGACATGATCAACGCCTCCGGGTACAAGGTGTGGCCACGAGAAGTCGAAGACCTGCTGTACACCCACCCGGCGATCCGGGAAGCAGCCGTCGTCGGAGTTCCCGACCCCTACCGCGGCGAAACCGTCAAGGCCTTCGTCTCTCTCCACCCCGGGGCGACGGCAACGGCGGAAGAACTCATCCAGTACGGCAAAGACAACATGGCCGCCTACAAGTACCCGCGCCTGGTCGAGATCGTCGACGAACTGCCCAAGACCGCCACCGGCAAGATTCTGCGCCGCGAACTCCGCGAGAGAGCACCCGAGAAGGACGCGACCTCGCGACCAAGGTGAGAAGCGCCCCTCTGCTCGACTCCTCAACCACGTTCGCAGGACGTCGGTGATCTCCAACTGGCGGTCTGGGAACGGAGCGGCGAGCAGGCGAGAACCAGCCGCTCACTCCCCTGCCGAATCGAGCCTCGCGATCGGTCACCCCCATCGCAGAGAAGGATGACCATGTCCACGCACCGCTCTCTGGCCGGCCGCACACTGTTGATGTCCGGGGGCAGCCGCGGAATAGGCCTCGCCATCGCCGTCCGAGCCGCGCGAGACGGCGCGAACATCGCCTTCATCGCCAAGACCGCCGCCCCCGACCCCCGGCTGCCGGGCACGGTCCACACCGCGGCCGCGGAAATCGAGGCCGCCGGCGGTCAGGTCCTGCCGATCGTCGGGGACATCCGCGACGACGATGTCATCGCCGGTGCGGTGGCCAGGACAGTCGACCGCTTCGGCGGGATCGACATCGTCGTCAACAACGCCTCGGCGATCGCCCTCACCGGCATCGGCGAACTGCCGCTCAAGCGCTACGACTTGATGCAGGACATCAACGCACGCGGCACCTTCGCCCTCACATCGGCCGCACTGCCGCATCTCCTCAACTCGTCGGCGCCACGCGTCCTCACCCTCTCGCCGCCGCTCAACCTCGACCGCCGCTGGCTGGCCCGCCACGCGCCCTACACCGTCAGCAAGTACGCGATGACCATGCTGACGCTCGGTGTGGCCGAGCAGTACCGGGATCAGGGCATCGGCGCCGGCTGCCTGTGGCCACGGACGCTGGTCGCCACCGCCGCCGTACAGAACATCGTGGGCGGCGACGGCGGGATGCGAGCGTCCCGCCGACCGGAGATCATGGCCGACGCGGCGGCCGTGGTCCTCACTCTTCCCACGGCGGAAGTCAACGGGCAGTGCTACGTCGACGAGGACGTGCTGCGTGCCGCAGGTGTCTCCGATCTGTCGCGCTACCTCCACGACGGAGCCACCGAGGAGAATCTCGAAACCGACCTCTTCCTATGAACAGGCTCAGACACATGTCCGCAGTACGCATGGAACGGGACGCCGATGTGGCCGTCGTCGTCCTCGACAATCCGCCGCTCAACCTCTTCGACGAGGAGGTGTTCGCCGCGTGGGAACGCACGGTCGGCGAACTCGTGGCGCTGACGGATCCCGCCCGGGACGGCCGCGCTCGGGCCGTCCTGATCGAGGCGCGTGGCAAGATCGTATCGGCCGGGGTGGACGTTTCAATGTTCGCCGAGATCGCCGCGGGCCCCGATTCCGTGGTCACGGCTGGCGCGTTGTGGGAGCGCCTGCTGCGCATCGTGCAGACCATCGAGGAGTTGCCCGTCCCCACTGTCTTCGCCGCTCACGGTCTGACGCTCACGGCCGCCTTCGAACTGGCCCTGGCCTGTGACCTCCTGATCGCCGCCGAAGGCGCTTCGTTCGGCCTGGTCGAGACCGTGGTCGGCCTCACCCCCTCGATGGGTGGGCCGCAACGCCTGGCGGAACGAGCCGGCCCCGCACGGGCGAAGGAGCTCATCTACTCGGGAGAGCGCTACCCGGCTCGGGCCCTCGAACGCTGGAACGTGGTCAACAAGCTCCTGCCCGACGAGGGATTCGCGGAGGCGGTGCGAGAGCACGTCCGTCGGCTCGCTGCGGGCCCGACATGCGCTCACGCCGCCACCAAGCGTCTGGTCACCACTGCCGTACGCGAGGGTGTACGAGCAGCCGACGCAGAGGTTGCCGCCGTCTCCGGCGCCCTCTTCGTCACCGACGATCTCACCGCCGCTATTGCTTCTTTCCTGCGCGACGGCCCCGGAAAGGCCACCTTTCAGGGCCACTGACCCGAGGACCCAACTCCATCAGTTCTCGTCCGTCCATGCGGAGGATGTGGTCGCCGACGGTCGACGAGGTCCTCACGGTCGTAGGTCGGCCTCACCACGCATGGCCATCCTCACGAAGGCCTCACCCATTGACCGTGACAGAGCTGATCCGGTCTGTGATGAAGGTCTCGACGAGATCGACGAACTCCTCTGGTGTGGTGTTTTGCAGGTCGTGCCAGCCACCGGGAATCAGTCGGAAGTCCCCCTCTGGCAGGACGGTGCGGAAGACCTCCTCCTGGGACGGCTTCAGGATCTCATCGTCGGTGCCGAGCAGTCCCAGCACCGGGATCCCGCGCTCACGCACGACGGCGATCGCCTCGGTGGCCTCCATGTCCGGGGGCGTCATCCGCATCATCCGCATCCGGTTCGCCATCTGGCGGGCGACGTACCCAGGAGTGGCCCACGGCTTGTTGGGGTGGATCGCAGGAGCGCCTGCCGGCAGAGGGTGCTGGTCCTGCGGCCGGCTCGGCGCCATGGATGCTTCGAGGACGATGCCCTGTACCCGGTCCGGGATCTTCGCGGTCATGTGCAGGGCGTTGGCGCCGCCCATGGAGGTTGCCAGCAGGACGAACGGCCCGTCGACGAGGTGTGCGACCGCTTCGGCCAGCAAAGCGCCGATCTCGCTCTGGGGCAGGGGCCGGTCCATGTCCGTCTGGTCGCCCCAGCCTGGGGGGTTGATCTCCACGACGCGGTACCGCTCGGCCAGGCGGTCCTTGGCGGTGGACATCTCCAGGCCGGCGGATCCGGGCAGTGAAACGATGGTGCCCAGGGGCGCGGCGGGGGCGGCTTCGGCGTAGTGCAGGGTGAATCCGGCGGCCGTGACGGTTGCCCCCGTGAAGGCGGCTCCGGGCTGCGGGACCGGGGGCAGCGCGGCGGAGGGGGCAGGGAGTTCGGCCTTTGTCAGCATGGCGGCCAGGGCGTCGATGAGCGCGGGGAGGTCCTCAGAGGTCGCCGCGGTTCCGAAGAGGTAGAAGTCCGGGCGGCTGAGGTAGGCGACCAGACCGTGGTCGTCCAGGAAGGTTCGGTAGGTGCCGTCGACGTCCTCGACGTGGTCCGGACCGAGGACAACGACGTGCACGTTCAGTCGCTCCAGCAGGTCGAAATGGGCCGGCGTGAGCAGCTGCGCGACCGGGATTCGGCTGACCAGCTGGAAGCCGAATCCGACGAGGTCGTCGAGCAGTCCGCTGCGCGCACCGATACGGACACGTCCCTGCGGGCTCAGCGAGCCGGCCAGCGGAGCCGGACTGCCCTCGGCCGTGCTCTGCAGGAATCCGCTCGTCAGCGTCGGCATCGACGGCCGTGGTACCTCGCCGGAGCGCAGGAAGGCGTCACGGGCGGCGGCCTTGTCCGGGTCGGTCTCCGCGGCCAGGGCCCAGGCCATCAGCGAACCCTGGATGAGGGGGGCGACGTGGGCGAGCCGCTCCGGGCCGTAGCTGTCCAAAACCGAGGCGGATGCCCGGCCATCGAACACGAGGTCAAGACGCCATGCGAGGTTGATGGCGTCCCGCATCGCGCTGCACGATCCCTGGGCCATACCGGGAGTCATGAGGTGGGCGGCGTCACCGCCGATGAAGACGTTGCCCTCCCGCATCCGGTCGGCGATCTCGGAGCGGAACCGGTAGGTTTTGTGCCGCGTGATGCGCACCGACTGCGCTTTGATGCCGGTCTTGTCCTGCAGGAAGCCCAGTGCGTGCTCCTCGGTGCGGACCTCGGCGGGGTCGTCGGGCAGCAGCCTCATGTCGATGCGGCATCGCCGGTCGCCATTCGGGCCCCAGTAGTAGGCGCGGGGGGCTTCCAGGTGGATCTCGGTGGGCGGGGTGGCGACCTCGGAATCGATGATGTCGAAGTCGGTCATCAGCCACTCGTCGTCATGGCGGTGGATCACGTCCATGCTGATGCCGACCGCGTCCCGGACGAAACTCGATCCGCCGTCCATGCCGACGGCGTAGCGGGCGTTCACACGGATCTGCTCACCGTCCGCGGTCCTGGTGGCGGTGACGACGACCCGGTCACCGAGGTCCTCGACGCCGGTGGCCGGCGCCCCCCAGAACACCTGCACCGTCGGGCAGGCGGCCACCCGGGCGTGCATGGCGGCTTCAATGTTGGGCTGGTGGAGGCTGAGGTGGAGAGGGTGGCCGCACACCGTGCCGCTCCAGTCGTCCACGAGAGCCGGCTTGCCGTCGGCGCCGTAGACGCTCCCGGTCGCCTGGGGCACGGACTCCTTGAGCGCTTCGGCGGGGTCGGCTGCGTGTTGCAGGACACGGGCGATCTCGCCGTCGAGCGTGCTCATCCGGGGCAGGTTGTAGGGGGCAGGGAACTTCTCCAGCACGGCCACCTTGTGGCCTCGTTGTCCCAGGAGGGAAGCCAGCACGGCACCTCCCGGCCCGTATCCGACAATGGCGACGTCGACATTGATGTCCATAGCGGCTCCTGATGTGGCATGGGCGGTCAGGCTTCCCCTACAGCCCAGGGTGTCGTGGCGTGCGGCTCAATGCCCGCCGACGCCTGCAGTGTCCGGATGGGTGCGGGCGGCAGGCGGTCGGCGAGGGCTGAGACGGGAGTCGGTCTCCTCATGTGAGGGGCTTCCACAGCAGACGGCCGTAGTCGTTGCCGTTGGGCAGCCGCAGGATGGTGTGGATGTGGAAGCGGGCCGGGGCCGGATTGGTCAGATACATGCCGGCGTGGTGGTCGAACTCGACGAGCACCACCGGGCTCTGCACCCGGTAGTAGAACGGCTGCTCGTCGTCGATGCCGCCGATCCAGGTCAGGTACGTCTCCGGCAGATGCGCACGCACCTCGCGCATCCGGGCGGCCCGTGGGCCTTCGGGCAGCAAAACGCTGTACTGCTCGATGACGTCCAACAGCAACCGCTGCTGCTCGTCGTCCAGTTCGGTGGCACAGATGCCCTCCACCGGGATGACACGGTTGTCCTGGAACGCGCCCGCGAGGAACCGCTCCTCCACCGGGTGCACCCGTCCCTCCGGCATCCGTGGATCGCGTACCTCCGGGTAACTGCGGGCCACGGAGAGCTGTGACGGAGTCAGGCTGTTGATGAACGACAGTGCGACCTGTTCACGGGCGACCAGCGGCCGGACGCCAGCCTCCGGGCCGACGTCGGTGCTGTCCGGCTCGGCACCGAGGAAGACCGGGCCGATCGCCATCCGGTCCCCCGCCACCAGGGCGTTGACGCACACGTGGTGCCCGTACAGGTGCCATCCCCACGGCTGGTCCAGGGACGGTTCGCCGAAGATGGCGAACTGGTAGCTGCCGGGATTCATCACCCCGGTCATGCCGGTGAGCTCACCGAGGAAGCCGTTGAGCTGCATCAGATGGCCAACCACGGCGTAGCCGTCCTCGCTGAGGGTCGCCCTGACCAGTCCCAGCAGCGCGTCCGCGGTCTGGTCCGAGACTTCCTCCAGGCGAAGGCCGTTGTCGTACAGCAGCACCTCGGGGTTGCTCCAGGTCCGCCACTCCGGGGCATCCAGCGGATAGGTCAGCCGCTGCCACTGCTCCTGCGTGGTGTGGCGGCGGATCTCCTCGACCGCGCGGAGCATCGCCTCGGTGGGCGGGCGTTCGGCGTCGTGGACCGCCCCTAGCTCGTAGACGCCATGGCGGACGCGGCCGTCGGTGGTGATGCCGACGTACGGGTCGCCCGCGCTCTCCCGCCACTGGCGTGCCACCTCGGCGAGCACCGGAATGCTCAGCCGGGCTTCGGCGAACGTCCGAGCCGTGTGCTCCTGCAGGCCGGCGACACGCGGATCGTCGGGTGCTGGGACGTAATGACGGAACTGCGTGGCATGCCGCAGGTCGGTCTCAGGCGGCTTCGACATGATGACTCCTTCTGACAGTGACCAGGTCGACGAGGTCGTCAACAGCGTCCTTGTCCAAGCCCAGGCCCGCCTGCAGCGAGCCGCCCTTCGCGTCGCGCATCGGTCCGGACTGGCCGAAGCCGGAGTGGAGCAGTGGACGAGGTCGGGGCAGTGCGGGCGCAGGTCCTCGTGGCCCAGACCGAGGCGGGCCATGGCGCCCGCCCGGAAGTTCTCCACCATGACATCGCTGCGGCGTGCCAGGCACCGCACGATGCCGGCGCCGACGGGTGACTTCAGGTCGACCGGGAGGCTCCGCTTGTCGATCTTGAGGAGGTCCGCGCGGCCGGACAGGACGGTCGTGCGGTAAGGGCCGGCCAGGGCCCCTGTCACATCGAGGACGCCTACGCCCCGAAGGAAGGCCGGGCCAGGGTCAGCGGACTCCGCTGTCGCTGTCATAGTGCCCTTCATTTCTCTTCGGTCCATAATACGGACCAGTGGACCGCAGTAAGGGCCTTCGGCAAAGTTAGGCCCGTGATTCTGGGAGCGTCAAGCAGGCGGACAGGATGCTCTTGAATCCCGCGATCTTGGGCACTACGACGCGGCGACTCAAGCCGCCACACAACCCCGCGGGCAACCGACAGGGTGCCACCAGTACCAACTGGACCGGACGGATAAATGGCTAAGTGCGTTGTGGCAAAGGGAGTCCCTGTTCGATGAGCAGGGGCTTCGTCGTGTGCGGGGCATGATCGCGGAGGGGTAGGGGCAGGCAGTGGACGG
>NZ_JBSFDB010000048.1:0-56178 GCF_053593695.1 Streptomyces sp. NPDC002144
CCCTGGCGGCGCATCGGCTTTCCCTGCCCTGCTCCGCAGGAGTCCGTTTCCTCCCCCGCCTGAAGGCGGGGGTATCCACGGAGGAATCCCGATGACCACAGCTGTCCCGGAGAGCCTTCGCCGCGAGGTACTGGAGGCGAACCTCGCCATTCCCCAGGTCGGCCTGGCGACCCTGACCTGGGGTAACGTCAGCGGAGTCGACCGTGAGGCGGGGGTGTTCGTCATCAAGCCCTCCGGAGTCGCCTATGCGGACCTCACCCTTGACCACCTGGTGACGGTACGTCTGCATGACGGCGCCGTCGTCGACGGCGACCTGCGCCCCTCGACCGACACCGAGACCCACCGCTGCCTGTACCTCGCGTTCCCCTCCATCGGCGGCGTCACCCACACCCACTCCACCCACGCCGTCGCCTTCGCCCAGGCCCGCCGCGACATCCCCGTCCTGGGCACCACCCACGCCGACACCTTCAACGGCCCCGTGCCCGTCACCCGGGACCTCACCGAGCAGGAGTGCACCAAGGACTACGAGTACAACACCGGCCACGTCATCGTGGACCTCCTCGACGGCAGCGACGACAGGGCCGTCGAGGTCCCCGCCGCCCTCGTCGCCGGCCACGGCCCGTTCACCTGGGGCGCCTCCGCCCGCAAGTCCCTGGAACACGCGATCATCTGCGAGGCCGTCGCCGACATCGCCCTGCACACCATGTCCCTGTCCCCTTCGGCCCCACCGCCCCGCCACCTGCTGGAACGCCACTACACCCGCAAGCACGGCCCCGGCGCCTACTACGGCAATCCGGATCCGGTGATGCCCTGACGGCCCCCGGGCTCCTGTCACCGGCTCCCCCGAAAGTTCAGACAGGTGGCGTCCTCCGAGAAGGAACTCGCCTGTCTGAGCCAGGGAGGCCGGTGTTCCTGACCGTGACGGTTGGTGACCAAGGTGCGATCTTCCAGCTGATCAGGAAGAGCTGCCATGCACAGAGGCCGCGTATACACCGTTCTGATCGACACACCTGTAGCCGATGCTGCCAAGTCAGCGGACTTCTGGTCAGCAGCCCTCGGCCCTCACAGCCCGACCCTTTCCTCCGGCACCGGAATTCACCACACTCCATCAGGCCCTGCCGGGGCTGATCATGGCAGTCCAAGAGGTCTGTCCAGCCGACGGTGTAACTCGGGTGGTGTGAGTTAGCGACGGCCGACGGAGAATCGGCCGTCGAAGGCGATGTCGAAAGCCTACAGAGCGGGCTTCCAACGCATGGTCCAGCGTTTGCGTCCCTGACCGGTGGGGTCGAGGCGCAGAGAAAGCTCGGCCCGCCCGTCGACGGAGTACGCATCTGCCACGGATGCAGAGCCAAGGCCCGGGCCCTTCGGTGGTCATGGCCGTGCGGGACGTGGTGAAGGGCCACCGGGCTGCCGCCGGCATCAACGGCGAGACCACCGTGCAGGAGCTAGACCTGTCGTCGCTGGCGTCCGTCCGCGCCGCCGCGGAGGCCCTGCACGACCGCCTCCCGAAGATCGACCTGCTGATCAACAATGCCGGAGTGGTGTACGCGCCCCAGCAGACCACACGGGACGGGTTCGAGCTGCAGGTCGGCACCAACCACCTCGGCCACTTCGCCCTGACGGGACTGCTGCTGGACCTCCTGCTGCCCGTGCCCGGCTCCCGGGTGGTCACCCTCGGCAGCAGCACCGCCGGGTGGATCGGCGCAGGTCCACTGCTGGACCGTGATGCCGTCCGCAGTGGACGCTCCGTTGCTGCTTTGGAGGAGTTGGCCGAGGCTGCTCCTGCCTGGCTGGCTCCGCTCATCGAGCCGGAGTGGGCCAAGCGGTACGGGCGCCGGGTGGAGATCGGCAAACTGCCGGGCGGGAAGGCGGCCGTCACCGCCCGGGCCGAGGAGTTCGGCCGGGACGGACAGAAGATCCTCACCGCCGCCTGGGCCGCCTCCACCCCACCCCACCTGCGGCTTCTTCCTCAAGTGGCGGAATGGGCGGACCTGGTCTGCTCCACCGGCCCGGCCGGAACCATCACGCTCGGCGGCTCCAACCCCACCGAACTGCCCACCAAGACCATCGAATATGACCGCTGGGGCAACACCGCCAAGACCACCGAGACCGCCAACTCCGTCACCCGCACCACCACCAACACCTACGACACCGCAGGCCGTCTCAAGACCACGGCGGCTCTCCAGACGCGCCGGTGAGCCGTACGTCGGGCTGTGGCACAATCCGCGCACACCTCGCAGCACGTCAGGAGCGTGATGGACAGTCCCATACCGTCGCCTTCGCGTGGGCCGTCGCCGGTCCGCGAGTGGCTGCTCATCTCGGCCATGTGCACGGTCGCCTGGCTGCCTCGGATCGCTGCCGGTGTGGTGTTGCTCATCGCGGGCGTCGCGTTGGGTGTCTGGCAGTCAGCCCTGATGCCGTTGATATGGGTGCTGATCGGTTGTCTCCGGACGGCGCTCGGCCGACAGCCGCTGCCCGGCCGAGCGGTCCGACCCGGCGACGAACCGGAGCTGGCCGCCCTGATCCAGGACGTTGCCGAGCGGCTCGGCTTCACCGCACCTCTGCTGGTGCGAATCGTCCCGTTGCCTGATGCCGCGCTCGGGCGCACCAGGGCCGCAGGCCTGCGCAGCTACGTCCTGCTGCTCGGCCTGCCCCTGCTGCGGACGCTGACCGCTGCGCAATTGGCGGCCGTGATCGGGCACGAGCTGGCGCATGAGCAGCACGTCCGCGACCGGCGGTCCTCCTGGCTGCTCGGTGCCCGGACGATGCTCGCCGAGCAGGTGGAGGGCCGCTTCCGGCCGCTGGCGCCCCTGGCCGCGCCGCTGCTGGGGGCCTCGCAGCCGTGGGTGTGGCAGGCGGAGTCGGCGGCCGATGCCGATGCCGCCCGCCTCGCGGGCAGCGAAGCCGCCGCGCAGGCTCTGGAGTCGGTTGCACTGCTGGATGCGGCGTTCGACGGGCTGGGCGAGTCGTGGCTGAGCGACCTGGCCGTGGACAACACCTATCCCGAGGACTTCTACGATGCATTCGACGCCGCGCTGCGGGACCCGCTGGTACGGCGCCGTTCGGCCCGTGCCGCCACCGAGCACGACGCCCTCGACCCGTACCGCACGGCCCACCACCCACCGGTCGCACAACGAATAGCCGCGTTGCCCCATAGCGACATCGGCGCCCCCTACGGCTGCGATCCCATCACGCTGCACGACGCCGCCCCGATCGCACAGTGGTGCATCCAGCAGCTCGCCGGGCTCGACTCGCACGTCGGGCGCACCGGCAAGGCTCGGGCCAAGCAGGCCGACGACGGCATGCGCGCGCCACGCTGCCGCAGGGACCGCTACGACCCTCCGCAGCCGGTTCGCATCCTCGACCTCGACGCCGAGCAGTTCCACACCCCCGCCGGCGGCAGTGGATCCGAGGCTCTGATTGCCGCCACTGGCAGCCGAACGCCCCTCCATGCGGTGTCCGCCGCGCTGGACGCGCTCGCCGACGGCGGCGGGCCACATCTGGCCCGCCGCATCGAACCCCGACTGCGCTGGCTGCCGCCCGCCGAGCGCCCCACCGCCACCCGCGAGGTGTTGGCCGGCGCCACCGGCGCGGCCCTGACTTCCGTGCTGCGTGCAGCGGGCTGGACCTACGCCCATCGCTGGCTGAGCACGGTACTCACCGCGCCGGACGGCACGGACGTCGACCTGTACGACCTCCTCACCACCGCCGTGGACAGCCGCAACCCGGCACCCGTGCGGGCGGAGCTGGAGGCGGCCGGGAGCGAAGAGGTGATTGTGTGAGACGCCTCGGGCCCGCCCTGCGCGTCGGCCTACTGGGCGTGACGAGTGCCCTGGCGGGGTTCGCTTTGCTCGCCGGCTGGCTCGGCTGGCACGCCTACCGCTACGACAGCGCCCGCGACCGCGCCACCGCCCAGGCCGAGGGCGTGGTCGTCGAGGACGGCATCGGCGACGAGGACGACATCCGCGTGCACTGGACCGATCAGACGGGCCGCGAGCACGAGCAACGCTTCGGCATCTACGACACCGACCGCTACACCAAGGGCCACCGCTTCCCCATCGCCTACGACCCCCACGAGGCGGATCCGCGCGCTTTCCCTACCGACCCCACCGAGACAGCAGCCGAGGACGATCTACTTGTCCCGATCGGGCTGGCCGGGGTGGTGACAGCCGGATTCTGCGGCGTGTGGGCCGTGCGGGGCCTGCGGTTCCGCTGGACGGTACGGAAAGCCGGCCGGCCGATGGTCGCGACGGTGTCCCGCGGCGAACGGGTCGGCGCTGCGGCGTGGCTGTCGGACACCACCTGGCTGGCCCTGGCCGAGCCGGGTCGGCCCGACGAGCCGGTGGCCTGGCAGCGGGTGATGTGGCATCCCGCCGTCGAGGACTGGCCCGGCCCGATCCCGGTGACGGCGCACCACCGTAGGCGGATGCGCGGCCCGCTGGTGGCACAACTGCCGGACGGCATCTGCCTGGTGCCGCTCCGTGGGCTGCGCCATGCCCCGCCGCCGCACGCCCTCCTCGACAATCAGAAAGCTGTCCGGATCGACCTACGCGACTCCTTCACACCCATCGACACCACCACGTTGGCCGGACGGCCCTGGTGGCGGCCGGGTGCCCAAGTCGCCGCCATGGGCGCCGTCTTCGGGCTCCTCGCGGGCCTCCTCATCACCGGCGGCAGCGCCGTCGCCGCCGTGAGCTTCGCCCTGATCGGAGGGACACTGCTCTCCACTTCCTGGGCGCTGTCCGCCCCGCAGCCGTAACCGCTCGGTCTCAGCCTCGCTGGGATGTCGCACCCGCGCGAGCGAGGCTGTCCGACGTAAGGCTTTGGCTCGCCCTCACGGTTCCCTCGCCCGGACGGCCAGGAACGAACCCGCACCACCGACGCCATGGCAACCCCCGGCATCACGCGTTCGATTTCAGTAGCGTGGAGGGATGAGAACACGCGGGGGGAGGCTCGCAGTCGTGGCGAGCCTGGCAGCCGGCGCGGCCCTGGTACTGGGCGGCTGCGGCACGATCAGAGCAGGGGCCACCGGCACGGGCGGCGCGAGTGCGGAAGAGCTCGGGTTCAAGGAGTATCCGGGCGCGGTGGACTACCCCTCGGTGACCGGCCCGCACGACAAGGGGTACGTGGCGCCCCGTGAGGGTCTGCGCCAGCTTGTGCCGCTGGGCAACTGCGCCTTGGGCGAGGGGACGTTCGCCAACGGGTACCGCTACGTGAACGTCAACTGGGCCGGTTCCAACGGCTGCACGAAGCTCTCGATCACTCCGAAGCCGGGCGCCGCCGACGAAAGCGACGTGCCGTACTCCATGCGCAGCGGCTGGGCCGGTGGCGGCCTGCCAGGCGACGTGGTGGTGCCGTGGGGCGACGGTTCGCTGATCGGGGTCGGCGCCACGTTGACCCGCCGGGCGCCGGACGGCGAGCAGGTCCGGCTCGCCACGCTGCCGCTGACGCTCAACACCCGCCCCGAGCAGGAGACCGCGGACGACGCCTCGGTGAACACCGCGGTGAAGGTCGGCTCGCTCCTGCTGATCGGCGGCGGCCAGACCGTCGACCAGGTGGAGTCTCCGTACGTGTTCGCGTCTGACGACGCCGGCAAGACCGTCCGTCGCGTGCCGCTTCCGACGATCGACGGCCGGCAACCGTCCACACCCGTGGGCGACTTCGGCGTCAACGGCAAGGAGGTCGTCGCCTTCGGCGCGGCAGCCACCAACGCCTACGACTTCCACTCCACGGGCACCATCCCGTTCTGGCGCAGCGCGGACGGCGGCGCGCACTGGACGTCCGGCGACATCACCGGGATGCCGCCCGGCACACAGGTGCGCAGCGTCCTGCACGCGTCGGGCCACTGGTTCGCCGTGGGCGGCCATGCCAAGGCCGGCGCCTTCTACGATTCCCTCCCGCTGGTTCTCACCAGCCAGGACGGTACGCACTGGACCCGGATGGACACCTCGTCCATGGGCACCGGCGAGATCACTGCCGCGACCGTCGACTCCGCGGGCCACCCGGTCCTGGTCGGCTCGGCCCCCCGGCCCAAGTCCAACCTGAACACGCGCACAGTGCTGTGCGGTTCCGTCTGGGTCGGCAACGGGACGGCCAAGGGCTGGAAACGCGGCAGCCTCGGCTGCAGCGAGGACCCCCCGAGAACGGCGGTCACCCTCAAGGACGGGCGCGTGCTGATCGCCGGCAACCGGGACCTCTGGCTCTCCCGAAGGCCGGTGTCGCGGCGCGGCCACGGGTCTTGATCTCTTCCGGCGACAGGCGCGCGTAGCCGAGCGGGCCGCAAACCCGTTGTCGTACCCCTGTGGTGAAGTGAAGTCAGGCGAGGGGGAGAACGAGAGGCGGAGGGGACAATGGGTGGGCGTACGGCGTGGCGGCCGTTCCTGGAGCAGTGGAGCGCGGAGTGGATCGCCGGGCACGACCCGGACAAGGACGCGCCGCTCGCGCAGGAGGTCGTGCGTGACGCCTGGCTCGGGTTCGCGCCGGCGAGCGAGGCCGAGATCGCCGCGGCCGAGGCCCGGCTGGGGCGCCGACTGCCGCCTTCGCTGCGGGAGTTCATGCTGGTCACCAACGGGTGGCGGGACGTGGGCAACTTCATCTACCGGCTGGCCGGAACCACGGAGCTGGAATGGCTGCGAAACACCGACGACCGCACCTGGATCGAGGTCTGGGAAGACCTCGCAGAGGACGACGGCGAGGAAGACGAGGACGGCAAGGACTGCGAGGAGACGTTCGGCGTTCAGGAGGCGAAGGTCCTCGCCCGCTCCCTGCGCCTGTCCCTGGAGGGTGACGCGGCGGTCATGCTGCTCGACCCGGACGACGTGGACGAGGACGGCGAGTGGGCGGCGTACTGGCTCGCCTCCTGGTCCGGTGAGGGACCGGAGCGATACGGCTCCTTCCACGACCTCATGCGCCGACAGTGGGTGTCCTTCCACGCCCTGCGCAAGCCGCCGGGCGCCACCCGGGACCACTGGGACGCGGAGGTCGAGCGGGCCAGATGCGAAGCGCTGGCCGGGGCGGTCGACGGACCGCTGGCGGTATTCGCCCAGGCGCACGAGTACGGGCGGGAGCGGGCAGACGTGCTGAGCATGCAGATGAAGGCGATGCTCGGCGATTGGCGCGGGCAGATCGCGGACCTGATGTGGTACCGCCCGGGGAACGACGATCTCCTGCTCAGCCCGCTGTTCGCCGCGGAACTCCTGCCGCTCCTGGTCCGGCACGACCAGCTCGCGCACCCCCACGACCTGCGGCCCCTGCCACGGCTCAAGGAGTACGCGCCCGAACCCGTGCGGGCACTCGTCGCCGACTACGAGGCTCGGGCGGCCGAGCCGGGCTTCCGGCTCACCTTCGGCGCACCCGAGTTCGACGCGGCGGTGCACGCTGTCGCCGACCGCCTCGCCGGGATGCTGGCGTTCCAGGCTCCCGACGAGCCGCCGTTCCCTACGGGGCCGATCGTCGTCACCCTGTATGCGGGCGGCGACCCGCGGCCCGAACCCCACCCGCTGTCCGACCCCGCCGAGGTCCGCAGGGACCGCGCGGACCTGTGTGCCGAAGCCTGGCCCGAACTCCGTGCAGCGCTGCGTCTGTGGCACCCGGTGTGCGAGGACCACATTGCCCCGATATCCCTGTTCGCCAACCCGGTCCTGGCCCAACTGATCACCCCGGACCGCGGCCGCGAGATCCTGGTCGCGCCCCGAGGCACGGGCACCGGCGCCCAGTAGGCTGGCCGTTCCAGCCGCCGGAACGGCAACACCGTAGGGGGGGTAAGGGCATGACCAAGGCACGCGACGGCGTTGTCATGTACTGGCGGCCCGGCTGCGTGTTCTGTATGAACCTGCGGCTGAGCCTGCTCTTCACCGGCCTGCGCTACACCAAGCGGAACATCTGGCGGGACAAGGACGCAGCGGCGTTCGTCCGCTCCGTCGCGGACGGGAACGAGCCCGCGTAGTCGCGCACGTCGTCGCGGACCTGGTCGGCGTCCCACTTGGCCCGCCCGAGCAGGTGCTGCATGCCGTCCGGGGTCCTGTGCCCGGCCCACTCGGCGATGGTCCAGCAGTTCTTGCACGGCAGGTCGGACAGCAGGCCGAGTACCAACTTCCGGACCCTGCGCCGGGATTCGATGAGCGTGAACCGTCCCGCTATCCGGCTCATCCGGCCCGCGAACGCCTCCTGCCGGCGGGCAGGGTCTACGCTGTGACCCTGCAGCCACCGTATGATCGTTTGTCTTCACACACCGATGATCAACAGTGGCCGCACCCGTCTCCACAGCGCGTCAGGGTCGCGCAGCGTCTGCCTGCCGTCCTGTATCTGGAGGACTTGTGCAACGTGGCGAAGTCTGGTGGGTTCAGTTCGACGAGCGGAGGCTGGTCGTACTTCTGTCGGGAGAGGGCACCTCGGGGATCCGGGTGATGCAGGTTGTCGCTCCGGCAAGCGTCGACATCAGCGGTCTGGGCATCGAAGTGACGGTGGGCGCCGGTGAAGGACTGCCGTTCGAAGGCGTGCTGCGGCTCGCGTTCCCGCGTCCCGGCTTCACCCCGTGCACGTGGCTGACCACCGTGTCCCGGGACGACCTGATAGAGCGGGAGACCGTCCTGTCCTCCGCGAAGCTCAGCGAGATTGACGAAGCCCTCCAACTCGCTGAACAAGCGCAGGAGCGGACCCCGGCAACCACCGCGAAGCTCAGCGAGATAAGGGACGCCCTCTGTCTCGGTGAACCCGGGTAGACGAAGAAGAAGCCGACGCTCGCGACGGCGTGAGCGGTCTTGGGCGAGATAATCCACGCTGGCCACCTGCCACCTCGGCGCCCTTCACCACCGAGATCACGATCTACGGCTGGAGTAAAGGGGTCGGACATTTCGAACGACCGATTTCCTTCGCGACACAGTCCGCACCCCAGCCCGCAAGACACCCGCTCAAGACCATCGCACCCCATCGCCACCCATCACCAAACGGCCAGGGCAGCGCCCCGCAAGAAACACCGCCCACAAGTCACCGACCTGGCCTGCTACTAGGCAGTGTTTCTCGGATCATGTGCGGAGCCAGACGATGATTGCTGCGATGGTGACTGTGCCGAGGTAGGTGTAGGCCCGCTGGGCGGCAAAGTCCTTCGCATGCTGAAAGAGAAAGGCATGGCCGGCGTCGCTGTAGGCGACGAGGGTGGCGCTGGGCAGGTGCTGGAGGGCGGTGTACGGGTCTGATGCAGGTTCGGGTGACAGGTCAGGTGCGTCGGAGCAGGGGGCGGTGTGGTGGACGGACGACCCGTGGAAGGTCGTCGCGCTGGTTCCTCGGGGGTGGGGGCGTGCGGGCCGGACCGCGTGGTGGTGGCTGGGGGAGTGGACAAGTAGCCGGCCCGGCACACGCCAACTGGCTCCCGGCCGCCGTCGCCGCACGGATCGCACGCCGCGAGGACGACCTGGCCGAGGTCCTGACCAAGGCGGCGGGCAGACGTACCGCCATCCGGCTCAAGGTGAGCGCCGTACCGCTGATCGTGGCCGTGGTCCTCGCCGTCGTACTCGCCGTGACCACCCATCGCAACGACTCCACGTCCGGCGCAAGCCCGGGATACCAGACGGTCCTGCACAACCACCCGGTCTCGCTGCCGGACGCCGACCACGAGATCGACCTGATGACCGGTCACGCCGTGACGGGAGAGACCGGTACTGGACGCTCTCCACCGACTCGGGCGGCGACAGCAAGGGCGGCTTCCAGCTCCAGGACGCCACCGACGCATACATCGCGGGGCGGGGCCGATCACCTCCGCGCAATGCGCCGCCGGGATTGCACGCAAGCCGGTCGAGGAAGAGGTCCAATGGCCGCAGGTACCTACCGGCAGCTGGTTCTGCCTGCGCTGGCGGCTGACCGGGGACATCGCGGTGCTGCGCGTCTCCAGTGTTGACACCGGCAGTTGGGGCGTCGACGCCCGCCTCGACTACTACCGGCATATCCCGCCGCTGTCCACGCCCGGCGTGGTGCCGGACTCCGCGGGCCGCAACTACCGGCGGCTCTACGCCGCCCGGCCCCAGACCCTGCCGGGCAACGACCGCCCGGTCGACCTGACCCGTGGAAGCCTCGCGTCGAACGGCTCGTGGCTGCTGTCCACCGACGCGGGTGGCAACAGCAAGGGCGCCTACGAACTGCAGGACTCCAGCGACGCCTACATCGCCGGGCAGTCCCCCATCACTCCCGCCCGCTGCGCGCTCGGCATCGCCCAGCAGCCGGTGGCGGACAACGTCCGCTTCCCGCAGGTCCCGGCCGACACCTGGTTCTGCATCCGCGACAACATCACTCACGACATCGCCGTCATCCAGGTCCTGGACAAGGACGACGGCGACTGGAGCACCACGCTCGCGGTCACCGCCTACAGGCCCACCGGCGCAGGCATGTCCCGAACAACGGGGACGCGAGGCTCCCACACGTGGCGCGTCCGATACCGTCCACCGTCTCAGGGCACCGGACAAACGCTGCCAGTTCGGGGCCATCCATCGCCGTGAACCGCTCCAGACCTCCACCGGTCCCGGATCGGCCCAAAACCGTCCTGAACAGGAAAGACATCGATTGATTGTTGTCCATTTGTTCAGGGTCCGCCGAGATCGCCTCCCACGCGTTGACCGAGATGCACGGCGGCATCAATGTGGCGGCGTGCCCCAGCGCCGACCGGTCACCGTCGGGTGCAGAGGGCCGCATCCCATTCCTGCCCCAACGGGCGCTTCACATCAAAGGAGTTGGTCCAGCATGACTTCGTCCCGTTCAGGCCGGGCGGCAATCCTGTCCGGCGCGGCAACGCTGCTGACGGCCGCGCTGCTGACGGCCGCGCCGGACGCACAGGCGAGCCAGGGCGGCTGCAACGACTACACACAGGGTGGCTATCCCATCGGGATCTGCATCAACGACCGGAACACGGGCACCAACGCTTACCCGGACTACTACGTCAACGGCGCGGTACCGGCGAACTGCCGTATCCAGGTGGAGATCTGGGACCGCTTCGGCCACCGGTTCGGACCCGTCTTCCAGGACAGCAACTCCTGTGCGCAGGGCCACCATCCCGCCAGCGGCTCGTGGTGCGTGCCCAGCTGGGACCCGGCCGAATTCGGCGACACCGTGACCGTGCACGCGTACTACCGGCTGTTCAGCGGCAGCAGGCAGATCAACGACACCACCACCGACTCGAAGCCGATCACCGTGGCCTACACGGGGATGGCGCACTGCTGATGGGCACGCGTATCCGTACCGTCACCGCCGCGCTCGTCGCATGCCTGTCACTCACAGGAACCGTGCAGAGCGCCCAAGCCACTGTCTCCGGGGCCGTGGCACCACCGGACGGGCCGTGGTCCGGCTCCGTCAGGCTGCTCAATCCGAACTCCGCTCGCTGCCTCGGTATCGCGAACGGCAACGCGGGGATCTGGGACTGCACGAGCCGCCCGGATCAGGAGTGGTCGGCCAACTCACAGGCCGGCAACCTCTTCCTGATCAAGAACGGCAACGGTCAGTGCCTCAACGTCTCCGGAGGGCAGGGGGCTCAGGTGGTCGCCTCGCTCTGCAACCTCACGGGAAACATGTTCTGGTCGTACCACACCAACGCCGACGGCAACCGTGTGATCAAGAACAGCGGGACCGGGATGATCCTAGGCGTCTACGGCGGCCGGACCGCGAACGGCTCCAAGGTCATCCAGTGGGCCGACACCGATGGCGCCGATCAGGACTGGGCACTGCTGCGCTGAGCCGTGCCTAGCCGCTCGAAGGCATGGCACCCTCGGCAGACCATGGAGAGTGACCAGTTGACTTCTGCCGAATGAGCGACTCTGGCGGGGATCTTGGAGTTCCTCGGTGCGGCAGCGTGATCAACTGGCATGCTCAGGTACAACATCGTTGCGTTTACGTCCGTGAGCGGTTTGCGAGGCGTCATTCACCCGGGCTTGACCTCCGACTCAAGACTCAAACGCAACGATGTCGTGCCTGCCTCTGCGTCAGCCCCCGCCGACCACCCCCGCAGTCCTGCCCCAGTTCACCCACCACCTGTGGCTGCTGGGCAACCACCGCCCCGAAGTCTCCACCGGCGGCTTCGCCTTCTGGCGCCGGATCCGGCTCATCCCCTTCACCCGCACCGTCCCCGCCAACCGCCGCATCGACAACCACGCCTTCGAACTCGTCCGCGACGAAGGCCCCGGCATCCTGCACTGGCTCATCGAAGGCGCCCGCCGCTACCTCGCCACCCGTGACCCCCTCGAAGGCCCCGGCCGCGTCCGCATCGCCTCCAGCGCCTACGCCACCACCGAAGAACACATCGGCCGCTTCCTGACCGAATGCTGCACCCGCCCCGCTGAGGCGAGCACCGACACCGAACTCCGCGACGAACAAGGCCTGCTCTACGCCGCCTACACCGCCTGGTGCAACGCCGGCGAAGGCGTCCGCGCCGCCACCGCCCGCGCGTTTGCCACCCGCGTACGACAGGAACTCAACCTCGGCTCACCCGCCGACGTGATCAAACCAACGGCCGCAAGTACTACTCCGGCCTCGCCCTGCTGGACAGCGAATGACCACTCCCGCCATCGCCCGCACGCCCTACGCCCCGTCCTGCCACCGCCCTACCATGGACCCACACACCCGGCCGCCCACTAGGCAAGCCGATGCTGGCGGCAGGACCAACTCGCTTTGTGGCCTAGTCCACGAGGAGTGCACGATGGCCTTGTCCCAGTCTGAGCTGATACGGCTGCTTGAGGTGTCTACGCTCGACCGACGGAAACGAGCTCATCCGCGCCATCGCGGAGCGGATGGTGCAGGAGCTGATCGAGGCCGAGGCGAGTGCCCACATCGGCGCGGAGTGGAACGAGCACATGCCGACGCGGACCAACGTCCTTCATGGCGCCGTCAACTCGCTTTGTGGCCGCGCATGGTGAACGGTGGCACCAACGATCCGTCAGCGCAGGTCGGCACGGTCTGACCCTCCTCTCTCGGGCTGCGGCGTCACGTCGTGCTCTCGCCGCTTCTTCTTGATCCAGTCGTGCATGGCCTCGATGAGCGCGTCCGAGGGCGTGCGGTCTGCCGCGGCCGCCAGAGCCTCGAACTCGTCGCGCAGCGGCTTGGGCGGACGGAAGCCCATGACCTTGGTCTGTCCCGTGCGCGGCCTGCCAACCATGAGTCCCCCTCGGTTTCTGTTTAACAGAATCTAACAAGGTGGCCCTTGGTCTTCCCTGACCCCAAGACCAGGGGCTATCGATGTTTTCGGGGCGGCTCATCGTGCATGGGCCGGTGCCAGAGCAGGTTGAAGACGTGTCGCCCTTCTCCTTGTCCGTCGTGCTGCTGGTGGGGAACACCCAGCTCCCGGGCGAGGCGGAGCTGGGTGAGCTGACGCCGGCCGAGGTTCCGCAGTGGGGAGGGCTGTTGCGGGGTGTGCCGGAACGGCTTGCTGCCGCGATGCGATCGGGCCAGGACGCCCGGCTGTGCTGGCCCGACGGGCAGGAACGCCGGGTGCGGCTGGGCGGAGAGCGGCTGGCGGACGACCAGGGGCGCCTGATTGTGACTTTCCTGGGCGAGGGGCCGCCCCCGGCCGTGTGACGTCGTCGGCGGCACGCCCGCTGAGGGGCCGGGTCCGCACGAGGCCTGAAGGTGTCGATTGGCATCACCGAGGACGGAGGCCGGGAAGTCCTCGGGCTGATGGTCGGCGACAGCGAGAAACGCCCCTTCAGGAGCACCGTACGAGGGCGAGCACCCCGTGGCGCAGGGCGTCGACAGCCGTCGGGACGGGCGCCTCGACGTTCAGCCGCAGCAGGGGCTCGGTGTTCGACGGCCGCAGGTTGAACCAGCGGCCGTCGCTCAGGTCCACTGTCAGCCCGTCCAGCCGGTCGGTGGTGACCCCTTCCCCGCGGTAGGCGGCTTCGACCCGGTCGAGGGTGCCGGGCACGTCGGCGACCACGGAGTTGATCTCACCGGAGGCCGCGTAGCGGGAGTAGCCGGCGGCGAGCTCGGACAGCGGGCGGTCCTGTTCGCCGAGGGCGGCCAGCACGTGCAGGGCGGTGAGCATCCCGGTGTCGGCACGCCAGAAGTCCCGGAAGTAGTAGTGGCCGGAGTGCTCGCCGCCGAAGACCGCGTCGTGTTCGGCCATTGCGGCCTTCATGAACGAGTGGCCGACCCGGGAGCGGACCGGCGTGCCGCCGAGCTCACGGATGATCTCGACGGCGGCCGCGGAGGTGATCACGTTGTGCACGACGGCCGAGCCGGGGTGACGGGTCAGCTCGCGGGCGGCGACCAGGCCGACGACGGCCGAGGGGGACACCGCCTCGCCGCGCTCGTCGACGAAGAAGCACCGGTCGGCGTCGCCGTCGAAGGCGAGGCCGATGTCGGCGCCGACGGCGCGGACCCGGGCCTGCAGGTCGACGAGGTTCTTCGGGTCCAGGGGATTGGCCTCGTGGTGGGGGAAGCTGCCGTCGAGTTCGAAGTACAGGGCGTCGATATCGACGGGCAGGCCGTCGAGGACGGCCGGGATGGTGTGGCCGGCCATGCCGTTGCCGGCGTCCACGACCGCGGTCAGGCGGCGGTTGCCCTTGAGGGGGACGAGGGCGTTGAGGTGGGCGGCGTAGTCGCCGAGCAGGTTCCGGGAGGTGGTGGTGCCGGGGCGGGCCGCAGGCGCCGGAATGTCGTCCGCCTCCAGCCAGGACCGGATCCGCCCCAGCCCGGAGCTCTCGCCGATGGGCGCCGCTCCGGCACGGCACAGCTTGATGCCGTTGTCCTTGGCCGGGTTGTGGCTGGCGGTGATCATCGCACCGGGCAGGTCGAGGCTGCCGGAGGCGTAGTACAGGTAGTCGGTCGAGCCGAGCCCGGCGTCGACGACGTCCGCCCCCGCCGTGTTCGCGCCCGCGGCGAACGCGGCGGCCAGCTCCGGGCTGCTGTCGCGCATGTCGCGGGCGACCACGATCCGCGGTGCGCCGGTGAGCCGGACGAAGAGGGCGCCGGTCCTGCGGGCGAGGTCGGAGTTCAGCTGTGCGGGGACCTCGCCACGGATGTCGTAGGCCTTGACCAGGTGGGAGTAGTCGGGCACGGGAGAGCCTTTCGTTGTCGGGGCGGTCCGGGACGGTCCGTCGGGGCGACTAGGCGGTGACCGTCCGGACCCAGCCGAACCCCGTGATCTCCTTCGTCGCCGTCTTCAGGTCCTTGGCGTTGTCCACGCCGCGCCAGTACCCGTTGATTCGGTACGCCGACAGCCGGTCCTTACGCGCCAGCTCGGGGAACGTGGTGTCCTCGTGGTCGCCCAGGTCCGGCAGGAGCGCGGTGACCTCCGGCTCGAACAGGTACACCCCCGCGTTGATCCAGTGCGGCAGCACCGGTGCCTCGGTGAAGCTCGTCACCCGGTCGGAGTGGGTCATCTCCACGATCCCGTACGGCGACTTGAGCGGCGTCACCGCCAGCGTGGCGAGCGCGTTCCGCTCGACGTGGGCCCGCGCCAGGTCGCGCAGCGAGAAGCGGGTGAGGATGTCGCCGTTGAGGCCGGCCCACCGCTCCGCGGGGAACGGGAGGCGGCCGGCGGCGTACTTCAGGCCGCCGCCACGGCCGAGCGGCTCGTCCTCGACGACGACCTGCACATGCAGCGGCAGCCGCCTCGTGGCGACGAACTCGCGCAGTACGTCCGCTTTGTAGCCGCAGGAGATGACGACCTCCTCGATGCCCTCGGCCGCCAGCCAGTGCGCCTGGTGCTCGAAGATGGGCCGGCCCGCCACCTCCACCAGGGCCTTGGGTATGTGGTCGGTGTACGGGCGCAGCCTGCTGGCCTGTCCTCCGGCGAGGATCACTGCCTGCCGGACGTGCGATCCGCCCCAGCCGGTGATGGCGAGATCCGTGTCATGCGTGATGGTCATGGGGGTCCCTTCTGGTGGGATGCGAGCCTGTGCGATGTGGGGTTCAGACGCCTTGCAGTGGGTCGATCGGCTGCTCGGACACCGCGAACGCCGCGAAGTCGGCGTGCTGCGCGCGCGGTGTCGCCCAACTCGGGTCGCTGCCGCCGAAGAAGGTCGAGAAGAGCACTCCGTCGATGCCGAGCCGGTCGGAGGTACGGAACTCCAGCCCGTTCTGGCTCAGCACCTCCCGCCCGTCGACGTGGACGGTCACGTTGCCGTCGAGGCGGCCCGGCCGGTTGAGGCGTACGGCCTGTTCGACGCAGACCCAGCTGCCCAGCGGCCAGTCCCAGGAGCCCCGGCCGAGCGAGGTGCCGTGGGCGACCGAGGTGGGCAGATAGGCGTAGACCTCGGCGGCGCCGTGCGCCCGCCACATGTAGCGGGTGGACAGTCCGTCCTCGCCGTCGGGGATCCGGCGGCCGCTGGTCACCGTCCCGCCGTACAGGCCGGGCAGCTTGCCGCCCTTGACGAAGTCGAAGTCGTTGGGGAAGCGGACGTAGTAGCGGAGGTGGAGGGAGTCGACGGGGCCGGTACGGAGCTCCAGGTAGACCTGCGCCCCTCCCTGGGGGCGGCCGTACTGCCGTGCCACGCTCGGGCTCGCGGAGCGGGCCGGGTAGCGCACCCGCAGCAGCCGGCCCAGCACGGGATCGCTGTCCGGCAGCAGTTCGGCGCGGTCGAGGCCGAACGAGCCGCCGGACCGTACCGTCAGCCCGGACCCGAAGAAGCGGGCCAGGGCCGCCGGGTTGGCGCTCAGCGGGGTGGGTTCCCGGGCGGTGGAGTTGCCGCCCGGGTCGGAGGAGCAGGCGGCGAGTCCCGTACCGATCATGATGGCTCCCGTTGCCGTGATGAACTGCCGTCTGCGCACTGCCGCCGCTCCTGTCTCCCGTGCCCATTGCCGCCGTTTCGCGGGTCAGCCGCTGCTGACGATCTGGTAGTCGACCTCCTGGGTGGTGCCCGGCGCGGTGTGCAGGGTGAGGGTGCCGACGGCGGAGGCGGTGCCGGTGGCGAGGGTGGTGCCGCCCGCGGTGAGGGCGTACTGGGCGCCGGCGGTGAGGCCGGTCGCGGTGAAGGCGAGGTCGGTGCCGGCGGTGGACGGCGCGACCAGGACCTCGTACGCCCCGGCGCCGGTCGGCACCCGGCCGGTGGCGGTGCCGCTCGCGGGGACCACCGCGACGGACTGCGGGGTGACGGTCACCTGGGAGGTGCCGACGGTCGCCGCGGTCAGTGTCGCCGTGCCGCCCGCGCCGGGGGCGCCGAGCGTGGTGGTGACGGCCGGGAAGCCGCTCGCCTTGTAGACGGTGCCCGCGGAGCCGATGAACCTGGCCGAGCTGACCGAGTCCACCGTCACCTTGGTGGACTGCTTGACGTCCTTGAAGGTGATGGTGCCCGGGGTGGTCGAGTCGCCCTTCACCGAGTAGGTGAGGGACGTGGGCAGGGTGTTGCCGGAGAAGACCGTCCCCGTGGTCCACTGCGTGAGCACACCGGAGGCGAACGCGCCGCTGAAGGTGTTGTTGCTGAACACCGTGCCGTCGGTCTGGTTCAGCTTGACCGCGTTGCTGGCGGTCGTGTCGAAGGTGTTGCCGGTGAAGGTCAGGTTGCTCGGCCGGCCGGTGCTGTTGGTGTAGGCCGGGATGTCGGAGCCCTGGTAGGTGAAGACGGCGTACTGGCTGCTGTTGCTCACCGTGTTGCCGGTGGTGGTGATGTTCGTCGAGCCGACGCTGTAGCGCAGTCCGTACTCGGAGCCGGTGATGGTGTTGTCGCGGATGGTGTCGCCGCTGCTGTCGAAGACGGCGATACCGGCGCCGTTGGGCTGGTCGTGGATGTAGTTGTGCTCGATGACGCTGTCGGTGACCCCGCGGTGGATCATGATGCCGTGGACCTGGTTGTCCGACGGGTCGTCGTCACCGACCGGAAGGTACGGCGGAATGCCGTTGTGGTCGACCTCGTTGTAGGCGATCTCCAGGTGGTCGCACCGCTGCGAGCAGATGATCCCGTGGTCGCCGTTGTCGTGCGAATGGTTGTGCGTGATGGTCAGGTAGTCGGAGTCGTCGTGCGGGTCGAGCCCGTACATGACGTTGTGGTCGTACTCGTTGCCGGTGAAGGTCATGCCGTACGCGTCGAACGTGTACGTGCCCATGAAGTTGTTGTGGAACCGGCTGCCCGTCTCCGAGCCGTAGACGTTCAGCGCCGCGCACACGGCGAGGTGGGTGGAGTCGCAGCCGCGGCCCTTGTACGACACGCCGTAGCTCTCGGCGTCGTGGGAGCCGAGGTAGCCGATGTCGCTGTCCTTGATGTCCATCCGCGACTCGCGTGGTGTGCCGTCGGTGTCCAGGTACGAGATGGCCCTGATGAAGGCGCGCGCCCGGGAACCGGAGGGGGCGTTCGCGGGCAGGTACGGGTCCGTGTCCGGGGCGCCGGTGGCGTCGTCCCACGAGGTGATGTGGACGGTGTCCATGTCGATGTGACCGTACTGCGCGGTGATGGCGCTGACGTGGGTGGCGACGTTGTCGGACAGGCTGCGCAGCCGCAGGGTGTCGACGTCGCCGCCGACGGAGCTGCCGTGCAGGTCGAGGGTGGCGCCGTTCTGGACGACCAGGTCCGCGCTCAGTTCCCAGGTGTTGGTGGAC
The DNA here is from genome assembly GCF_053593695.1 of Streptomyces sp. NPDC002144. Lineage (NCBI taxonomy): Bacteria > Bacillati > Actinomycetota > Actinomycetes > Kitasatosporales > Streptomycetaceae > Streptomyces > Streptomyces sp. NPDC002144. The sequence continues at coordinate 18,506 of NZ_JBSFDB010000048.1, forward strand.
GGGTCCGTCTCCACCAGGGGCGCAGACGGGCAGAGCGCGTCGATGTCGGACAGGCTCGCGGTGCCGGAGGTCAGGTAGATCGTGTTGGTGCTGCTGGCGTAGCGGACCTGGCCGGAGCACGAGGCGGCCTGCGCCGGTGCCGCGAACAGCACGACGGGGCCGGTCAGCAGTCCGAGGACGGTGAGGGCGACGCTGAGGCGGCGATCGGAGCGGCCCGCGGGGGCGACGCTCGTGGCCGACTGGGAGAGAGGGGCGGGCGAGAGGCCCGTGCGAGGCCGGTCGGCCGGGGCGGTCGCGCCCGGTCTGAGCGGTTGGTCGTTCATAGGGGACTCCTGTACATGTCCTCCGCCGTTCGGCACTGAACTGCGGAGGCGTTGTTGGCGATGAGGACGGGCGGGGGCAGGGCTCGTTCCGGGGAGTCCTCCGGCCGTCCGGTGGTGCGCGCTGTATCCGATTGGGTGGTGCGATTGCCGGCCGGGAGCGGGCCGGTGCCTCAGCTGCCTGCCGAGGAGCCGGGCGGGGCCGGGCAGGTGTGCGTCGGCGGGCGCGGCAGGAGCTTCGGCGGTTCGGGGGCGGGCGGGTGGCCCGGTGAGCGGTGTCTCCCCGTCCCCGGGGGCGGCCCGCACCCGGGTCACGCGGTGTTCCGCACGTGGGCCGCAACCAGGGGCCGCGGTGTCCTGCGGTGGCGGACCTGGTGGATGGTCTGGAGCAGAACGGCGAGGGTGAGGGCGACCAGCGCCGCGAACCCGAGCCAGGGGAACGGCGGGAGGGTCACCTCCGTGTGCCCGAGCCGCTTGATCGTGCCCTTCCCGGACAGGGCGGTGGGGGCCCTCACCCGCGAGTCCGTGATGCTGATCCACGCACCCGCGTCCGCCTGGATTCCCTTGCGCTCGGCGAGAATGTCCAGGCCCTGGGCGTCGGCGTGCACGCCGGAGGCCAGGTGCATTCCGCGCCGGGCATCGCTGACGGTCAGCTTCTCCAGCCGGGCGGAGGCGCCGAGGTCGACGGCCGTGAGGGCGCCGCTGACCGACCCTCCGCTGACCGTCAGCCCCGTGGACGCCGAGGCCAGGCCCTTGCCGGAAACGCCGCTGATCCGAACGCCGGTCAGGACGACGCCTCTGGTGGCGTCGGAGGCGGTGACTCCGTCCCGGCCGCCGTGGACGACGACGGAGTTCAACGCGGCATTGCTCGCGTGCCCGTAGATCGTGACGCCGGTGCCGGCGCCGCTGACGGTGGTGCCGTCCACCCGGACGTCGGGCCCGCCGATCGCTATGCCCCGGTCGAATCCGCTGATCGTGCCACCGGTGACGGTGGCACCGGTGATGTCCGGGGCGAGCGTCACCCCGGCGCCGTCCGCGCCCCCGGTGAGTCGGGCATCGCGTACGGTCACCCGGGCGCCCTGGCCGGAGATGCTGATCGCGGAGGGCGCGCCGTCCACCACGGTTTTGTCGAGGGCGCAGGAGACGCAGGAGATCAGCCGGACACCGCCGCCGGCGTCGTGGTGCGATGCGGTTGCCGTGAGCGTCAGGCCGTGCTGGGCGGTGGCTTTGATGCCGGTGCCGTGGCTGTCGCTGGTGGTGACGTCGGACAGACTGCGGCGGTCGGTGCCGCCGACCGTCACACCGTTGCCGCCGCTGCCCTCGACGGTCAGCCCGCGCACGGTGGTGCCCCGGTCGCCGTCCAGGACGACGCCGTCCTGGACGGCACCCTTGACGGTGACGTTGTCGAGTTTCACGCCGGTCGACCTGGTCAGTCGCAGGCCGGTGCGGTCGCCCTGGAACGTGGAGCCGGTGGCGGAGCCGGTGGCGGCCCGCCCCCAGGTGACCCCGGACTCCCGGGCCGGGGCGTCGGCGCGGCCGAGGCCGGTCACTTCCGCGTCGTCGATCGTCATGCGGCCCCCCGCCCCCATGGCAAGGTACGGGCGTCCGGCCAGGTCAGCGGGGGCCGGGGCGGGCCCGTCCGCGGCCGCGGAGGCCAGGGTGACACCGTCGATGTCGAGGGTGGCCCGGCTGCCGCGGATCCAGGTGCCGGACGCGGCGGTCTTCCCGGCGGTCATCAGCACGGTGGGCGTGCGGCGGCCCATCTGCAGGGTGGCGCCGGGAGCGAGCAGCACGGCCGTGTTGATCCGCACGGTCTTGGACCCGCCCGCCTTCACTGGTGCGTAACCGATCCACTCCCCGCCCGCGTTTGCGGCCAGCCAGCTCAGCGGGAGCGGTCCGTACTGCGGGTACAGGCGTTTCACCACGGAGCCGTGACTGACCAGGGCGACGGTGCCGGGCCTGATCACCATGAGCCGGTCCGGGCGTCCGCTGCGCTGCCAGGCGGCGACGTCCGGGTCGCCCCCGGTGCCGCCTGCGGCGTGGGCGGCGGGTGCGACGGCGGCCAGCAGGGCGAGGGCGGCGAGGGCGGCGCGTGCGACGCGGGTGGCGTGTCTCATGCCGCGGCCTCCGCTCCGGCGGGCTGGGCGGTCCTGACCACGACGCCGTTCTCCACCGAGACCTGCCGGGTCAGCCAGCGCTGCTTGCGGATGGTGGCGAGCGCGCAGAGCTTGACGACCGCCATCATGAACGAGACCAGGACGAAGCCGGGCACCAGGAAGAACGACGACGGCTTGCGCACCAGGTGCGGAAGGATCTTCATCGACCGGCTCACCCACCACCAGCCGGCCAGGCAGGCGACGAAGAACCAGTCGTGCCGGATGATCGCCCAGGTCATGAAGAAGGGCGAGAACAGCAGGGTGAAGCTGCTGACCCCCTTGTCGATCATGGTGTAGGCGAGGAAGGGGTGCCGCCAGACCCAGCGGCGTGACAGCGCCCTCAAGTCGGAGCGCCAGGTGTTGCGGGCCCAGCGGAGCCGCTGCTTGAGGAAGATCCGCAGCGTGCCGGGGAAGGTCGACCAGACGCGGGCGGAGCGCTGCATGTAGGTGAGGTGGCCGCGCTCCAGAATCAGAGTGGTCAGCCGCTTGTCGTCGCCCGACATGCAGGGAACGCCCAGGAACGTCTCCGCCATGAAGTCGTCGGATATCTCCAGCAGCAGTTCGCGCCGGTAGACGGCGGTGCGTCCGGACAGGCACGAGACGGCGCGGCCCATGACGGTTTGCGCCGCGTTCTCGTCGAAGTACCGGTAGTCCAGGTACATGTCGTTGACCCGCTGCAGGAACCCCTTGGGGTTGTAGACGTTCTGCCGGGTCCCCACCCCGCCGATCCTGGGGTCGGCGAAGGGCTTGCAGACTTCCCGGGCGACGTTGTCCGCCCAGATGGTGTCCGAGTCGACCAGCGCCACCAGGTCGGCGGAGCATGCCTCCCACCCCTTGCGCAGGGCGTCGCGTTTGCCGGGCACGTCGGTGACGACGACGGTCACGGGATAGCGCGCCGCGATGTCCTGACAGGCCTGGTCGGTGACGTCGATGACCAGGACGACCTCGGCCACCTCGTTCGCCAGCCACGACTCGATCGCGTGGGCGAAGATCTCCGGATCCTCCTGGTACACCGGCACGACGATGCCGAGCGGGAGGAAGTGGTCGTTCTTCACGGGCTGGTAGAGAGCCGCGGGTGCCCGCCGCACGAGCCAGCAGGCCCAGCGGACCAGGCCGAGTATGCCCAGCGGCAGGTAGACGAGGTAGTACCGGAAGTCCAGCAGGGTGGTGTCGAATAGTCCGCTCATGGGCCTGTTCTCGTTGGGTCCACAGGTGTCTGACAGCCTCCGCCGTCGCGCCGTGCGGCGCGGCAGCGGAGAGAGATGCCCGGCGGCCGGGATCCGGCCCGGACCGGCCGGCCCACGGGGTGGGCCGGCGCGGAACCGTGTCGGGCTGCGCCGGCCGCCGGGCCTAGGCGGTCAGGGCCTCGGTCTCCAGTTCGGCCACCTCGGCGAGCTTGTCGTTCACGGTGACGACCGCTTTGAGCAGCGGCATGTCGACGCCGATCGACGCGGCGAGGCCGAGGAACCCCTGGGTGTCCTTCGGTAGGCAGACACCGCCGTACGGGGCGCCGCCCCGGATGCCGTAGTACGGGTTGTACGAGGCCTCCGCCGAGCGGGCCACGGTCTGGGCGATCGGGTCGAGGTCCAGACCGAGGTGCTGACCCACCAGCCACATCTCGTTCCAGAAGCTGATCTTCGTGGCGTTGTAGATGTTGTGGGCGCACTTGACGAACTCGGCCTCGGCGGGGTTCGAGAAGACGCGTGTCTCACCGCCGAAGGGCGCCAGCAACTCGGCCAGTCGCTCCCGGGTGCGTACGCTGCGCGAGGCGATGACGGTCATCCACGGGTGGCGGAAGTCCTCGACCGCGGTGGCCGCGCGGAGGAACTCCGGGTTACTGGCGAGTGAGAAGCCCTCGCCGGCGGTTTTCCCTGAGTGCTTCTCCAGCAGCGGCTGCACAAGGCCCTCGGCCGTGCCCGGCGGGACGGTGGAGCGGACCACGACGATGTGCGTACCTGCGGCGTCGGCCAGCGCGTCACCCACGGAGGCGGTGCCCGCCTCGAACGCGGACAGGTCGTAGCGGTGGCCGACGTTGGGCGTGGGCAGCGTGAGGAAGACGAACGCGTCCGGCTCGGCGCTGAGGTCCAGTTCGGCACGCGCGTCCAGCCCCTGGGAGCGCAGGTAGTCCAGGCGCTGCGGCGCCACGTCGATAAAGGTCACCTGATGGCCGGCGTGGAGAAACCCCTTGCCAGTGGCTGTTCCGACAACTCCGGAACCGACGATGAAGATCCTGGCCATTGAATCATTCTCCTATTCGGATTCGGGCGCCTGCGGGCACGCCGAACACGGAAGCGGAATGCAGAGATTCGGCGACAGGGAAGGGAAAACACCACCCCGCGCGAAATACGGTGAAGAACAGCGCCAGCCGCGCGGCGAGCGCCATTGACGGTAAATTTACCGAGACATTGCGGCATCGACACGCCTCCCAGGCGTGCTGCCGATGATGCGACGGCGCGAGACGGCGCCGCCGATGCCCCCCAAACCCCCTGTCAGTACTACGCCAAGCGAAGAGACGCCCCCCTTGGTGCCCGTCGCCCAAATTCGGACAGTACGAAGTTATACACGGGATCTACACACCTGCGGGAGCGCGGCTGTTAATTGCCTATGTCGGAAAAGTAAAGGCCATCTCCAGTGCGAGTGCTCCGACGCATGCCGGATTCCACTTGACCGCCCACATCCCGACGACGATGGAAACGCTCTCATAGCAAACAGAAACACCGCCAGGGCAGCGCGCGATTACATGGCCTATACACATCTACGCACGACTTTCACATCCAAGACCGCCCGCGAGCGGCCCTCCGCCGGCTCCGGACCGGCTGGTCAACTGAGGCGAGGAGGCCGACAGGGGTGCTCTTCGGCAGCGTCGGGCAGCCGGCGCGAGAACGTTCAGCCATGCCGGGGCGGGGCGACGCCTCTTTGCAGACGAGGAACACCGCATGGCCGGGATGTCGTCGGCGACCGCATGCCGCCGTGGACCTGTCCTCAGTGGGCCACGCCGCCCGAGAGCGGTCCGTGGCGCACGTTCATGAACGAGACATGGCCGGTGGTCCACCGCCGTGTGCCCTCGACGGCCCGCGCAGACGAGGTGAACAGCGGCGGGGTGAACAGCGCCTTGGACGGCTTCGACGCCGCCGGCTGTGCCGGTTCACTGGCGCTGGACTCTCCTGGCGTGAACCGACCACCCCTGTGTCGGGCGAGGGTGAGCTTTCAGCTGAGAGGCCATTGCGGTGGGAGAGGACCAGGGTGAGGGGCGTGTGGCTTGCATCGCCGCGTCGTACGCGTGGAGGCGTCCCCGGACGGATCCCGTGTGGCTGGTTGCTGGGTACCCCAGATGGGCGGGTGAGCTGGGGTGGTGGCGGGCGGAGGCGGTTGCCGTTTGGTGGGATGCTCCGTGGAGCCTTCGACTGGGCGATCGTCCCCGTGGATAAGAGGCCAAGGCTGTTTGTGCTGCCCTGACATGACGTCGCAGGGTGGTTGTCAGGCCAGTGCGTGGAGCCAGGTGTCGCCGGGTGGGGGGACGAAGAAGTATCCGCCACCGATGGTGAGGGTGTATTTGGCCATGGCTTCGCCCTGCAGCCCTCTCTGCACGGCTTCGAAGCCCTGGGCGAGGTCGTGTTGGAAGCAGGAGAAGATCAGTCCTTGGTCGTCGGTTCTGTGGTGGTAGTTGTAGCCGCGGCGGACCAGGGGTGGGGGATGGCGCCGGTCGGGGGCTGCTCTGCGTACGTGTGCGTCGAGGGGTGTGATCTTGCCGTCGGGGTCTGAGGTAAAGGCTGCTCGTTCGTCGTTTGGGGTGCCGTCGAGCCAGCGGCCGTCTTGTCGGCGGCCGATGATGCGTTCCTGTTCGTGGATGGTTTCTTTGTCCCAGAAGCCGGTGGCGAGTTGGATGATGCGGATGACTTGGTAGCTGCCGCCGACTGTCCAGGCCGGCTCGTTCTGGTCGGCGGTGATGATCGCACGGCGGGTGATTTCGGGTGCGGTGGCGGGGTTGCCGTATCCCTCGGTGAAGTGGAACGGATTGCGGGCCAGTCCCCGGCCGTGTTCGGTGCGGTTTTCGGGGCGGTGGCCGGCCAGGCACCACCGCACGTTCCATTGCGGCAAGGCGTGCAGCGTCTGGTCGGCGGCTTCCTTGACCGCACGGGTCGAGGTCCCGGTGACCTGCAGCAGAAGGTCACCGTGTGAGTGGGAGGGCTGGAGTACGTCGCCGGTGAAGGAGGGCATGCCTTTGAGCTGGCTCGGTGCGTCAACACCGCCGGGCAGACCGGCCGCACCGAGCGCCATCCAGGCGGCCGTCTTTGCTCCGTCGATGGCTGCGACCCGCCGGTGTACGGTCCTGAGCGCGTCGATACGGTGCTTTTCGCTGACGTCCAGATCCAGCGAGATGACCTGCGCATACGGCAAGGGGGCCGCCCCGCGCAGAGGCGCGGGCGTCGACGTCTTGGGGGTGGGTTCGTCTTTGAGTACGGCGGCACCGACGGCGCCCAGACCGCCTATGCCGAGGGCGGTGGCAAGTGAGGTCGTCAGGATCGTGCGTCTGCTGCTCATCGTCGGCCGGAAGCCCTTCGGGGGTTGGGACCGTGGGAAGCGGTGAGGGGGCCTGTCCGTCAGGCGGGGTGCAGGGCTTGGCGGGCTACCGCACGCTCGACGTCGGTGCGGATGTTGTCGTAGACCGCGCTCAGTGCTTCCTCAAACGGCGCGAGGTGATCGGGCCAGTACAGGTCGCGGTAGTGCATCTCGGCCTGGGCCTGATAGACGGCTGCCTGATCGAGTGCGGAGTGAAGGGCCCGGCGCTGCCTGTCGGGATCTGTCGTCAGATGGTCATCGCAGACGGCGCGCGCTCTGATCCGGGCCTGGTCTGCGATCGTTTGCGTATCCCCGCCGCCGGTCGGCTGCTCGAGCAAGAGGTCGGTAGCCAGCGCGCCGAGGGAACGGCGCAGTTGGGGGAGATCACCGTTGTGGTCGCCGATGGCCTGTGTCACGGCGGCGTCGACCAGGCGATGCAGCAGGGTCTGCAGCTCGTCTGGTTGCCAGCTGCGCTCGCGCAGGCCATACAGTTCGGTGCGCTGCTGTGCGCCGAGCCGGCTCCACTGGGCGATCTGACGGTTCAGCGCCAGGTAGGCGGCCATCTGCGGCGCGTGCTGCTGTTGGGTGCGCAGTTCATCGGCCTCGCGGCGGTCCCACACCGTAAGGTTGAAAAGCTCCTCGAGTTCGGTGGTGAACATCAGTGGGGCGAGCGATGTGCCGCCCACATGGGAGTAGCGCCGGACGTATTCGAAGACCGAGATCGTCGCTGTGATCCACTGGGTGTCGGTGACCGTCACGCCTTCCTTGGTCTCGATCGCCTGGAGCAGTCCCCCGCGCAGGCGCACCCCACCGGGCAGGGCCCCGGAGGGCAGGGGAGTGACGGTGCCGTGGGCAAGGTCGTAATCCCTGCCCCGCGTGTAGCAGTTCGCCGCGGCGAGCGCCTGCGCGATGCGCTTTTCCAGCAGCAGGGTCTGCATACTCGCGGTATCGGTGACGCCGAAGGCGTCGTGCACACGCTTGCGTCCTTGCGATGTCAGCCGTACCAGAGCACGTTCTGTGTCGATGGCGTAGTCCTGGCCCTTGTCCAATGTGGCGGCCAGGCGGGCTGCCGTGCGTAGCGCGTCTGCCGGGGAGGCGTCGTCTTCCAGCAGCATCGACGGCTCGGCGATCGGGGCGATCAGCACGTGTCCCGGATCCGTCACCACCGTTGCGGACACGCCCCGGCTGATGCGGTCATACGGCGTTTGGGCCTGCCGGTCATGCAGAAGGTCCAGGGCGAAGCGCCGGTAGGTCCCCACAGTGACGTCGGCGCTGTAAGCCGCGCTGCGCTCTGCTTCGTCCATGCCCTCGTGCAGCACGCTGACCGTGATGCCCAGGGGGCTGTAGACGGCCGCGGCGAGCTTTCCCTCTTCCTCGGCCTGCCGCTCATCGGGCGTGATCATATGGACGCCGCCGTCGGCCAGTACGTGCAGAGATCCGGCCAGGTACCGGGCACCGCGCAGTCGTTCCTCCCCGGCGGTCCGGCCGCCGTGGATCATGGTGCGGCTGGTAAGGCGGAGCGCCATCTGCCGGGCCTCGTCGTCGAACGCCACACCCCCAACTGCCGCGGCCGGCCGGCCGAGGACAGCGAGTGCCGCGTGGGAGAGGGCCTCCAGCGTCTCTCCTGCTGCGGCACGGCGCCTCAGGTCCTCGATTGCGGAACGCGCGTCCATCCAAGCTCCCAACTCGCGTATCAGCCGCCTCCGGGGAAGTGCCCGGGCAAGTGCATGTCGGGCAGCTTGTCAACGAAACGTGCGAAGGCCTCGGTCGCCTCGCCCGTACGGGTCTTGGGACCCTTCTCATCGATTTCGATGCGGCCCTCGAAGCGTCCCTGCCCGACCCGGTCCGTCCCGGGCGGCCGATACAGCGGGGAGTCCTCAGGGATGGTCCAGGTTCCGTCGGCGTTGCGGAATCGCTCCTGTGGTGAAGTCCGGCTTGATCGCGGCCGGGTCGACGCCGCAGTTGTGGACGAGAACAGACGTCGTGCCTGCGATCACATAGTAGGTGTGCAGGCGGTCGACGGTGAGGTTGTAGACCGTGGTGTGTTCGGTGTGCCGGCGCAGGGCGGTGATCTGTACCCAGGTGCCGGCGCTCGTCTGCAGCCACTGTCCTGCGGTGAGCTCGCCGGCGTTGATCCACCGGTGAAGCTCGGGAACCCAGAAGGGATGGCCATCCGTGGCGGTGAGGGTGCTGGTCTTGGTGCCTGTTGGGCCGTCGGTGTCGAGGGTGATGTCGATGAGGTGTTTGTCGCCGCTGCCTTTGACCAGGGCGGTGACTGTGTGCGGGCCGCTGTCGCCGGTGTCCGGGTCGGTGGCGAGCACGGTGTCGCCGACGTCGACGTCCTTGATGGCCTTGCGGGTGCCGTCGGCCATCAGCACGGGGGTATCGCCGGTGAAGCTGTTGGGGAAGGCGCAGCTGCCCAGTTTGGAGCCGAGCCGGCCCTCTGCCAGGGCGCCGAGGCCTTCGCCGAGCATGCCGGACAGGCAGCCGATGACGGCGGACTGGCCGACCTGGCCCCAGTTGACCTTGCGTCCGGACAGGCGCTGGGTGAGTCAGTCCGTGCCGCCGTCGATGAGGCCGCCGATGACGCAGGCAGCGATCAGGGGGTTGTTGCCGGTGGGGTCGGTGTAGGTGGTGGGAGAGGACAGGGCGTACTCGTACAGGTTCAGCAATGTGTTCACGTGTCCGCGGTGCTCCAGGGGCGGGCCGTGCCGGTGGGCCTGTTCAACCGGCCTCGTGCACGACCTGCCCGGCGGCGACCGTGAGCACGGCCTGGGCATCGGCCAGCGGCGCCCGGTCCGGTGTGGCGAAGCCGTGGGCGAACAGGTCGCGGTCCAGCAGCACCAGGTCGGCGCGGCGGCCGACCGCCAGGTCACCCGCCTGCCCGTCGTGGTTGACGTAGGCCGAACCCGCCGTGAAGGCGTCCACGGCGGCATCGAGCGGCAGCCGCTGCTCGGGCAGGAAAGGCGCGTTGCCACGGTTGCCGGGGTCGGTGCGGGTGATCGCGACCTCCAGTTGACGCAGCGGATCGGCGGTGGTGACCGCCCAGTCGCTGCCCATGGCCAGGCGGGTGCCGCAGGCCAGCAGGTCCGCGAAGGGGTATTGCCGCCGTGCCCGCTCGGGGCCGATGCCCGGCACCGTCAGGTCGTCCATCTGGGGTTCGCTCATGGCCCAGAACGCCTGGAGGTTGGCGACGACGTCCAGTTGGGCGAGGCGCGTGATGTCGTCGGGGTGGATCAGTTGCAGGTGGGCGATGTGGTGGCGTCGGTCGCCGGCGCCGTTGGCGGCGCGGGCGGCGGCCACCGCATCGAGCGCGTTGCGGACCGCGCGGTCGCCGATGGCGTGCTGGTGCACCTGGAAACCGTGACCGTCCAGCTCGACGAGAGCCGCGGCGAGCAGTTCCGGGTCGATGTAGGAGAGCCCGTGATGGTCGCCGTGCCCGCCGCAGCCGTCGCAGTACGGCTCCAGGAGCGCGCCGGTGCGGTTCTCCAGCACTCCGTCCGTCATGATCTTCACGGTGGTCGGGTGGAAGCCCGAGCCCAGGTGCGCACCCGGTGACGTGACGGCGAGCCCACGCTCCCGCCGGGCCAGCAGGTCGTCGATCTGCTCCAGACCCCGGTGCCGGTCCCACCACAGCGCGCCGACCACCCGGGCGGTCAGGCGTCCGCCGGCGGCGAGGGACTCGTACGCCTGCTGGGTGGCGGGGGTGACCCAGGCGTCCTGCCAGCCGGTGATGCCGAGGGCGTGCAGATGGCTCTGGGCCGTGAGGATCGCGGCTTCCCATTCCGCCTGGCCGGGGAGCGGGACGTGGGTGTCGTTGTAGGTGTAGGCGGCGCCCTCGTGCAGGGTGCCGATGGGGTCGCCGGTGACGGGGTCGCGCTCGATGCGGCCGTCGACGGGGTCGGGGGTGCGGCGGTCGATTCCGGCGAGCTCCAGGGCACGGGAGTTGACCCAGGCACCGTGCACGTCCCGGTTGAAGAGGAAGACGGGACGGTCGGGGACTACCGCGTCCAGGTCCTCTCTGCGTGGGGTGCCGCCGGGGAAGTGCTCCATGGCCCAGCCGCCGCCGACGATCCACGGCTCGTCGGGGTTGGCCCGGGCGTAGGCGGCGATGGCGGCCAGGTATGCCTCGCGTCCCACCAGGTCATTGAGCCACAGGCGCAGCAGGTTGCGCCCGGCGAAGGGGGCGTGGACGTGGGCGTCCTGGAAGCCGGGCAGGAGCAGGCCGCCGGGTGCGTGCACCCGTTTTGTGCCGGGTCCGGCCAGCGCGAGGACGTCCGTGTCGTCGCCGACGGCGGCGATCCGCCCACCCCGCACGGCCAGGGCCGAGGCCCAGCGGCCCGCCGAGAGGCGGGCCCGGGCACCGGTGATGACGAGGTCGGCCGCGTCAGTGCGCAAGGTCGAGCACACCTTCCTCTTCGACGACGCGCCGCTCTGCGGGAAGGTCGAGCGAACGGCACAACAGCAGGTAGCTCAGGCCGGCCACGGGCAGGCCGACGAACATGGTGCAGTCGACGCCATCCAGCGCCGAGGCGGCGAAGCCGGTGAACGGGGTGGTGACGACGAACGGGATCATCGCTGCGAGGGCGATGAGATAGGCCAGGTTGCCGCGCCATCCCCAGCGGCCGTACATGCCCCGGGGGTTGAAGATCTCCCGGATCGAGTAGGCGCCGCGACGGACGAAGAAGTAGTCCACCAGATTGATCGCGGTCCACGGTGTGAACAGGTACGCGAGGAAGATCAGTACATTTCCGTAGAAGGAGTTGAACCGGTCCACACCGACGAACTGGGCCACACCCCACACCAGGACGAACATCACGGCGATGCAGACGGCGCGTATGGTCCGGGTCGGCCGCACCGGCTTGAAGCTGTCCCAGATGGAGACGATCGACATCATGCCGCCGTACTGGTTGATCGCCATCACCGACAGCAGGCCGAGCAGAAGCGCCGCGACCACGAACCAGCCGAGCCCGCCGACCAGGCTGTCGGCCATCTGCTTGAACGCGGCCACGGGGGTGGCCTTTGGGTGGGCGGCCGAGGCCACGGCTCCGATGGCGAAGACCCAGATCGCGGACAGCGCGCTGGGCAGGTACGTCCACCAGAAGGTGGACCGTACCCCGACCCGGGCGGGCAGGTAACGGGAGTAGTCGGAAACGTAGGGGGCCCAGCCGAGCTGGAAGCCCGCGACGATCACGAAGACGGTCATGACGGGGCCGGCCTTGAAGCCGCCGAAGGCGAACGTGTCGGCCGTCAGGCTCCGGTCGGCGAGCGCGGCGACCGTGACCAGAACCATCACGCCGACCAGTGGCCAGGTCAGCCACCGGCTCACCCGGTGGATCCAGCGGTAGCCGTACAGCGCGATCACCGCGGCCACGGAGGCGGCGATGAAGTAGCCGTAACTCTCGCCCAGGCCGAACAGGGTGTGCAGGGCATCGCCGGACAGGATCGCGTCGGAGGTGTTGTAGGCGACGTAGTTGACCAGGGCGAAGACCCACACGGTCAGCGCCGCGCCCAGGTAGCCGAACTGGGCTCTGGACTGGACGAGTTGGGGCAGCCCCAGCTGAGGTCCCTGGGCGGAGTGGAAGGCCATGAAGAAGGTGCCGAAGAGCGAACCGAGCACGGTGGCGATCAGGGTCCACATCAGTCCGGCGCCGATGCTGAGGGCCACCACACCGGTGGCCATCGCTGTGAGGTTGATGTTGCCGACGAACCACAGAGCGCCGAGGTGCGCGGGGGTGCCGTGGCGTTCGGCGGCGGGGATCCAGTCGACCGAGTGGACCTCGATGCCGGAGGCCGCGGCGGCGGGGGCGCCGGCCTGATCGGTCGCAGGTGTGGCGGGGGACGGAGCGGGGGTGGGCATGCTGGGCCCTCCTGGCGAGAGCAGGGACGGGGCTTCCGGGGATGAGGATCTGGGTGAAGGGCCCCGGGGAAGGTGCCTCAGTGTGAGAGCAAGTCAACGAGATAGTCAATGGCATGGGCTACGTGAAACGAGAGGTAAACCGAGGAGAAGACGGCACGTAACATCCAAGGGGGCGGTCAGCCCCGGGTCGGCGCGGAACCGACCGCACGCACGCAGAGAGGAATCCCCTTGATGGCGGCCACGCCGCAGCGCAGGCCCCGACGGCCACGGGGCAGTCTCAACCAGCAGGCCATCACCGAGGTCGCCCTCCGGATCGCCGACCGGGACGGCATGGACGCGCTCACCTTCGAGGCGCTCGGCCGTGAGCTGGAGGCTCATCCGACCGCGATCTACCGGCACTTCAGGGACAAGGACGAGTTGCTGCTCGCGCTCGTCGACGCCCTGCACGCCCAGACCACCGCGGGCGGGCTTCCGGTCACCGACGACTGGACCGCGGACCTGCGCGCCGTGGCCGGCCGGATCCACGCCGCCTTCCTGGCCCATCCGCAGGTCGGCCAGCTGGTGGCCGCGCGCACAGCACGGCGGCAGCACGAGTTCGAGGTCGTCGAGCATATCCTCGGCTGTATGCGCCGAGCCGGCCTCGACGAGGTGGAGGCCGCCCGCTGCTACCGGGTCTTCGCCGACGCGGTCCTGGCCTACTCCAGCATGGACGCCGCCCTGCACGCCCTGGACGCCCCCACCCGCGACGCCGACCTGCTCGCTTGGCACGTCGACTACCGCAGACTGCCCGCCGAGGCATACCCGAACCTCGCGGCCACCGTCGACCACATCCCGCCACTGGACTCGCCCGACAGCTTCGCGCTGCTGGTGGACCTCCTGATCACAGCCATCAAAGCCCGGTCCGAGGCCCACTGACCTGCTCTTCGGCCCTCAACCGCAGTCGACTGAGTAGGGGGGACCACACTCCGTCGTCGAGGGCTGGGCAGGGAAAATCGGGCGGCTGGACGATGACTGTCACCGTGCTGCGAGCCGATCCCCCGCCCAGCGGCATGGCAGCGGCCCGGCACGCACGGGACGGGCTACTGGTCATCGTCGAGTGGCGGCTCCAGATGTGCCCAGGGGTGGGCGTCTTCGAGTTGTGCGGCCAGTGACAGCAGCAGTGCCTCGCTGCTGAGCGGGCCGACGAACTGGACACCGAGCGGCAGGCCCTCAGGGGTGCGATACGTGGGCACACTGATCGCGGGGCGCCCGGTGATGTTCGCGAGCTGGGTGAAGGGCACGGGTTCGAGGTTGGCGATGACGGCCTCCTTCCACTGTGTGGTTCTGCTCAGTCGCCCGGCCAGCCCGAGGGAGAGGGCCACGCGGCCCAGCACCCGCAGCAGGGGCGGGGTGTCGAGTTCCCCGATGCGGATCGGCGGGCGGGCCAGGGTGGGGGTGAGTAGCAGGTCGTAGTCCTGGTGGTAGGCGGCGAGTTGGCGGTTGTAGGTGTTCCACCGGTTGTGCGTGGTGATGTAGTCGTTCGCGCGCTGGACGCGGCCGGCCGCGGCTACCAGGTGGGTGTCGAGTTCGAAGCCGGAACGCCTGGCCCCGGTCGCGGCCCGGACCTCGTCGACGGTGGCGGCGAGCGAGGCGGACCACATGGCCAGGAAGTCGAAGGCGAGTTGCCGCTCGTCGATACCGGTGCGGGCGGGTTCGAGCGTGTGGCCGAGCCCTTCGAGGAGTTGGGCGGCCTCCTCGACGGCGGCCACGGCGTGCGGCGATACGGGGGTGCCGAGCGGGGATTGGGTGGCGAAGCCGATCCGCAGGCGCCGTGGTGCACGCCGGGCCAGTTCCGCGTATCCGGCTTCGGGCCTGGCGGGGGCGGGGTAGGGTCCGCCGGGATCGGGGGCGGCGGTGAGCACGTCGAGCAGCGCCGCCGTGTCCCGTACGGTGCGTGAGACCACGCCGTTGACCGCCGCGCCATGGAGGTGTTCGGCGGCGTGCGGGCCGGCGGGGACGAGGCCGCGGCCCGGCTTGAGGCCGAGCAGCCCGCAGCAGGCCGCCGGAATGCGGATGGAGCCGCCGCCGTCGTTGGCGCCCGCGGCCGGGACGATGCCGGCGGCGACCGCGGCTGCCGAGCCTCCGGAGGAACCGCCCGGGGTACGGGACCGGTCCCAGGGATTGCGTGTGGCGCCGCCGGCCTCGGGCTCGGTGATGCCCTTGGCGCCGAACTCCGGCGTGTTGGTCTTGCCGAAGATCACGAATCCGGCGCCCAGCCAACGCCGCACCACTTCGGCGTGCTCGGTGGCGGGCAGCGAGCCAAGCGCCCGGTTCCCGCTGCCTGTCGGCAGCCCCGCGTAGTCCTGCAACAGGTCCTTGATGAGGAAGGGCACTCCGGCAAATGGCCCCGACAGTCTCCGCGTGGACTGCTCGCGCGCCGGCTCGTACATCGGGGTGACGATCGCGTTCAGAGCCGGGTTCACGGCCTCGGCCCGCGCGATGGCGCTCTCCAGCAGTTCAGCCGCCGTCACCTGCCCTGTCGCCACCAGGGCGGCCAGCCCGACCGCGTCATGGGCCCGGTACTCCGCGTAGTCCATTCGCCTGCCTCCATAAAACTAGAGATCGTAGTTTTATGGGGCGGGACACTACACTGACACTCCCTCCCCGCCAAGGGTCAGCAAGGGCGGGAACGTCGCGGCAGGGCTCGCGAGCCGCAGTCGACGCGGCATGGACGAGCAGGCACAGGACCGCGGGACAGGTCACAGAGGAGGACGCCGAATGGGCAGGCCGCCGCGTCGGCTGCTGGACCGGGAGACCATCATCCGCGCCGGGCTGGACCTGGTGGACGAGCAGGGAGCCGAGGCCCTCTCGGTCAACCGGGTCGCCACCGCACTCGGAGTCAAAGGACCCTCGCTCTACGCCTACATCACCGGACGCGACGACCTTGTCGAAGGCATACGCGAACTGATCGTGGCCGAGATGCGGCTGGACTTCGCCACCAACTCATGGACAGGCACACTCGAGGCCTGGGCCCGTTCCTATCGCGACGCCTTCGCCGCCCACCCCCGCGCCCTTCCCCTCCTCGCCGTCCGAACCATTCGGTCGCCGACGGCGCTGGGCGCGTACGCCGCCGCCTTCGACCGGCTGCGCGGCGCCGGATGGCCGGAGGACCGGCTGCTGCCGCTGGTGTGGGCCGTCGAGTACTTCGTCATCGGCTCGGTCCTGGCCCCGGGGCCACCGACAGGCCATCACACCGCCGCCGCGGACCGCGACGACACGCCCCCCGGCCTGGAACCATTGCTCCAATCGGGGCCTGAGCAACGTCAGTCGGCGTTCGAGGCCGGACTTGCCGCGCTGGTCCGCGGCTTCTCCGCCGAACTCGCCGAACACCGCGCTCGGCTCGGCAGGGAGGAGACGCTTTGAACTTCGCAGCGGTTTTTGAGGGCATTCGAACAACCGCACCGCTCGCGTGCCACCGACGCCACGCACCGGGCCGCCAGGCCGAACGAGCCGACGTCATGGCCGCCCGGATCTGCAGCCTGCCAGCCGCGGACGTCCTACGCCCTTCACCCCACAGGGGCACGCCTCGCGTCGACGATCAGCCTGTAGCGTCATGGCCGGATCAGAAACAGTCCACGTATCACCAGGGGTGATACGTGGATTCTTTGCATGTGCACGACCGGTGTCGCGTCGGGGTCCTGCTCGGGTACTCCGGGCCGGTAGAGGATGACCCTGACGAGGAGGCTGGCGACGAAGTAGGGCGGTGCCGAGGGAGCCGCCGACCTGCTGCATGGTGTTGACGGCCGCGGAGGCGACGCCGACGGTGGCCAGGCTCATGGCGGTGGCCATCACCAGGCCGAGGCCCGCGACGACCAGCGGCGGCATGATGTTCGAGGCGTAGCTGCTGCCCATGTCGAGGCCGGTCAACCACACCATGCCAGCGGCGGCCAGACCCATGCCCGCGGAGACGATCGCCTTCGGCCCGATGCGGGGGATCAACGTGGTGGTGGCGAGAGTGGAGGCGAGCATGAGGGCGGCGACCATGGGCAGGAAGGCAAGCCCGGTCTTGATGGGGGTGTAGCCCAGGCTCTGCTGCAGGTAGGAGGTGAGGAAGAGGAAAACCCCGAACATGCCGGCGCCGGTGATCAGGAGCGTGGAGCGGGTCTGCGACCAGGCGCAGAAAGCGAGCAGGACGGCTCCGGCGACCAGGAAGCCCCAGGTCTGCGGGGAGCTCCGGTCGTGGGACTCGGCGTTGGAGAAGCCGTAGACGAGGCTGAACAGGCCGCTGCCGACCAGGATGGCGCCGCCCACGAAGGCCACGACGCGAGCTCTTCCGTGAAACGGAAGAGAGTTGTGGCGGCGTCGGTCATGGGGTTCCCGTCGGCGAGGCGGTCGTTCGGTCATGCAGCATCTGCCGGACGTCAGACCGGCGGATCTTGCCCACCGAGGTGCGCGGCAACGCGTCAGCGGTCTGCAACCGCCGGGGGATCTTGTAGCGGGCGAGGCGGGAAGAGAGGAACTTCTGCAGCTCGGGGAGACTGGGCGGGTTGGGGCCGGCCGGGACGATGACGACGGCCACGCATTCGCCCCAGAGCGGGTCGTCGACGCCGGTCACGGCGGCTTCGGCGATCCCGGGGTGAGCGGCGACGGCGTGTTCGACCTCGACCGGGTCGACGTTCTCCCCTCCGGTGATGATCACATCCTTCTGGCGGCCGGTGATGACGACGGCCCCGTCGGGGTCCATGAGCCCTCGGTCGCCGGAGTGCAGGCCATCACTGCGAAAGGTCTCACCGGTGGCACGGGGCTGGTTCCAATAGCCGGCAGCCAGGTGCGGTCCGCGGATGACGAGTTCACCGGTTTCCCCCGCCTCGAGCACGTCACCGTTGGGGCCGACGACGGTGAGATCGGTCAGCATGCCGGGCGGGCCGGAGGACGTGGGTTTGGCGGCGGCCTGCGCCGGAGTTCGGAACGATACGGAGGGGCCGGCTTCGCTGAGTCCGTAGCTGGCGAGCAGGGGAACGCCCAGGCGCGACCAGGTGGTGACAGCGTCGGGTGAGAGCGCGGCCCCGCCCACGAGCATCCAGCGCAGGCTGGACAGGTCTGCTGCGGCGAAGGACTCGTGCCGGCTCAGCAGACCGAGCATCGTGGGGACGGCGAACATGGTCGTCACGCGATGGTCCCGCACGGTCTGCAGGCAGGCCGCCGCGTCGAAGCCGCGGTGGAGGATCACCGTGCCGCCTTTGTGGAGTGTCGTGATGACAAGGGTGTTGAGCCCCGCGACGTGGAACATGGGGGTGTTGACGAGCGTCACGTCATCGCTGCACACGTCGAGGCCGAGCAGTGTGTTGATCTGGTTCCAGAACAGACCGCCATGGGTGAGGACGACCCCCTTGGGCGTGCCGGTCGTGCCCGAGGTGTAGACGATCTGCGCCGGATCGTCGGGACCGACCGGGTGGGGTTCGGGGACCATCTCGGGCGTGGGATACAGGATTTCAATGGAGTGCAGCCGTGCGGGCAGGATGCCCTCGCTCTGGGCGGACAGGTTCACCGCCTGATCGAGCACGCCGCGCGTCGTGTCCTCGGCGAGGGCGACGGCTGGCGCGGCGTCCCGCAACAGGCCGGCGATCTCGATGGCCGGGGCCGCTGGGTTGACGGGGACGAAGACCGCGCCGCACCGTGCCGTGGCGAAGAGCGCGATCAGGAGCTCGGGCCGGTTGCCCGACATGCACAGCACGCGGTCGCCGGGACGCACTCCCCAGTCCAGCAACGCGGCGTGGAAGCCGTTGACTCTCTCGCACAGCTCCCGGTACGTCAACATCGTGTTCTCGAACCGGATGGCGGGCTGGTCCGGTTGGCGGGCCGCGCGCCGTTCGACGAGTTCCCCGTATCGGACTCCGGGGACTCGAGTGGGATCCACCGACATAGGTTTTCCTCCCGGCTGGTCACTGTTGTATGTCTTGGACGGCCGTCGTGCCGGTCAGATCGGGTAGTGGCAGGCGCCTGCCTGGATGGTGATCCAGCGCTTCGGTGAACCCCTCGAGCGCGGCGCGGGATCCGAAGCGTCCCCATCCGCTGGCTCCCACTCCCCGAAAGGCATCCGGGGTTCGTCGTGGACGGTGGCTCCGCTGACGTGGCAGATCCCGGACTTGATCCGCTGCGCGATCTGCGGGGCGATGGCCGCGTCCCGGCTGAACACGGCGGCGGACAGTCCGTACATGGTGTCGTTGGCGACCGCGATGGCCTCCTCGGTGCCGTCGACCTCGACGAACAAAGCGACGGGTTTGAAGGACGCCTCCGAGTAGATACGCATGGCCGGGGTGACGTCGCGCAGGACTGTTCGCCTGCTCGAGAACCTCGACGGACATACCGGCGTGGTGCATGAAAGCCGCTGCGGCGAGCCCGCCGATACCGCCGCCGGTCACGACGACCTGCACCCGCCGATTCACATCCTGTGTCATGCCACCGGCCTCCTGTGCTCCGTTGCCGCCTCCTTGGCGTGGATCGAAGTGTCCGCGCGTTCCGGGGTGGGGGCACCACGCATCCCACTGGAGGGCACACTACATATCAAGTAGCTTGCCATCAAGTTCCTTGATATAGGACGAGGCGAGGTGGGGAGAGGGGTCAGCAACCAGGCTGTGCCCGGGCACACGGTGGTCAGCAAAGCCGCCACCGGCATGGGGACCCGATTTCCCAGCTGACCCGGAGGATCGCGCCTGGTCACCGGCCAGACCCTCAACACTGACAACAAGGCTGTGCTGGACGCCGTTGTCGACGTCTGGCGGGCCGGCATGAACGGGCTCTGAGACGGACAGCGGCCTGACAACCAGCCCCGCGGCAACGGCCGCGGGGCTGTTCACCGCCGAATCGGCCTTATCCACGAGGTGACGCGGGGCGACGAGCCGGACATTGCCCGGCGCTACAGGCTGCCGGTCCCTTACTGCCGCCTACGCGTCGACCTCGTTCTCATGCCGGCCGACGACCTGGACGCCTGAGCGCCGACGGGAAGGGCGCAGCCGCTGCCCCTGCACAGGAGGGCAGTAGTCGGGCTGCTAGTCGGAACCGGCCGACTCGGGTAGCCCTCGAAGCGCGGTAGCGCAAGCCAGCAGCCCCGCGCGCAGCCGGTCCACCGACTCCCGGTCCAGCGCATGCAGCATCTGATCCTCGATGCGGTCGACCTCCGCCTCGCAGGCAGCGAGGCGGCGCTCCCCCTCCCCGGTGAGCGACGCGCGCAGGATCCGCCCGTTCGCCGGGTCGGGCGCCCGGGTGATCAGCGCTTCGGCCTCGAGTTGCGCTACGATCTGGTTCATCGCCTGAGGTGTGACGAAAGCCCGCCGCGCCAACTGCGCCGACGACAGGCCGCCCCGGCGGGCGAGGACGCTCAGGGCGGCGTACTGCGGGGTGGTCAGCCCGAGTTCCCGCACGGTCTCATCCAGCACCGACCGGACCCCTCGCTCGACCTGCTTGATGAGATAGGTGACCCGAGCAGGCGAACGCTCCGTTTCCGACTCCACGCAAAGTGACTTTACATCAAGTAGCTTGCTACCCCATGTGTTAAGCCTCTTGATATGGAAGCCAGAAGCAGGGACGGCCAATAGTCACAAGCGCCGCCCCTCGAGCTTCCCGGTCGTTCCCGACGTGTAGCGAATGCCAGCCGCGTCCTCCGGTTCCATCTCGACGCTGTCCGCCATGGGGAGGGAGTCACCGGGGTTGAGGCTCGCCGCCATTCGTCCAGACAGACCACCGCCGACAGGTCCGACACCTCACCCGGCCAGACTGTCCGTGCATCCCTGCCGACGCAGACCGCCGTCGGCGTCATGTCCGTCAGCGTGAACTTGAGCTCCTGCGCTGTCGAGGCTGCGTTCACGGGCCCGAACACCGCGGTGATGCGGGAGCACGCAACATGCCGGCGCTGCGCCGTCGTCCAGCCCACAGGCGAATCCTGACGGGCGCATCACAAACCCTCTCTGTGCGTCAAGAGACGGATCCGCGGAGACGCGCAGGATGGGACGACCTCGGCCCGCATCCCGGTCAACGAACCGGGTGGCCCGCCCGGTACACCGCGCGGATGTCGGTGACCGCCGAGATGTCCTCGACGGGGGAGCTGCCGAGCGCGAGGATGTCGGCGTCCGCGCCGGGGCGCAGCGCGCCTTTGCTTCCGGCCCGGCCCACCGCTTCGGCGGCTTCGTCGGTCGCGGACCGCAACACGTCACGGTTAGGCATCCCCAGTTCGGCGAGCTCGGTCAGCGCGTGGGGATAGACGCCGTGACGTTTCGCGGGAACGATGCCTGCGTCGGTTCCGGGGACGACCCTGGCGCCCGAGGCGACGACTTTGGCCGTGAGGGCGGTGATCCGAGCAGCCACGGCCGGGGGGAACGGTGTCCTGCCGGGCATCATGCCCACTGTGAGGCTGACGAACGTTCCTCGCCGCACGACCTCGTCCAGCAGGTCCTGGTTCAGGCTGATGCCTTCGGGGGTGATGAAGGAGAAGTGCTCGATGGTGTCGAAGCCGGCGTCGAGCGCATCCGCGATCGCAGGGACGGCGTGGGCGTGGGCGGCCGCGGTAAGCCCGTACCGGTGCGCCTCGTCGGCGATCAGCCGCAGGTCGGACCGATCGTACTGCTGGTGCAGTGGACTGGAGTTGGGGGTCATGTTGCCGCCGCTGGCCATCACCTTCACCACGTCGCAGCCGCGCTCGGCGCGTTCCTGAACCGCGGCCCGCAGCGCGTCGGCTCCTTCGGCCTCGCCACCGAGGAAGTGACAGTGGCCGCCGGGGGTGGTGATCGGCGGGCCCGAGGCGACTATGTCGGGGCGCTCGGTGGGCGGCACCTTGTCGCGCAGCGTGAGGGTGAGGTAGTCGCGGTCGCCGAGATCCCGGACGGTCGTGACCCCGGTGGCCAGCGTGGCCGCCGCGGCCGCGCGTGCGGTCTCCAGTACGGCATCGTGGTCGTCGGACGCCACATGCGCCACGGCGTTCTCGCTGCAGTCCCAGCACAGATGCACGTGTGCGTCGATCAGCCCGGGAAGCAACCATCCGTCCGGCCCGAAGTCCGTCACCGCCGTGTGCACCGGCGGCGCGGCTCCGGTGAAGTCAACGTCGCGGATCAGGCCGTCCTCGACCAGCACCATGCCCGATTGTCTGACGTCCACGCCGTCGAAGACGTGCCCTGCCCGAAGCGCCACCAGTTCGCTGCGCATAACAGCCATCTCCAAAAGCCGCACAGTGTGGGGGGACAAACTCAGTCCCTGCAGGCCGCAGGGGGACGCGCCGCACCGGTCAGTGGGGCGACACGGACGAATCGTCGTACCTCGATGGCATGCCCGTCACGAGTCCAATTCTCGTGGCTCGCCAGGCCTTTGGGGAATAAGGGATCACCGATGACTGGAATAGACAAGATCGATACCGTCGTGGAAGCCTGATGTTGAGTGCTTTGGCCGGCGCGCTCGGGGACCATGCCCACACCGTCGGTACCGACGTTCAGGTACGGCATCGTGAGGAGTTTCTCGATGGCGATGTGCAGGGGCGAGAAGCCCATCGACGGGCAGTGATAGGGCAGCACCCAGGGGCCTGCGGCGAGCGCCTCCAGGATCGGTGGCGCCGACTCGACGGTATCGGAGGAGACCACGCACACCCAGCGGTCCTCGTACAGGTCGATGGCCGGGAAGTTCGCCAGCAGGCCCTGTGCCAGTGGCATGCCGTCAACAGTGCGCAGATGCTCCTGGGCGCGGTGGACGATGTGCGGGGTGGCGAGCTGAAAGCGCAGCCGCACCCCCGGCGCCGGGTCGTGTATCGGGGCGGCCAGCATCCAGCCGGAGGTGGCCACATGGATATCGGGTACCACCAGCCCGGCCGGCTCGGCCAGGCTGGCGGACCTGCTCACCGGCGACCGCCGAGCCGAGGACCGCGTCGACGCTCTTCGGCTCTCCCTGCCGCCCCCAGCGACCGTACGAACTCCGCGCCGCCCGCCCGCGCTTGCCACGTCATCACCATCGCGCGGCGGGGGGTGAGTTGCAGGCGCATCGGCGGCAGCACCCGCGACGCCGGAGGTGGTCAGGTGGTCAGCGCTTCTAGTCACCCACCTGCTCGGTGTAGTTCTTGCCGGTGACCTTCTTGCCCTCGTAGATACCGGTGTAGACAGCCGGTGCCTCGTAGACACCCTGGACCTTGTCCGTTTCCTGGTCGATGGGGCCGTTGACGCGGACAGTGAGACGGGTCTTCTGTGAGGGGATCTCGACATTCCAGCGCGTGGCATAGGTCTTGCCGGTGTCGGGGCTGGTCCAGGGCCTGTCCGCGCCGTCGGACAGGGGCTTGACCGCCGCCAGGTCGTAGGAGCCGTCCGGATGCAGGATGGTGGCCCAGGAGTTCTCGCTCTTGCTGTTCGCGGTGTCCCAGAGGGCGAGCTTGTCGTTGTTCGGCAGGCTGATGCTCATCCACGTCCACCGCATGGTGGGGTCGTTCAGCGGGGTGGCGCCCCACTGCCGGTCCAGCCAGCTCACTCCGGAAGCCTTGTGGGTCTTCCCGTTCACCGTGAGGGTGCCGGTGGTCTGCATCGACGGGTAGGCGAATTCGTACTGTGTATCACCTTGCATCGACCAGGCGCCGGTCCCTGCGTAGTTCAGGGCCGGGCCCTTGGGGACGAACTGGA
Organism: Streptomyces sp. NPDC002144; assembly: GCF_053593695.1. Lineage (NCBI taxonomy): Bacteria > Bacillati > Actinomycetota > Actinomycetes > Kitasatosporales > Streptomycetaceae > Streptomyces > Streptomyces sp. NPDC002144. The sequence goes on from NZ_JBSFDB010000048.1 coordinate 42,024, forward strand.
CGTCGAGGCCGCCCCACGGGGTGGTGGCCTTCAGCGACATGCGCTGTGCGTTGCCCTTCCAGGTCAGGCCGGGCATCTTGATGTCCAGCCCGCTCGTGCTCCAGTGGTAGTCGCGCTTGGCGATCGGGACGCCGTACGTCTTGACCCACCCGCTGGTCTCATCGGTCAGGACGACCGAGAGTGAGTACGGGTTGTCTGTGTGGGGCCGGCGCAACGTGATGACGTGAACGCCGTAGTTGTGACCGCCGGCCTTCACCTCGCTGTTGACGTAGATCGAGTCGGTCCAGGTCTTGCCGCTTCCGTCGGGTTGCGCGGCGAGGTCGGCCGCGGGGTCGACCTCCGTCGGGATCCCCTTGTCCGAGGTGACGGCGGTCCCCTGACGTGGTCGGGGCGCGGCCTGGGCGGCGGGCAGTGCCGCCACGCCGACCACCGCTGCAGTGACGGCCGAGATGATGCCCACTTTTGCCCGCTTGTTCAGCTTCATTGGATGTTCTCCCTGGGGTGCGGGCGACTGGCGATGTTCTCGCTCAACGCTTGTAGAGTGATCATAGCTACGCCGGGGTCATTCACTCAACGCATGTTGAGTAAATGGAGGCGTGACGTGGAACACCTCGCCCCCTGGTGCGAAACCCGCCGCCGTCGTGCCGCATGGCGACGGGCACTGCTCAGGCCGCAATGCCTGTGCCCGTTGGTCGTTGCATTTCGGCGGCGTGGCGGCCGTCTGGCGGTGCGCGATCATCGACGGCACCGCATAGCTGTCGAGGAGGGTGCCATTGCCTGGCCTGCTGCGGACCGACTGGGGGAGGGAGGGTGACGTCGGTTCGCCACTCGTGGCCGCCGCCGGTCGGCAGCGGCCGGACAACGACGGGCTCATCCTCGGTCAGGTGCGGCTCAGCAATGCCGTTTCATCACGCAGACCTCCCGGCGGCGAGCCAGGCGTTCGGGTGCGCCCTTGCCTCAAGCGGGGACGCCCCCTGCTCGCCGGTGGCCGCGTTGATGTGCGGTGTCTGGCGAACGGGGGCGGCTTGATTGCTTCCCGGCTGGTCTCGATCCAGTTCCCCGTCGGGTGCATCCGACGGGGCCCGGCCGTCCGCGGCACGGCCTGAGCTGCCGTAGCCTCCGGTCCTGCCGGCCTTGCCGCGTTGGGCTCGCCGGCCCCGACCCGACGGCCATGCGGGCCTCCAGCAGGCCCCTGGTGCCGGCCCGTCCGGCGTTGCGTCCGTTCACGCCCGGTGCGGGCGACGGACCGGAGGGCCGGCCGCGGGGCGACACGCGCTGACCGCACATGTCACGAACCGCCTCCGCGAACCTCTGGCATCTCGGACGGCGCAGCCCGCCCCCGATCACGACTGGAGGCGTGGCGGGCAAGGCCTCAGTCAGTCTTCTGATAGCCCTTCAGCGCTGATTCCCGGCAGCAGCACCTCGACGACCGGTCGCAGATGCGCGACGAGATCATCGATGCTGGCCTGCTCGACAGCGGAGGCCTTCAGCACGTAGCGCGTGATGGCGACACCAAGCGTCAGCGCACCGACCAGTTGACCACGCAACTCACTCGATTCGTCGTCGAATGCGCCCGAAACACGACTGTCCTGGGTGATGGCCGCCACGTTGAAGAGCTTCAAAGCCTCCTCGGCGCTCCCGTCGTGGGTGAGCATGGAGCGGAACGTGGAGGCGGTCGCCTCCGGCCGTTCATCCATGCGCTCCAACACCGCGCGGATCATCCGCTCGCTCAGCTCCTCGGCCGGCCCTGCCGCCACCGCCGCCATGTCCAGATCCAGCTGCACCGCAGCCCGGAACAGCTCCTGCTTGCTGCCGAAGTGCTGCATTACCAGTGAAGGATCACACCCCGCCCGATCGGCCACCGCCCGGATCGTCGCCCTCTGGTAGCCGGATTGGGAGAACTCCTGCCGGGCGGCACCCAGGATGGCCGAACGTGTGCGGGCGCGCCGCTGCGCCCTAGTGCTGGCCGCCGCATCCGACATCACATCACCCATTCGCTCAACGTATGTTGAACATCATCCCTGCATGCCCGCAATGACTCTACATCCGTTGAGTGAATGGGTGCTCCACTCTTGCCCCGCCACTTCAGGAGGACCTCTCAGGAGAACGACTCGCGGATGGCTGCGAGGGTGCACGCTGATCGGGCGGCAGTTGCTCCTCTCCTGCAGCCTTGTACTGCAGGCCTGGGCTGCCCGCCCGCCTGTGCTGGCATGCCGGCTGCAGGGGGCGAGCGCCGCTGTCTCGACCGCGACCAGGACCTGCTGCTGTTCCAGCGGGGTGACGAAGGGTCGGGCCGTTGCGTCGGAGATCCGCACTCCTGGCCCGGATGCCGGGGACCGAGCGCCCCGGGAGCCGTTTTCAGGGCTTCGGTGACGCCTTGCGCCGAGGAGTGGTGCCGCAGGTTTCAAGTGATGGTCTCGGGGGTGTCCACGCCCTGCTTGTCGGACAAACCCGTCCGAAGGGGGTGGGCGATCATGGGCCTTGTGTACCAGCTCGTGTCCTCGACGCGGAGCCCGGACGGTCACTTCACCGCAATCTACTCCACGAAGAGGTCGAGTTCCGGATGGTCGCCCCCGCCGTACCGGGCCAGGTCCGTGGGTCCGGCTGCGGTCAGGAGGTCGGCGTCGATGAGGGTTTTGCCGGTCTGCTCGCGCGGCGGCCGGGAGAGCACGGCGAGGGCCGCGTCCGCCATGATCTCGGGGCTCCTTGACCGGGAGAGGACGTTCTCGCCGCCCAGGACGTTCGCCACGGCGGCGGTCGCGATCGTGGTCTGCGGCCAGAGGCAGTTCGCGGCGATGCCGTGCTCCGCGAACTCGGTGGCCCAGCCGAGGGTGAGCAGGGTCATCCCGTACTTGGACAGGGTGTAGCAGGGGTGGGCGCCGAGCCAGCGCGGGGCGAGGTTGAGCGGCGGCGACAGGGTCAGGATGTGGGCGTGGTCGGACCGCTTCAGGTAGGGCAGGCAGGATCGGGTCAGGAGGAAGGTGCCTCTGCTGTTGATCGACTGCATGAGGTCGAAGCGCTTGAGGGGCAGATCCTCGGTGCCGCGCACATCGAGGGCGCTGGCATTGTTGACGCAGATGTCGACGCCGCCGAACCGGTCGACGGCGGTGGCGACCGCGCGCTCGACGTCGGTCTCCTGGCGGACGTCTCCGACGACGGCTACGGCGGATCCGCCGGCGGCCTCGATCGCGGCTACCGCCGTGTGCACGGTGCCCGGCAGCCTCGGGTCCGGTGTGTCGGTCTTGGCCAGGAACACCGCGTTGGCGCCCTTGCGGGCCGCGGCGGTGAGGATGGCGAGCCCGATGCCGCGGCTGCCGCCGGACATCACGATGGTCCGGCCCTTCAGCGCTGTCCCCATGCCGGGATGCTCCTGTCGTCGGTCGTGCAGTGGGTGTCAGCGGCCGGTGAAGCGCGGGGGCCGCTTCTCCAGGAAGGCGAGGGCGCCTTCGCGGAGGTCGTTGGAGGTGCGGCAGCGGGCGATGGCCTCGATCGCGCGGCCCAGCGCGGCACTGCCTGCCGCTTCGTCGCCTTCGCTCAGGCGGCGGACGGCTTGTACGGACGCCTTGGCGGCGCGCACCGACAGGGGGGCGTTCGCCGCGATGGTGGCGGCGAGTTCGTCGACCGCCTTGCCCAGTTCGTCGGGTTCGACGACCCGGTCCACCAAGCCCATGGCGTGCGCCTCGGAGGCCAGGATGCGGCGGCCGGTGAACAGCAGGTCGCTCGCGGCGGCCGGTCCCACGGTCTGGACGAGTGCGGCGGTCTGTTCCAAGGGGTAGCCGACGCCCAGGCGAGCGGCGGGGATGGCCAGGACACCGCGGGTGTCCGCGTAGCGAAGGTCCGCGCCGAGGGCGAGGGCCATGCCCGCTCCCAGACAGTAGCCGTGGATGCGGGCGATGACCGGCACCGAGAGCGCGGACAGCTGCGTGAACAGCGTGGTGGCCGCGTCGTCCGCCGCCTGCCGTGCAGCCTCATCCTGCTGGGCGGGAAACTCACTGATATCCGCGCCGGAGACGAAAGCCCGTTCGCCCGCGCCGCGCAGGACGACCACACAGACGTCCGGGTCCTCGTCCAACGCTCGCAGTCCGGTGGCGAGTTCGGTCATCATCGTCACGGACAGCGCGTTGTGCCGCGCCGGGTTGCTGATCTCCACGGTGCCGACGGCGTCTCGTACCTCGGTGCGGATCCGTGGTGCGGTGCTCACCTCGGTCATCCGGCCTTCTCCGCCACGAAGCGGTTGCGCAACGCGCCGATCCCCTCGATGTGCACCTCGAACTCCGAGCCGTTACGCAGGAAGACCTTCGGCTCGCGTACGAAGCCCACCCCGGACGGTGTGCCGGTGAGGATCACGTCTCCGGGCTCAAGGGTCATCACGGTGGTGATGTAGGCCAGCAACTCCGGTATGCCGAAGATGAGCCGGGAGGTGCGGTCGTCCTGGAGCACCTTCCCGTCGAGCGTTCCGGTGAGGGCGAGGTCGGGCCGTGCGCCGCCGAGCCGGGCGGCGGGCACGACAACCGGCCCCAGGGGAGTGAGAGCGTCCCATGCCTTGCCGGCGATCCGCCCCTGGGTGTGGAACTGGAAGTCGCGGACCGAGACGTCGTTGGCCGCGGTGTATCCGAAGACGACGCTCTCCGCGTCCTCGACCGCGATCCGACGTGCACGGGCGCCGATGACCACAGCGAGCTCGCTCTCGTAGTCGATCTGGTCCGACTCCGGTGGCAGCGCCAGGTCGGCGAAGGGCGCCGCCAGCGAGGTGTGCCACTTCGGAAACAGGTCGGGGTGAGCCGGTCCGGTGTCGCGTCCGCCCTCGTGGACGTGTGCGAGGTAGTTCTGGCCGATGCAGATGACCTTGCCAGGACGTCCGACCGGGCTCAGCAGCAGGTGGTTCGGCGCATCGATCACGGCGCCGGCCTCGATGGCGGCCAGGGCACCCCCGGCCGCTTCGAGCAGCGCGGGCAGGTCGTCGAAGACGTCGTTGTCCACCAGGGCCAGGCGGGCCTTGGCCGCTCCGTCCCGCCGCAGCGCGACCACCGGGCCGCCGCCGTGCAGGACCCGGGCGAGACCGAGACCGTCCGTCCAGTCCACCGGTGCCGTGCGTGCCGCAGTGGCCATGACAGTGCCCTCCTGATTCATCCGTGCGCCTCGGCGCCGCGGGCGGCCGGGGTGGCCGCCTTCGTCCTCACACGAGCGGCGCCGGTCGCGGCCTCGCCGACACCGTGCACGGCGACGACACCTTCCTCGGCCAGGGCGGCGATCCGCTCTTCGTCGTATCCCAGTTCTTCCAGGACCGCGACCGTGTCCGCGCCCAGTTCGGGCGCGCGGCCACGGGCGCGGGGCGCCCCGTCGGCGACGATGGGGGTGTTCACGATCGTCGGCTGTGCGAAGCGGTCCTCGTCGTGCACGAACAGGCCGCGCACGGCGAACTGTTCGTCGGTGAGGATGTCGCCGATGCCGTTGACCGGGCCGCACGGCACACCGGCGGCGCGGAGCGTGTTCATCCAGTGATCCCGGGGCGCGGTGGCGAAGCGTTCCTGGATGATCTCCGCGAGCGGCGCCCGGTGCAGGAAGCGTTCGTACTCCGTGGCGAAGCGCGGATCGTCGCGCAGATCCAGCTCCAGGGCGGTGCACAGGGCCTCCCATGCCCGGTCGACCGCGCCGAGCACGAGGGTGGCGCCGTCCTGGCAGGTGAACGCCTCATAGGGGGCGGCCAGGCGGTGTGCCGTGCCCAGCGGCGCCGGTTCCACGCCGGTCGCCACGTAGTCGGCGACCTCCCACAGCGACCAGGCGGCCACCGAGTCCGCCAGCGCGACGTCGATGTACGCGCCGCCGCCACCGGTGCGTGCGCGCAGCAGCGCGGCAAGGACCCCGATCGCGCCCCACATGCCGGTCCCGACGTCGGACACGGGGAACCCCGCCTTGGCGAGCTGTCCGTCGGTGGTGCCTGTGACCGATATCAGCCCGCTGTAGGCCTGTGCGATCAGGTCGATGCCCTTCGCGTCGCGCATCGGCCCGAACTGCCCGAAGCCGGAGATGGAGCAGTAGACGAGGTCGGGGCAGTGCGGGCGCAGGTCCTCGTAGCCCAGCCCCAGCCGCGCCATCGCGCCGGCCCGGAAGTTCTCCACCAGGACGTCGCTGCGCCGGGCCAGCGATCGGACGATGTCGGCGCCCGCGGGGGACTTCAGGTCGACCGCGAGGCTGCGCTTGTCGCGATGCGTCAGGTCGAAGGGGATCGGCCTGCGATCCGGGCCCATCCGGCGGGTGCGCAGGCCGTCACCCGTGACCGGTTCGATCTTGAGGACGTCCGCGCCGAGGTCGGACAGGACGGTCGTGCAGTACGGGCCGGCCAGGGCCCCTGTCACATCGAGGACGCGCACGCCCCGCAGGAAGGCCGGGCCGGGCTCGGCGGACTCCGTTGTCGCTGTCACAGTGCCCTTCGCTTTCATTCGGTCCGCATTATGGACCAGTGGACCGTAATTAGGACCTATGGCAAAGTTAGGCCCGTCATTCCGGGAGCGTCAAGCAGGCGGACAGGGCGCTCTTGACGGCGGGCTCGCCCCACCAGTTACCGACGGGACCGGTCGGCGTCCCTGGTCATCGGCGGGAACTGGAGCCCCGGCCCTCAATGTTCGTTCGGCCGCCCTCGATCATGGACGGCCGATCCCTCGACTTGGCGGAGACACGGGTGTCCCCGCCGAACAGAGGCTGCTCCGCGACGGCTGAGGAACCTCCCACTCTCTCAGGTGTTCTCAGCCGACGAGGTCCAGAGCCGCGGCGACGATGCTGTCGGTGTCGATGCCGTGGTAGCGGTAGATGTCCTCGATCGAACCGGACTGGCCGAAACGGGTCACGCCGAGAGTGGTGACCGGCGTGTTCTGGATGGTGCCGAGGAAGGCCAGGGTGTGCGGGTGACCGTCCAGCACGGTCACCAGGGGCGTGGCCCGGTCCGCGGGAAAGACCTGGTCGAGAATCCAGGTGGGGTCCTGCGACAGCCCGCGGCGGCCCTGGAGCGCGCGGAAGAGCAGGTCCGGGCTGGTCACGCACGCGACGTCGGCGGCGTGGCCGAGGGCCGCGAGCCGGTCGGCGGCGGCCAGGGCCTCGGGTACCAGGGCGCCCATCGCGGCCAGGGTCACCACCGGCCTCTCGTGCCGGCGCAGCCGGTAGGCGCCGGCGGTCACGTGGCGGCGGCGGCGTTCACGTGCGGCCGGGTCGGCGGGCACGGCGGCCGCGGACTGGTCGACGGGTCGCGTGGACAGGCGCAGGTAGGCCGAACTCCCGTCCGGTCGGCCGAGGTTGCCGAGTGCTGAGAGCAGACACCATTCCGTGTCGATCGCGAACGCGGGTTCGTAGGTGACGCAACCGGGCTGCTCGATGCCCAGCGAGGGTGTGGTGATCGACTGGTGGGCGCCGCCTTCAGGTGCGAGTGTGACGCCGGACGGCGTGCCGACCAGGATCGACTGGCCGCCGGCGTAGATGCCGAACGACCACGGCTCGAGAGCCCGGTCGACGAACGGGTCGTAGACGACGCCGATCGGCAGCAGCGGCCGCCCCCAGCGGCTCCAGGTGGCACCCAGTTCGCCGAGCAGGCCGACCAGGTTGGTCTCCGCGATGCCCAGCTCCACGTGTTGACCCGTCGGCGACTCCCGCCAGTGCAGGATCGTTTCGGTATCGTCGGCGAACCAATCGGGGCGCTCGGCCGACGACCACACACCGACCTTGTTGAGCCAGCCGCCGAGGTTGGTGGAGGAGCTGACGTCCGGGCTGACGGTGACGATCCTGCCGGCTGCCTCCGGTGCCTTCCGGGTGAGGTCCAGCAGTACCCGTCCGAGGGCCTGCTGGGTGTTGGCGGTGCCGGCCGGTGCCGCGCGGCCGAGATCGGCGGGGACGGCCGGGGCCGGTTGCACCTGTTGTCCGAAGCGGTGCAGCCGCTTGGCAGCCGTGGCGCACAGGGTCGCTTCCGGCGAGCCGTCGGCGAAGGCCCCCCAGGGGTGGTCGAGGTCGGTCCCGAGGCGGTCGGCCAGTGCTCGCATCTGGTCGCCGGTCAGCAACGAGGAGTGGTTCTGCGGGTGGCCCTCCGTGGGCAGCCCGTAGCCCTTGACCGTGTACGCGAAGACAACGGTCGGGCGGGTCTCGTCGACGGCGTCGAACGCTTCCGTCAGCGCGCCGACGTCATGGCCGCCCAGGTTGCGGAGCGCGGCGAGCAGTGAGGCGTCGTCCAGGGACGCGATGATCTCGGCGATCGGCGCGGCGGTGGAGCCGGTGCCGGGCAGGCGCTCCCGCAGCTCGTCGGCGGAACAGCGCAGCAGTCGCTGGAATTCGGGATTGCCCATGGCATCGATACGGGCACGCAGGGCCTCGCCGCCCGGTCGGGTGAACAACTCCTGAAGCAGATTCCCGTATTTGAGGGTGATGACCTGCCAGCCGGCCGCCGCGAACATTCCCTGGAGCCTGTCCGCGGCCATGCCGGGCACGACACGGTCCAGGGACTGCCGGTTGAGGTCGACGACCCACACCACCTCGCCCAGGCCCGGCACCATGGGATCCTGTATCGCTTCCCAGATCGCACCCTCGTCCAGCTCCGCGTCACCCAGCAAGGAGTACTGCCGTCCCGTGCCGGCCCCACCGAAATGGTCGTCCACATAGCGCCGTGCGAGGGCGCCCCACAGAGGGGCCGTGGCGCCGATACCGACTGAACCCGTGGAGTAGTCGACCGGGTCGGGGTCCTTGGACCGGCTGGGATAGCTCTGCAGGCCGCCGAAGGCCCGCAGGGTGGTCAGGTAGGAGTCGTCCAGCTCGCCCAGGAGGTAGTTGATCGCATGCAGCACCGGGGAGGCGTGCGGTTTGACCGACACCCGGTCGTTCGCGGTCAGCGCGTGGAACCACAGCGCGGTCATGATCGAGGTCATCGAGGCACTGGAAGCCTGGTGCCCGCCGACCTTCAGTCCCGAAGGGTTGGGACGCACGCGGTTGGCATGGTCGATGATCGCGGTGGACAGCCACAGCACCCGCTGCTCGATCGCCTTCAGCACGGCGAGCTCTTCTTCCTGGGCAACGGCCGGGCCATCGCGGTCGGCCGCACTGAGCCGGGAGTCCAAGACCATCACAGTCCACCTCCACCGACCGGCAACCTGCCGGACGATTGACTTTGTGGTCCGCAAGTAGACAGATGACTCGACAACTGCACAAGATGTGCTTTCGGGATTGAGCATTCTGCTCAGATTCCGAGCCGGACGAGGAATGGTGACTGAGCACCATGAACAACGAGCGAACCCTGGACGCCACCGACGCACGGCTTCTACTCGCCCTGGCCGCCGACCCGCGGGCCACCGTCGTGGCCCTGGCCGAGCGGCTGGGCCTGTCCCGCAACACCGTCCAGGCCCGGGTGGCGAAGATGGAGCAGGGTGGCGCGCTGGGCTCCTTCGAACGCCGGATCACTCCGAAAGCACTGGGCTACCCACTCACCGCGTTCCTCACCGCCCGTGTCGACCAGCATCAACTGGCCGAGGTATCCCAGGCTTTGGCGGCCGTCGACGAGGTCATGGAGGTATTCGGTCTCAGCGGCGAGACCGACCTGCTCGTACGCGTCGTCGCCGCGGACGCGGAGGACCTGTACCGGATTGCAGGTCAGATCCTGGCTGTACCCGGCATCGAGCGCACGACGACGGCCCTGGCCATGCGCGAACTGGTGCCACACCGCATCACCCCGCTGCTGCGACGCGCCACGCAGGGCAGGTAGCCGACCCGCACTCGGCTGTGCAGCTTGAATAGTGCGCCGGCAGCAACTCCTCAGCTTGATATTTCATGTCGGGCTCGGGCCCCTGAGCTTGTCGAATGTGGTCCTCAGCCGCTTGCCGTGCGCTATGCCGAAGATCAGCCCGAAGGGCCTGGGCCGCCACCGCGTGCGGTTTCGCCTGCCGGCGCGCACTCGGCCGGCGTCGCCCGCTGCACTTCGCAGGGTGCCCCTCATCATCCGGGATCGACACGGCGAGGAACCCGACCTACATCACTCGGCGAACCACTCTTGACACGCCCGACTCCGGCGCGCTGAAATTTCAAGCTACAGGAGGACTTCACTCGTGAATCACTTTCGCCCAGCAGTTGGCGACGAACCGACCGGCACCTCTCGTCGATTCCTGCTCCACGCCGAGGACGTGTCCATCGCACGCCAGACGCTGGCCCCGGGAGACAAACTGCCCACCTACCGGCACCCCGTGGAACGCTGCGTGTTCGTGGTCGCCGGCTCGCTCGAGGTCCGAGTGGCCGGCGACAGCTTCAACGCCGGTCCCGAACACCTGATCGCGATCCCCGCCGGAGTGTCGAATCAGATCCACAACGTCGGAAGAACACAGTCAGTCCACCTCGACGTGTACCTGCCGACCCCCGATCCCGGCACAGTGCTCGACGAGCCGTGCGCCCCGACGTCGGACCCGGCGCCGGCGAACACGCTGCGGCCGGTCACCGAGGCCGGCTTCACCTTCCCCAAGGAAGGCGACACCGGGCTCGCCGTGCACTGGCTCGCCCGCCGAGAGACCGGTTCGCGGGCCGCTGTCAACGTGATCCAGTCCCAGCCCGGCAGCGGGTCACCGCCCCTGCACATTCACGAGTTCGTGCAGGTCTACTTCCAGCTGGCGGGAGAACTGACCGCGCGCGTCGCCGGCGTGGAGTACACGCTCGCTGCAGGCGACATGGTCGCCATACCGCCTGGAGTCGCCCACGAGCAGCAGAACATGACCGATCGGCCCGAGCGCCACTTCACGGTCAACTCGCGCGAGCCTGCCGCTCCCATGAGCGAGTGGGACCCACCCGTCGAGTTCCAGCGCAAGTGAGCCCGGCCGCCGCACACCGCCTGGACAATGAAGGAGATCGATGAACACAGCAGCCCTGCTCGAGAAGTTGATGCAACCCGGGGTCACCACCGACCCGAGCACCGATCTGGCGCGAGCCGAACCGGACATCACCATCGACGATGCCTACGACCTCCAGTTCCAGCTCATTGACCGGCGCGCTCAGCCTGGTGACCGGGTGGCCGGATATCAGGCGTCGTTCACGTCCAAGGCTGCGCAGCTGATCATCCCCAGCATGCCGTACCCCATGGTGGGGTCTCTGCTGGCATCCCAGGTGATTCAGTCCGGCGGTGCGGCGAAGCTGCAGTGGGATCGGTATTCGGTGTACATGATCGAGTCGGAGGTCGGCATACTGCTCGATGCAGATCTCGCCGGTCCAGGCGTCACCGCGCTGCAGGCACGCGGTGCCGTGGCCGGAATCTTCCCTGCGATCGAGGTCGCACCCGTCCGGCCGGGCACCTTCGAGAAGGAGTGGAGTAACCAGCATCTGGTTGCCACCCACAACACCGACAGCACAATCGTCCTCGGCGACCAACTGACCCGGACCGACCTCCATCTGCCGACCGAGGGCCTGACCCTCAGCATCGACGGTGCACCGGCGGGCTCCGCCACCGCGGTCGAGGCCATGGGCGACCCGTTCACCGTGCTGGCGGAGATGGCGAACCGGCTCGGACGCCACGGGCAGACCCTGCGGGCGGGACAGTTCGTCATCACCGGATCCTGTATCGCTCCCCAGCACATCACGCCCGAGACGCGGCTCGCACGGGTGGACTGCACCCGGATCGGCAGCGTCGAGGTTCGGCTGAGCTGAACCCCAAGCCGGTTGTCATGGCAGTTGGCCCAAGCGAGTCAACGTGTCGACGAGGGCCCACCGATCGCCCGCGCCCCGCAGGTGGCTCGCGACTACCTCGACGGCCTGGGCGGGCAGCGTGCGTATGGCTGGCCCACCACTGCACAGGCCAACCGACCAGTATCCAGCCCGAGCACCGCACCCTGCTCGAGTTGTTCCGTGCGTTTGTCGAGGGCGCACCCGATCAGGCCGCATCCGCTACTTCTGCCAGCTCGCCGTCGCCCCACTCGAGCGGGCGTCGGACGGGCGCGCTTCGTCTCCTGAAGAGCGGGCGGAACAGGCCGCCGCAGCGCGGCAACTCCTCGCGGCGAGCGGGCTCCGTGGCCGGCTTGTCCTTACGTCCTGAGCGCGCCACGGGGGAGGCGCAGACGCTAGCGTCGGCGGCTGATGGTTGCCGTTCCCGAGGACGGCCGCCGCTGCTGCTCCACGGTGTCAGCGGGCCCCAGAAACGGGTTCGCGGTGGCAGGCGGGGGAGTCGCCTCGGCCTGGTGTGTGAAGGTCCGGGCGAGGGCGAGGGCGAGGGCGAGGGCGTCGGCGCCGCGTTCCGGCCGGCCATGTCGACGCCGATGGCGGTGAACGTGGTCCCCAGGTTGATGCACCGCCGCGCGAACGTGGGTTGGTGGTGAGCAGGTGAGCACGCCGACCGGTTTGCCCGCCGCGCGCGGCCGATCGCGTCCTCCATCGCCTTGATGACCCTCGGTGCGTTCTGATCTCTGGAGTGGCCGAGGCTGGCGGCCAGGTCGCTGGGGCTTATGAAGATGCGTCCACTCCGTCGACGGACGCGATCTGCTCGATCGGGAGCGTCAAGCAGGTAGGTCGGATGCTCGGGGCCTCGCGAGCCGGGCACTGCGCGGCATGGCGGACTCGCCGCCAGGCAGAATCCAGCGGCCGATGAGGTCGCCTCCGGATTGATGGCGCTGTTCGATGACAAGGAGCTCTGCATGATCGCGATGGACGGACGGCCTGTACCGGACCTCTTCGAGACCCAACGTGACGAGGGCGCGGACGATGCTTCTCCGGCGCGCGACCGGGGGCTCCGTACCGTCTCGACGGACCCGTCGAGGCAAGGCGACCCCGGTAGACTGCCCGGCCCATGTGGGACCATCACGGGAGAGGTGCTCAGTGAGATGCCCGTAGACGAAGGGAGGACGATGCGGAGCGTCACCACTGCACTGCAGGTACTGGAGGCCGTGGCGGTCAACCAGCCGGTCGGACTGAGCGCACTGACCCGCATCCTCGGTCTGCCGAAGACCACCGTGCAGCGCAGTCTGGCGACACTCGCGGAGTCCGGCTGGATCGAGCAGCAGACGGGCACGGGCCGGTGGCAGGTCGGCGTCCGCGCCTTCGTCGTCGGCAGCGCCGTCGGCGCCCGCGGTGGGCTGCGGCCCGCCGCGCTGCCCACGATGAGGGACCTCGGTGCCGAAATCGGCGAAACGGTCCACCTGATGGTTCCCACCGGCCGAGAAGTCGTCTTGATCGAGCGGGTCGACAGCCCCCAGCCGGTCCGGGCCGTGGCGCCCCTTGGGGCACGGGGCCCGCTGCATGCCACGTCGAACGGCAAAGCCGTCCTTGCCGCCCTGCCGCAGGAGGACGTGGACGCGTACATCGCCGGGGGCCTGCCCGCGGTCACCCCGCACACGATCACCGACCCCGACCGGCTGCGGACCGAGCTCCGCGGCATCGCCGAGGCCGGATTCGCGGTCTGTCATGAGGAGGTCGAGGAGGGCGTCGTCTCCGTCGGCGCCGCCATCCGCCCCGGGCACGGCCGACCGATCGCCTCGCTGTCGATCTCGGGCCCGAAGAGCCGTTTCTCTACCGAGCTCCTCACGCCGTACGGTGAAAAGGTTCGCCTCGCCGCAGAGGCCATCGCCGTTGCCCTGCCTGTCGGCGCTGACGGGCCCTGACCCGGATCCGGAACGCCGGGTTGCGTGCCGACGACGATCGTGCCGCGGCCCTACGATCGCCGGCATATCGGGTTCGGGATCATCGACACCATGTCGCGGCGCGACGGAGAGCGAACCGTCGCGGGCAACCCCACCGGCACAGTCGCGCTCTGCCACCAGCAGCCGTCCATCGGCGCGAGCATAGGCCGCAACCGGGTCGGAGAATCATCAACACCTCGCCCGGCGTCGGGCTCGCGGTTCTCCTGAAGCCGGAAGGCCCTCGACTCGGGGCTGAGCTCGCGGAGGTTTGCGGGACGGCCAGCCAGAAACGAGGAGCGCGTCCAGGCCGAGGATGGCTTCCGCTTGGACCACGTATCGCCCCCGCTCGCCGCAGGCCCCGAATTCCACATCAGCTGTGCCGCCCGTCCAGAGGGCCGGGACAGGCCGGTGTCGGCGGATGTGGGCCTTTTGGGTTCCACCGATTGCCTTAGTGCGTTGTGGCTAACCGGATCTTGTTCGAGCGGCAGCGGGTGATCGTCTGGACTGAGGTACGGGTGCGGTCGCGGACATGAAAGAACGGGCCC
>NZ_JBSFDB010000049.1:0-54891 GCF_053593695.1 Streptomyces sp. NPDC002144
CCGCGAGGGGGCGGGGGGCGGGCCCGCCCGCCCCCCCCCGCCGCCGGCCCAGGAACGGCCGTCATCACATACCGCTGTTTTGTCGAGCGACCTGTTCGACAGACTGAGTCGCATAGGATCGCGTCATGGCTCATGTATCCGCGGCGGAGCGCCGCCCGCAACTGATCAAGGCGGCCATCGGCCTCATGGCCAGGGAGGGCGTCGCCGCCGGCAGCACCCGCGCCATCGCCGCCGAGCTCGGCGTGGCCCAGGCGACCGTGCACTACACCTTCGGCACGAAGGAGGAGCTGTACCGGGCCGTCATGGAACAGCTCACGCACGACCTCATCGAGCAGGTGACACGGGCCGCGCCCGCGGACGCGAGCTTCGAGGAAACCATCGTCACACTCGCCGAAGCACTCTGGCACACCGTGCTCGAACAGCCCGCCTCGCACCAACTGCTCACCGAACTGAGCATGTTCGCCCTGCGTACGCCACATCTGAGCGAAGCTCTTCAGAACCACTTCAGCGGGGTCCTGGCGGTGACGACGAAGCTGGTCGAGCAGGCCGCCGAACGCACCGGTCACCGGCTCGGCCAGCCCGCTGAGATGATCGCGAGGTTCTTCCTGGCCGGCTTCGACGGACTGACGATGCAGCACCTCTCCCTGCCGGACGAGGAAGCCGAGAACGCATGCCTGCGGTCCCTAGTCTCGGCCGTCCTTGCCATGGCCTAAGCTTGCCTCTGTCGTGGATCTTGGAGTTTCCCGGTGCGGCAGCAAGATCGACGGGCATGCTCGTGTAGTTCCACCGACCGATACAGCTGTCGGGGTGCTCGTCGTCCCTTCGTCCCCGTTCCGGTGAGCACGTTCCGCCTCTGACCGCGCGGGTCGCGCGGGCGAGCAACCCGGGTGGCACGACGGCGAAATGGGTGGGATCGGGTGGACGGGCTGTGGTGTGACGAGGACTTCGCGGACTGGTACCCCAGGGACGGGCGTCCGGGGCTTTCGCCCGCTCATCTGGCCACCGTCTGTGTGCTGCAGTTCCTGCTTGGCCTGAAGGACCGGCAGGCCGCCGAGTCGGTCCGCTGCCGCTCGACTTCAACTACGCCATGGCCCGCACCCTCGTCGTGAACCAGCTGACTCTGGGGCCCGCCGGCGAGATGACCCTGCCCCGACCGGGCGTGTACGAGGGCTACGTGTGGTGGGCCGGACGCGAAGCGGCCTCCGCCTACTACGACGAGAAGCTGAGCAGCATCACCGATGACTGGACCCCGGCGCAGATCCGTCAGGCATGGAACCAGTGTCCTGCCGACGAACGCTACATCCTTGATCTGGCCTCCACCCGGGAGTCCGAACCGGACGACGATGATGACGACTGACAGCCCGCGCTACTCGTGCACCGGAATCTTCGCGGCGATCAGGGTTCCGGTGCCGACTGTCACTGCCCGAGGTCTGCCGCCACCGAGGGGCGGATCGCCTACGTTGCTCCAGTGCTCCCCCCCAGGAGCCTCCGAGCAATAGTCAAGAGTTGTGGGTTGCGGATCCGCTTGGTGCGGCCGGCTTCGGCGAGGATCTCGACGGCCTCGATGTTCGTCCCGGGGGCGGTCATGAGCTGGAGCCAGTTGGATGACGCGAGCAGGTCGTCCGGTTGCCAGGGCAGGTTGAGCGTGATGGCGCGAAGGAGTGACCACTCCCGCAGGCGCTGAGCCAGGAAGGGGCCCACGGCCCGGCAGACCTCAGGGAACGGCAGCTGGCAGGCCCGCTCACCGCCTACACGCCAACGACCCCGGCCACGCCGAGCCGACTGCAGGCAGTCCTGGCCGACGTCCGCAAGCGGGGGTACGCCTACTGCCCCGGCTATCCACGAGGACGCCCTCGGTGTGGCCGCCCCGGTGCGTGGTGCGGACGGCAGGGTGCTGGCGGCGCTGTCGGTCGTCGTCCCCAATGACGCGGGCGCCCAGGCGGTCGTTCCCGTCCTGCGGACGGCCGCGCGAGGCGCTTCCCGTGCACTGGGCGCGCCCACCGGACGAGAGGGGCCCGCTGTGTGACGGCAGTGTGACTCGCGAAAAAAAGCGTCTCTCACTCAATGAGAATGCCGTCGCGCCGTGCCGGCGGCCACGTGCATCCTTCCTGCATTCCACAGGAGGGAGGCGACAACGTGGTCGTGCACAACCTGCTGTCCGCAATGCCCCGCCCCACCCCACATCCGCCCTCTCCTTGCGGGTCCGTGCCAAGGATGTCGTCGCGGACGGCGTCGTGTCCCTCGCGCTCGACCATCCCGACGGTGTCCGCCTGCCGGACTGGACGCCGGGGGCGCACATCGCTTTCGTGCTGCCGGACGGGACGACCCGGCAGTACTCCCTGTGCGGTGACCTGTGAGACCCGCACAGTTTCCGCATCGCCGGCCTGCGTGAGTCGGCCGGGCGCGGTGGGTCGGCGTACGTGCACAACCGGCTCATGCCCGGTGCCCGGGTGAGCTTCGGCGGGGTGCACAACCACTTCCCCCTGGTGCCCGCCGGCCGTTACCTGTTCATCTCGGGCGGCATCGGAATCACCCCGCTGTTGCCGTTGATCCAGCAGGCAGAACTGGTCGGCGCGGCGTGGGAGTTGCTCTACGGGAGCCGTAGCCGCGCCTCGATGGCGTTCCGCGCGGACCTCACGCACGCCTACGGCGAGCGGGTGCACATCAGGCCCCCGGACAAGTGCGGGCTGCTGGATCTGGCTGCGTTGCTGGGCGAGCCGCTGCCCGGTACCAAGGTGTACTGCTGTGGACCGGCTCCCCTCCTGGCGGCCGTCCAGGAGGCGTGCGCCCACTGGCCCCACCACAGCCTGCATACCGAGCGCTTCACCGCCACCGACCGCTCCGAGCCCGCGCGCCGGCTGCCCTTTGAGGTGGAACTGCGGCGCACCGACCGTACGGTCACCGTCACCCCGGACGTGTCCGTGCTGCACGCCGTGCGCCGAGCCGGTGCCGAGGTGCTGTCCTCCTGCGAACACGGCACGTGCGCACCTGCCTCGTCCCGGTGCTGGAGGGCACGCCAGACCACCGGGACGCGGTGCCGGCCGACCACGAACGTGCGGCGGGCGATTGCATGCTGCCCTGCGGGTCCCGCTCGCACTACGACCATCTCGTCCTGGCCCTCTGACCGTCCGGTGACCGGTACCGAACCGCGCGGTCGGACTTCCGAGCCACGTCGCCTCAAACCCCCTCAGCCGCAATCTCGTGGAGCCGCCATGACCGAGACAGCCGCCGTTCCCGCGTCGCCGCCGATCAGCGACGCAGACCCGTTCGCCGCCGACCACCTGGAACATCCCGAGCCCCTGCACCGGCAGCTGCGCCAAGCCAGCCCCGTCATCCGCCTGTCGCATTACGGCGTCCACGCCCTGACCCGCTACCAAGAGGTGTACGCCGCCCTCGTCGACTGGCAGACCTTCCAGTCCGGCGCGGGAGTGGGACTGGCCAACTTCCGTCACGAAAGGCCATGGCGCCCGCCGAGTTTGCTGCTGGAGGCCGACCCGCCCCACCATGACGCGCCGCGCCGCGTGTTGCGGGACGTCCTCGCCCCGCTCAGCCTGCGCCGACTACGGGAGACGTGGCAGGCGGTGGCCGAGGAACTCGTCGCGACCGTACTGGCTGAGCAAGGGAGGGAGTTCGATGCCTTCGAGGTGCTGGCGGCGGCGTTCCCCTTGCGTGTCTTCCCCGACGCCGTCGGCCTCGGCTCGCACGGGCGGAAAAACCTGCTGCCCTACGGCAACATGGCCTTTAACGCCTTCGGGCCGCGCAACGCCCTTGTCGAGGCCGACGCGCACCGCGTCGGCGCGCTGTCGGACTGGGTGAACGCCCAGTGTGCCCGTGAGGCGCTGAGCGAGGACGGCTTCGGTGCCCGGATCTGGGCCGCCGCCGACCGCGGTGACCTCACCCATGCGCAGGCGCCCCTGGTCGTGCGGTCGCTGCTCACCGCCGGTATCGACACCACCGTGCACGGACTGGCCGCCGCGCTGTACGCCTTCGCCACGCACCCGGAGGAGTGGCAGCGGCTGCGTGAGCGCCCCGAGCTGGCGCGGGTGGCGTTCGACGAGGCGGTGCGCTGGCAGTCTCCGGTGCAGACCTTCTTCCGTACCGCCACGACCGATGTCGACATCGCGGGTACCCGCATCTCCGCAGGCGGCAAGATCCTCATGTTCCTCGGCTCCGCCAACCGCGACCCAGATCGCTGGGCCGACCCCGACCGCTTCGACCTCACCCGCGATCCCTCCGGCAACGTCGGTTTCGGCATGGGTATCCACCAGTGCGTCGGCCAGCACGTAGCCCGCCTTGAAGCGGAGGCCCTGCTGACCGCCCTCGCCCGCCGCGTCGGACACCTGGCGCTGGCCGGCGAGCCGAGGCGGCACCTCAACAACACCCTGCGCTCGTGGTCTTCGCTGCCAGTGCGCGTCCTGCCTGCCAGCTGACCACACTCACCGGATCCCCGCCTTACCCACCGAAAGGACCCCTCCCCCATGCCCCAGCACGTACGCGGAGTCGTCGCCCGCACCAAAGGCGAAGCGGTACACGTCGAGACGATCGTCGTCCCCGACCCCGGCCCGGGGGAGGCGGTCGTGAAGGTGCAGGCGTGCGGCGTCTGCCATACCGACCTGCACTACCGCGAGGGCGGCATCAACGACGACTTCCCCTTCCTCCTCGGCCACGAGGCGGCAGGCGTCGTCGAGCAGGTCGGACCCGACGTGACCGACGTGGCCCCGGGTGACTTCGTCATCCTCAATTGGCGTGCGGTGTGCGGCCGTTGCCGCGCCTGTCGGCGCGGCCGCCCGCAGTACTGCTTCGACACGCACAACGCGCGGCAGAAGATGACCCTGCCCGACGGAACCGAGCTTTCGCCTGCCCTCGGCATCGGTGCGTTCGCAGAGAAGACACTCGTCGCCGCCGGTCAGTGCACCAAGGTGGATCCGGCTGCCTCCCCGGCCGCCGCAGGGCTGCTGGGCTGCGGGGTGATGGCGGGCATCGGTGCCGCTATCAACACCGGCGGCGTCGGCCGGGGCGACACCGTGGCCGTCATCGGCTGCGGCGGTGTCGGCGACGCGGCCGTGGTCGGCGCACGTCTGGCCGGCGCGGCGAAGGTCATTGCCGTCGACATCGACGACCGCAAGCTGTCCACCGCCAAGTCCCTGGGCGCCACACACACGGTCAACTCCCGCACCACCGACCCGGTCGAGGCCATCCGTCACCTCACCGGAGGCTTCGGCGCCAACGTGGTGATCGAGGCCGTAGGCCGGCCGGAGACCTACCGGCAGGCCTTCTACGCCCGCGACCTGGCCGGCACCGTCGTCCTCGTCGGAGTGCCCACCCCTGAGATGACCGTCGAACTGCCGCTGCTGGACGTCTTCGGACGCGGTGGGGCCCTGAAGTCCTCCTGGTACGGCGACTGCCTGCCCTCCCGCGACTTCCCCATGCTCATCGACCTCTACCTCCAGGGCCGCCTCGACCTGGACGCCTTCGTCACCGAGACCATCGTCCTCGACGAGGTCGAGGACGCCTTCGCCCGCATGCACAAGGGCGACGTCCTGCGCTCGGTGGTGATCTTCTAATGACCGGCCTGCGTATCGAAAGCGTGGTCACCTCGGGCCTCTTCACGCTGGACGGCGGCACCTGGGACGTCGACAACAACGTCTGGGTCATCCGCGACGATCATGAAGCGGTCGTCATCGACCCTGCCCACGACGCCGTCGCCGTCGCCGAGGCGGTCGGCGACCGGAAGCTGGTCGCCATCGTGTGCACCCACGCCCACAACGACCACATCAACGCGGCACCGGCGCTCGCCGCAGCCACCGGCGCACCCATCCTGCTCCACCTGGACGACCGGCTGCTGTGGAAGCACACCCACTCGGACCGCGACCCCGACGGTTACCTCTCCGACAACCAGCGCATCGAGGTCGCCGGCACAGAGCTGCGTGTCCTCCACACCCCCGGACACACGCCGGGTGCCATCTGCCTGTACCTGCCGGACCTCGGCACCGTCTTCACCGGTGACACCTTGTTCGCGGGCGGGCCGGGAGCGACCGGGCGGTCGTACTCCCATTTCCCCACCATCATCCGCTCGATCCGCGACCGCCTGCTGGTGCTGCCTGCCGCCACCACCGTCCGCACCGGGCACGGAGCGGACACCACGATCGGCGACGAGGCGCCGCACCTCTCCACATGGATCGCGCGAGGCCACTGAGGCCGGAGGCGCACCGCCACGGCACCCTGCCGGTGCCCGTCCCACCGACAGGGGCCAACGGCGACGCGTCGGGGTCGCATTCGGCCTGTCGGCCCATGGCGACGCAGGTCGGCGCACCGAGATCAGCGGTTCGACGGCGGACGCCGCGAAGTCGAGGTCGTCGTAGCCGATGACCGCGATGTGGCGCCGGTGGCACCGAGGCCGGTGACGACCTGGAGGACCGGACGGCCCACGGCCTCCTCGAATCGCTCGGCGAGCCACACGCCCACCCCCGGCGTGTACTCGCTGGGCTTGAAGACCACGGCATTGCGGCTGCCAGTGCGTAGGCGATCGACCCCAGCGGTGTGAAGACCGGGTAGTTCCACGGCCCGATCACGCCGATCACCCCCAGCGGCTTGTAGGCCACCGACGCGGACTGATTGACCATCAGCAAGCCCGGGGACACCTTGCGCCGACCGAGCACTCTCCTCGCGTGTCCGGCGGCCCACCCGATGTGTTCGATTGCGAGCCCTGCCTCGAGCGTCGCGTCACCGACCGGTTTGCCGGTCTCGCGGTGCACTGTCTCGATCAGCTCGGGCAGTCGCTGGACCAGAGCGGCTTTCCACGCCGTCAGGTGCCGCTTGCGTACGGTGAAGCCGAGGTCGGCCCACCAGGCGGCCTCGGTGCGGGCGCTGTCGACGGCCGCGCGTACCTCCTCCTCGGTGTGCACCGGGTGGGTACCGACGACCTCGCCGGTGGCGGGGTCGAGCGAGTCGAACGTGGCGGCGGCGTGTCCGCGCCGACTGGCGGCTGCTTGGCTGGTCGGACTCACAAAATCCCTTTCGCTTTCGACCTGGCACGGCTCACAGGCGCGCCATTTCGGTGTTTATGGCCGCGCGCGCGTTGGGGCGCGGGCGCCTGGAGGTTGGTTCAGGGCTGATATCCGCTGGCTGTGGCACGGCGCCATACGTCCTCCAATTGCTCGCTTGTCAGCGTTGCCGGCTCTGCGAGTTGGGCGGCCTGCATGTACAGGCGTGCGAGCCATTCGACCGATTCGGCGTTGTGGACCGCCTCGGCCAATGTGGCGCCACTGGTGACTGCGCCGTGGTTGCGCATGAGCGCAGCCTTCCGGTCGAGCATCGCGCGGCGCACGTTGTCGGCGAGTTCCTGGCTGCCGAACGTCGCGTAGGGCGCCACTCGGATTGGGCCTCCGAGCTGGAGGATGGCGTAGTGGACGCTGGGCAGCTCGTCGCGCACCAGGCCGAGGGCGGTGGCCCACGGCGCGTGTGTGTGCACGATGGCCTGGGCGTCCGTTGTGCGGTAGATCCCCAGGTGGAGGGGGGTTTCCGAGGAGGGTGAGCTCGCGCCCGGGTCGAGGATTTCGCCGTCGAGTGTGACGCGGGCGATGCCGGCGGGTTCCAGCGTCCGGTAGTTCACCCCGGACGGCGTCACGAGTACCTGGTCGCCGGTGCGGACGCTGAGGTTTCCCGACGTGCCGGTGACGAGCCCGGTGTCGTGGAGGTGCCGGCTCGCGTCGACCAGAGCTGTCCGGGTTTTCAGTTCGTGTGTGTCGTCCACTGCGTTGTCACCGCGTCCGTTCTTGTGCCGTTGCTTGTGCCGCTGCATCGGGTGGTGGCTGTTCGGGCGGCTCAGCGCTTCAGGGCGCCGGCCGTCACGTTGCGGACCACGACGGGGAGTTGGCGTGCGAGTTTCCCGCCGAGCAACGCGGCGTAGAGGCGGTGCAGGGGGCCGTCGAGGACGACGCCGTGGGTGGTGCGCATGCCCTCGCCGGCGGGCTCCATGTCGTGGGTGATGGTCAGGGTGGCCAGTGGCAGCCGGATGACGAAGTCCATGGCGCGTTCGTGTTCGACGCGGGTGAACTCGATCTTCTGGGCCGGGGTGCCGTGGTCCTTGACGACTCCGGTGGTTCCGACGGTGAGGGGGCCGTCGATCTGGGCCCATGCGACGCCGGGATCGTCGAGCTGCCAGTAGGCGGCGTTCGTCCAGCGCTCCCACAGCTGGGGGGCGGTGGCGGTGGTCAGCTGGCTGTGGTAGCGGCTCCAGGTCATCGGCGTGCCTTCTCGTAGGGCGTGGTCGTGGTGAGTTCGATGGCGGTCTCGCGGGCGGCGCGTTCGCCGGCTGCGACCGCGCCGTCCATGAATCCGGCCCAACGTCGCGCGGTCTCGGTGCCGGCCCAGTGGATGGGGCCGACCGGCTCTGTCAGCCGGGCGTGCAACGAGGCGACCGCTCCGGGGCCCGGTGCTGCCGTGGGCCCGCCGCCGAGCCAGTCCTCCTCGCCCCACCGCTGATCGGTGTAGCCGCGTGGTTTCAGGGCGCGTTCACCGAAGAGGTCCGCGAGCGCCGAGAGTGCGCGCACCCGCCGTTCGTCGGCGTCCACCGCGTCCCACTCGCGTGCGTAGTCGCCTCCGATGAAGCCGAGCAGGACGCCGCGGGAGGCGTCGGGAGGGCTGGCGTCGAAGGTGATGAAGACGGGGCCTTCGTCGGAGATCGTCATGCCGCTGAGGCCCTGTTCGCGCCAGAACGGCGTGTCGTAGACGGCGTAGATCTTGGACAGGACGCCGGGCGACCAGCGCTGTGAAAGGTGCCGGTGTGCGGCGGGAAGGTCGGGGACGAACCGGATCCGGCGTCGCATGGCCGGCGGAACCGCAACGATGACGCGGCGTGCGGTGGTGGGGCCGTCGTCGGTGTGGACGGTCACGGCGTGGTCGCTCCAGTCGATCCGCAGGACCGGCGACCCGAGGCGGACGGTGTCCGCGCCCAGTCCGTCGGCGACGCGGACCGCGACCTCGTGCGAGCCTTCGACGAAGTGCTGCTCCTGCGCGCCGCCGCGGGTGTCGAGCATCGGGTCGAGCCCGCCGGCCTGGGCGATGTAGTGCAGCACGTACAGCAGCGAGATCTCCGAGGGTTCGCAGCCCCACGAGGTCTTGCACACCACCGCCAGCAGGTCTTTGGTCGCCTGGCCGGCGTGCTTGGCGGTGAGCCAGCTGCCGAGGGTCTGGGCGTCGAGGCCTGCCGCATCGGGGGCGTCCCACGGCCGGCCGACGGGGATCTTGCGGCTCATCCGCTCAAGGGAGGAACGGATACGGGCGAGGTCCAGCAGGGAGGTCGCACCGATCGGGAGGGCGGCCCCGCGGTACCGCTTGCGGTCCTTGCGCCACAGCAGCAGGGTGTCCCCGGCCTCGTGCGTCAGGTAGCGGCCCACGCCGACCTCGTCCGCGAGGGAGTTGATGCGGTCGTGGTCGGGGCCGACGAAGGTGCCTCCGAGGTCGACATGCGCATCGGCGACGGTGGCGGAGTGGACCCGGCCTCCGACCCTGTCGAGCGCCTCGAACACCTTCACGCGCAGCCCGTGCCGCTGCAGGCTGCGGGCGGCGGCGAGGCCGGAAAGTCCGGCGCCCACCACTACGACATCGACGTCGAAGCTGTCGGTCACGCTGGTTCTCCTTCGGGAAGAGGCTTGGGGGAAGCAGAGGTACGGGTCGGGAGCCGGCGGGCGATGGGCAGCACGAGCAGCAGCGCGAGCGCGGGTGCCACGAACCCGAGCCGGAGGGCGGCACCTGAGCCGAGCAGGCCCGGGACGACGGCCCCGGTGACGGCGCCGGCATAGTTGAAGACGTTGACGCGGGCGATGACCTCGTCGCTGCGGGCGGGCAGCAGCTGACCGGCGGCCGCGAAGGCGATCGGCACCAGGACGCCGGTGGCGATCCCGGCGACCGCGAATCCGGCGACCGCCGCGGCGGCGCCCGGGCCGACGACGACGAGGGCGCACCCGATCGTTCCGAGAGGGATGGTGCACACACCGACGGCACGCCGGCCCCAGCGCAGCACGGCCGGGTCGGTCACGAGCCGGGCGAGCAGGACCATCGCCAGGTAGGCCGCATAGCCAGTCGGCGCGACGGCATCGGAGGTCTTCAAACCGTCGGAGAGATAGACGGTGCTCCAGGTCGAGACCGCCGCGTCGAGCACGTATGCGACGAGGACGAGCGACCCGACAGCCCAGATCGCCGCTCGCGGGAGTGGGGTGCTCCGGCGATCGGGCGAAGTGGTGTCCGCCGTTCGGGCCGGAGGCTGCGGCACGAGCCAGACGCGGCCGGTGAGTGCCACGGTGAGCTGCAGCAGGGCAACGCCCCCGACCAGGGTGAGCGCGGAGACACCGCCGGTGGCCAGAGCCGCGGCGAGGAGCGCTCCGATGATGCCGCCGGCGGTGAAGGCCGAGTACAGGCGGCCCATCATGGGCACTCCGGCGCGGCTTTGCAGGGCGACGCCCTGCATGTTGCTGCCGGCGTCGACCGTGCCCAGGCCCAAGCCGTAGACGGCGACCGCGCCCAGATAGACGCCTCGGTCGTGGGCGAGGCTCATCCCGGCCATGGCCGCGAACTGCAGCAGGAATCCGAGGCACAGCGCACTCCGGCTCCCGCGGCGCACGGCGACCGCATCCGCCAGTCCCGACCCGAACACCGCGGCGACGCAGACCCCGAGCAGGATCGCGGAGAGGACGGCGTCGCTGAAGTCCATGCGGTCCTTGGCCGCGGGAAGCGCGGTGACGACCGCGGCGTAGCCGAGCCCCTGGGCGCCGTATACCGCGCAGACCATCAACGTCGTCGCGGCCGGCTTCTTACGGGGGTTCACCGCACGTCCAGGCGGTCGGCGGTCGCGGCGAATGCGCGGACGTCGTCGAGCGTGTAGGTGCCGGCGTCGGTCCCGAGGCCGCCGGCGGCCTGTGCCGACGTCGCGCAGCCCAGCTCGGCCGCCTCCCGCAGCCCGAGCCCGAGCGACCGGGCGCAAAGGAAGCCCGCGCTGAACGCATCGCCGCACCCGGTGGTGTCGACAACCTTCACCGCGAAGGCCGGAACCTCCACCACCTCGTCCGCGGTCACCACCACCGCGCCATGGGCGCCGTGGGTCACCGCCACGCACCCGGCGCCGGCGCTCACGAGCGCGCGGGCGCCAGTGACCAGGTCGTCGGCGCCGGTGAAGCCCAGCACCTGCTCGTGGTTGGGCAGCAGGTAGTCGGTGTGGGGCAGCGCGGCCGCGATCCACTCCAGCATTCCCGGGTCGCCGGGGGCGAGGATGTCGACCGAGGTCGTCGCACCGCACGAGCGTGCCCGGGCCAGCAGCGAGGCGGCGGCGTCGCCGCCGAGGAACTCCGGACCGCCGAGGTGCAGATGCGTCAGGTCACGCAGCAACTCGTCGGAGACGTCGCCGAGGGTGAACGCCGCGTTCGCCCCGATGCAGTGCCAGGCCGGGCGGTCGCCGCCCGGACGGACGGGCAGCACGGAGGCCGATGTCTGGTGGCCCTCCTTGCGCACCAGGCCGGAGGTGTCCACGCCTTCGCGGGCCAGGAGCGCCACGAGTGTGTCCGCGAGAACGTCGTCCCCGATCGCTCCGACGCTGCGGACGTCGGCTCCCAGCCGCGCCGCCACCAGCGCTGTCCCGCCTGCCGTGCCGGCGGCGGTGGCGCGGATGGTCTCGACCAGCTGACCCTCGTTGCGCTCGGGGATCGACTCGATCCCGATCACCAGATGGTCGAGCACGTGCACGCCCACGCACCCCAGCTTCATCACGTCGCTCATCGCGTGTTCCTCCTCCGCCTTGCTCCGCCTCCTGGCCCGTGGGGCGACGGCATCGCTGCGCGGCGGCCGATTGCCTGCCGCGACCACGAACGGTTGAGCGACGGTAGGAGCGCGCCGCCCGGATCTGGGCGCCGCGTGACGCTTGTGGCAACATTTCCCCCCGTCATGGCGCGAACGCGCACCCTCCTCACCTCGGGTGGAGGGATAGTGCGGCGGCAGGATGCCCAGGAGGCGGACCGTGGAGAAACCGAAGCTGACGCAGGCCACGATTCCTCCGCTGACCCTGACCGGGTTGCTCGAAATGGCCGACCACCACCGAATCGAGACGGCCAGGTGGTTCGCGGGCACGGGCCTGGACCGGGCCCGACTCGAGCAGCCCCGGACGCTGGTCTCCTACCGGCAGGCGATCACCGTGATACGCCGCGCCCTGAAGGAACTGCCCGCCGGACCGATCGGCCTCATGATCGGAAGCCGCGACCCGCTCCTCACCTGGGGAACGCTCGGCACCGCCGTGCGGTCCGCGTCGACGGGCGCCGAAGCCCTAAAGGTCGCGACCCGGTTCCAGCAAGGGGCGGGCACGATGATGGACTACCTCGTGTCCCGCACGGACCAGGGAAACGTGGTCGAGCTCCTGCCCCGCACCCACGAGCCGGACCTGCTGGTCTTCCTCAGCGAGGAGGCGTTCGCCGGGATCGTGGTCCTCACCCGGCTCATGTTCGGTCCGTCATCCGGCCCGCTGGCCGCGGAACTGTCCTACCCGCCGCCACCGTGGGCTGCGGAGTACACCCGACTGTGGCGCTGCCCGGTCACCTTCGACTGCGAACGCACGACCCTCACGATGCCCAGTGCCCTCGAAGAGCGGCGCGTTCCCACGGCGAACGCCACCCAGTTCGAGGCCGCTCTGCACGCCACTCGCGCGATCCTGGACTCCGACCCGGTCGACGACCTCGTCGCAGCCGTCGAAGGAACACTTCGCCAAGACCTCCGCTCCCGCCGAACGGCGACGCAGGTCGCTGACGCGCTCGGCATGAGTCCCCGCACCCTTCATCGTCACCTCGCCAAAGCCGGGTACACCTTCGGCACGATCCAGGACCGGGTACGGCGGCAGCAGGCCGACGTACTGCTGACGCAGACACGCAGGTCGATCACCGCCATCGCAGCCGAACTCGGCTACCACGACCCGCGCGAGTTCCGCCGCGCCTACAAACGATGGACCAACACCACACCCACCCAAGCGCGACAACAATCGACCCCCAGCATTTGATGAGACCCCACTATTCGTGGTCGCAGCCAACCTCGCCGAACGCTTCTGGACCGTGATGCACCGCCAGATGCCCTACGTCATCTGCGACACCAACGCCTGTGCGGTTACCCCGAGTGAGGCGCAAGCGATCATCGCCGAACACTGGACCGTCCCACCCGAGGTCCGGGCCCGACGCCGCAGCAGGAAGACGGGGAAGGCCCCCCGAACAGTCCCAGCGAGACCCGTTGCTACGGGGCGGCCTTCCCCACCAACGATCCTCAACGGCACCCGGCGCCCAGGCCAACAAGAGACCCGCTTGACAGGCGATCCCCTATAGGGAATCAGCTCAGGTGGAACCGCAGGGGGATCGACTTCCACGCTCGGAGCGTGTTGTTGTGGTGACGTTCAGGCGCCTCAGCGATCTCGATGCGGCACACGCGGTCGAGAAGGGCGTGCAACAGCGCCTCCGCTTCGAGCCGAGCTACATGCTGTCCCACACACTGGTGTATGCCCATGCCGAAGCCCACGTGACCGGAGGGGTCTCGGGCGAGGTCGTACACGTCGGGGTTGTCCCAGCGGCGCGGGTCGCGGTTGGCGGCTCCGAGGAACATCAGTATCTTTCGTCCCTCCGGGATGGTGACGTCGCCGATCCGGACGTCTGTGGTGGCGGTGCGGAAGAACGTCTGTACGGGGGATTCCCAGCGAACGGCTTCGTCGAAGGCGACGCGGATGCGGTCGCGGTCGCCTCTGAGTGCGTCCCATTCATGCGGGTGGCTGGCGAAGGCGTGGAGAACAGCTGCGATGCCGTGCACGGTGGTGTCGACGCCTGCGGAGAGCAGTGAGCGGACGATGACGGGTGCTTGCTCGTGAGTAATGTCGCCGCGGTCAGCCGCCGCCCAGATGGCCTCGCCGAACCCTCCGGCGGTTAGGGCGTCGCGGGCGCACTGTGTGTTGACCCATGTGGAGATGTCGCCGATGCGGTCCGCGCCCTTCTGGACCAGGTCGTTGCTCGGGCCGAAGGCGTTGAACAGGTGGTCGCCGTACGGCAGAAGGTTCTCGCGGCCTTCTTGTCCGATGCCTACCGCGTCGGGGAACACTCGGATCGGGAACGCGGCCGCCAGGTCGGCGTACCCGTCGATCTCCAGCACCTTGCCGGTCGCTCGTTCGGCCAGGTCACCGACCAGCTGCTCGGCGTCAGCCATCCAGGCGTCCCGGAGCTTTCGGAGGGCACGAACCGACAGGATCGAGGAGAGCACGACGCGTGGTGCGTCGTGGTGCGGCGGATCGGTCTCCAGCAGCAGGCTCGGCGGCCGCCATGGCTTCTCGTACTTGAAGTTGCTGAGGCCCACTCCTGCTGCGGACTGGAACGACTGCCAATCGACGAGCGCAGCCCGGACGTCGGCGTAGCGCCCCATCGCGAACACGTCGTAGCGGGGCAGGTAGACGACCTGGCCGGCCCCACGCAGCTGCTCGTGGAACTCCGACGGGTCCTCGAGGATGTCGTGCCCGAACGGGTCGGCGTCGATTGTCGGAACGCCCCCGAGGCCGCCGAGTGGCTCCGAGGCCTCGAGCGGGAGCCGAGCAGCCTCTGGATTCGACGTAGTCATGACGCTCTCCTCACAGGTCCAGCACGAGTCGGTCACCGATGGAGCGCGACACACAGACGAACATGCAGTCACCGCTTTCCCGCTCGGCGTCGGAGAGGAGCGAATCGCGGTGGTCCGGAGCGCCTTCGAGGACGGTTGTCTCACAGGTTCCGCACGTGCCCTCCCTACACGAGGACAGAACGTTCACTCCGTGACGGTCGAGGGCGTCGAGAATCGACACATCGGGCTCGACCGTCACAGATCCGCCAGTCCTGGCGAGGTCGACGACGAACGGGGTCGTACGCGTCGGAGCGTCCTGTTCTTTCGGTACGAAGCGCTCGGTTCGCACTGCTCCGGCTGGCCACTCGTGCGTCGCCGAGGCCAGCGCATCCAGGAGGGGCGCGGGCCCGCAGCAGTAAACCTTGCCTGTGCCGTGCTCGAAGTCCGTGAGTGCAGCGGCCAGGTCCAGCAGGCCGAACTCGTCTTGCGGGCACACCTGGACCCGATCTCCATAGGTCTGGAGCTCGGGCAGGTACGCCATCGAGGCGCGCGTACGTCCGCCGTAGAGCAGCTTCCAGCCGGCACCGAGTCGTTCAGCTGCAGCAACCATCGGGAGGATGGGAGTGATCCCGATGCCGCCCGCGATGAAGAGGTACCGGTCGGCCGGAACAAGGGCGAAGTTGTTGCGCGGGCCACCGACGCCAACGACGTCTCCTTCGGCGAGGTGGTCGTGAACCAGCGCTGAGCCTCCGCGGCCGGCGGGTTCACGGAGGACCGCGATTTGGTAGGTCGAGGCGTCCCATCGGTCGCCGCACAAGGAGTACTGCCGTGAGTACTGCGAGCCGTCGGGCGCGGTCAGCACAAGGTCGATGTGCGCTCCGGGCGCCCAGTCCGGCAGCCGCGCACCGCTGGGATCACGCAGCGTGAGCTGGGCGACCCCGTCGGCGACGATGCGTTTGGAGGCCACGACCAACGTCGTAGCGGTCGATGCGACCGCACGACCGGGCGAGAGTGCGATGGACATGCGCAGACTGTCGCTCGCCGGAGACTAGGGTCACCAGCGCCATCCCATTGAATGGCAGCATCGTGGTTACCGCTGTCACTGCTCGTGATCGTCCAGTTTGGGCTGCTCCGCCGACGGGCCGACCAAGAGGCGGTGGGTTCCCCGTGCCGCAGCGAGCAGCGCGGGGATGTGTGAACGCGCGGCGTCGTCGTTCGGTACGACGACCGAAAGCGCTGCGATGACGCGGTTTCTGCTGTCCCGGATGGGGGCGGCGATGCCGGTGGCGTCCGGGTGGAGGAAGCCGGGGCAGAATGCGTAGCCATCGTGTCGGATGCGGGCCAGCTCTGAACGCAGTGCTGCCTCGGTGGTGATGGTCGCGTCGGTGAAGCGCTCCATCGGAGAGTTCAGGATGCGCTCCTGCAGGGTGCGCCCAGCGTGTGCAAGCAGGACCAGCCCGGAGGAGGAGGCGTGGAGGGAGAGCCGTCCGGCGATGCGGGTGAAGTTGATGACCGAGCTGCGTGCACTCAGTCGTTCAACGAAGAGCACCTCGTCGTTTTGCAGCACACCTATCTGAACGTGGTGGCCGGTGACCGCGTGCAGGTCCTCCATGAACGGCAGAGCTGCCTCGCGCAGCCCCAGCGTGGGTGAGGCGCGCTGGCCGAGCTCCCAAAGGCGGACACCAATTCGCACATGGCGGTGGGCATCGCGCCGCAACAAGCCATGGTCAATGAGCTCGTCGACCATGCGCGAGGCGGTCGAGAGAGGAAGCTTGGCTCGCGTGGCGATCTGCGAGACCTGAAGCGCCGGGGTGTCTGGCCCGAACGCATCAAGGATGCGTACGACGCGTTCCAGGACCGACTCCCCAGAGGTAGATCTGGCCAACTTGCCCCTCCTCGACGAGCTAACTGGACTCAACCCTCGGGGTTGGATCGGCGCCTTGCCGACCGCTACCAAACGTTGTGGGATGCGGCCGGATCCTCCGTGTTGACGAGGAGGAGTCCTCGCTGTCGGTTCCGACCGTGGTCGCGGGCACACCGGTCGGCAGCCCTGCCAGCAGCGCCGCCATCCGGCCGACGTTGCGTTTCTCCTCCCCCGCACCGTTCGCGTTGCCCCACACCACCTCCTCGACCGCGGCCGGGTCGAGGCCCGGCGTCTTCACGAGCAGCGACTCGATCAGCGCGGCGGCGAGATCGTCGGGGCGCACACCCGCCAGGGCGCCGTTGAACCGGCCGAACGGGGTCCGCACCGCGGCATAGAGAAAGGCACTGGCCAGCGACGTCATGACAACGACGGTAGACGCGATCAGCGATAGGGTGAAGTATCAATATCGGGTCAGATTGAGATGGTGGCCGTATGGATCTGCGGCACCTGCGCTACTTCGTCGCCGTCGCCGAGGAACGTCACTTCGGCCGCGCCGCCGACCGCCTCCACATGACGCAGCCACCCCTGTCGCAGGCGATCGACGCACCCCGAAGAACCGCGGCCCGGACACCGTCGTATTCGGCGCGGCCTGCCGGCTGACCTCCCGGCGCGCCGGCAAGCTCCTCAACTTCCTCAACAAGAGCGACGACCTGCTCACAGAGCCGCTCCAGATCCATGGGTGAGCTCGCGGTGCGTCCCGAAGCGGGCCTGGGCGTGGAGATCGACCCCGGCAAGCTCGCCCGCTACCGCACCGACCGCTGAAGCGGGAGACACATGCTCTTCCACGCCCCGGATGGACGTCCGCTTCCCCCACGACCTCGACGCCGCGGTGCGAGCCGAAGTCGTGGCGCGCGAGAACACCTACGCACAGGATCTGCAGCGCGCCGGCAAGTGGCCGCACCTGTGGCGGATCGTCGGGGAATAGGCCAACATCTCCATCTTCGACGTCAACTCCAGCGACGGGCTCCACGACCTGCCGGCAGACCTACCGTCGTTCCCCCTTCATGGACGTCAAAGTGATCCCGCTGGCAACCCATCCATCCGACATCAAGGCTTGATGCGGCCAGCCAAGGCGCAAGTCAGAGAGCAGCCGCGAGCCGGGTGCCCTGGTCGATTGCGCGCTTGGCATCCAGCTCGGCCGCGATGTCCGCTCCTCCGATGAGGTGCACCGGGATGCCGGCCGACTGCAGAGGGTCGTGGAGGTCCCGGTTGGGCTCCTGGCCGGTGCACAAGACGACGTTGTCGACCGCGAGCACCTGCTTCTCGTCACCGACGCGGTAGTGCAAGCCTTCGTCGTCGATACGGTCGTACGTCACTCCTGCGATCATTTCGACGCCACGGTGCTTGAGTTCGGTGCGATGGATCCAGCCCGTCGTCTTGCCCAGCCCGGCACCGACCTTCGTCGACTTTCGCTGCATGAGCGTGACATACCGAGGGGATGGCGACCGGAGCGGAGCCTTGAGTCCACCAGCGTCTCGCTGGTCGGGGTCGACTCCCCACTGGGCCAGGAACTCGGGGACGTTCGTGCTGAGGTCTCGTCCGCTGTCGGTGAGGTACTCGGCCACATCGAAGCCGATTCCACCTGCGCCGAGAATCACGACCCTCCTACCCACGGGCTGCTTGTCGCGCAGCACGTCGAGATAGCCCAACACCATCGGATGATCGATGCCCGCGATGTCCGGCGTTCTGGGACGAACTCCCGTCGCGAGGACGACCTCGTCGTAGCCGAGCAGGTCCGTGGCGGAGACCGTCGCTCCCAGCCGGAGCGCGACGCCGGTGGCGTCGATCCGGTGCCGGAAATAGCGGAGGGTCTCATCGAACTCCTGCTTGCCAGGTACCTGGCGCGCCACGTTCAGCTGGCCGCCGATGACATCGGCGCTGTCGTACAACTCCACCTGGTGGCCCCGCTCGGCTGCGGCCGTTGCGGCGGCGAGTCCCGCTGGGCCGGCGCCGACCACGGCGACTCGCTTCGTCCGCCGCGTCGGACCGAGAACGATCTCCGTCTCGTGGCACGCGCGAGGATTGACCAGGCAAGAGGTGACCCTCCCGGCGAAGGTGTGGTCGAGGCAGGCCTGGTTACAGCCGATGCAGGTGTTGATGGTGTGCGCGCTTCCGTTGGCCGCCTTGCTGACGAAGTTCGGGTCGGCCAGGAAGGGGCGGGCGAGGGACACCATGTCGGCGTATCCACCGGCGAGTAGCTCCTCCGCCTTGTCTGGTGTGTTGATCCGATTGCTCGTCACCAGTGGCACCTCCACGGCGCCCATGAGGCGCTTGGTGACCCAGGCGTACGCAGCGCGGGGTACCGACGTGGCGATTGTCGGGATGCGGGCCTCGTGCCAGCCGATTCCCGTGTTGATGATGGTCGCTCCCGCCGACTCGACAGCCTTGGCCAGAGTGACGACCTCGTCAAACGTGGACCCGTCCGGGACCAGGTCCAGCATCGACAGTCGGTAGATCAGGATGAAGTCGGGCCCGACTGCCTCGCGCACCGCGCGGACGACTTCGACCGGGAAGCGCATTCGATTCTCGTAGCTGCCGCCCCACCCGTCGGTGCGCTGGTTGGTGCGCCGGACGATGAACTGATTGATCAGGTAGCCCTCGGAGCCCATGATCTCAACACCGTCGTACCCGGCCTGCTTGGCCAGTGCGGCGCAGGTCGCAAAGTCCGCGATCGTCCGCTCCACCTCGGCGGAACTGAGTTCGCGGGGCAGGTAGTCGCTGATGGGCGCCTGGATCGGGCTGGGCGCGACCACGCCGTGATGGTGGCCGTACCTGCCAACGTGCAGGATCTGCATCGCGATCCGTCCACCAGCCTGGTGGACGGCCTCAGTGATCAAGCGGTGCCGATCGATCTCGTCGGCCGTGGTGAGCTTGGAGCCTCCTTCAATCGGCAACCCGGCTTCGTTCGGCGCGATGCCCCCGGTGACGATCAGACCGACGCCCCCTCGGGCCCTCTCGGCGTAGAACGCCGCCATCCGCTCGAAGCCGTGCTCGACCTCCTCCAGCCCCACGTGCATCGAGCCCATCAGCACTCGGTTCGGCAGACACGTGAATCCAAGGTCGACGGGTGCGAGAAGGTGGGGATAGGACATGCGGAACTCCATTTCGAAAGCGCCCATTCGGCTGCCCGAGGACGTCAGAGGCCGAGGTCTCGGCCGCTCAGCTTGTTGCGGTCGCCTCAGCTCGTCGGTTCGAGCACCCCGGGGCCGGGTGTTGCGGAATAGAGCTCGGCGATCTCGGCGGCGTACTTTTGAAGGATCGGCTTCCGCCGCAGCTTCATGGTGAGCGTGAGCTCGCCGCCACCCGGCTCCCAGAAGGTGGGCAGGATCCGGAACCGTTTGATCTGCTCGACCCGGGACAGTTTCGCGTTACCGGCAGAGATGCCGGCGCAGATCGCGGCGACGACCTCGGGATCGTCGGCGAGTGCCTTGGCCGACGCGTCCGGCAGGCCTCGGCGCGCGGCGTACGCGGCGGCGCCCTCGGCGTCAAGGGTGACCAAGGCCGTCATGTATGGGCGAGCGTCGCCGATGCTGACGACGACGCCGGCCAGGGGCGTGGCGGCCATGATGACGTTCTCGACGTTGGCCGGTGAGATGTTCTTCCCGCCCTCGGTGATGATCAACTCCTTCTTGCGGTCGATGATCGTGAGGTAGCCGTCGCCGTCCATCGTCACCACGTCACCGGTCGCCAGCCATCCGTCCGGGTCGAAGGCCTCGGCGGTCTTGGCGGGCTCCTTGCGATAGCCCTTCATCACCAGCGGCCCGCGGACCAGCAACTCTCCGTCGTCGGCGATCCGGGCCTGCATGCCGGGGAGGATCTTGCCGATGGTCCCGAGCCGGTGCTCGGCCGGCGGCACGACGCTGCAGATGCACGAGAGCTCCGACATTCCCCAGATCTCGGTGATCGGCACCCCGAGCCCGCCGAAAAACGCGAGCGTCTCAGCCGGGATAGGAGCGGCCCCCGAGATAGCCCACTTCAGTTGATCGAAGCCGAGCTTGGCCCGCACCGACGACAGCACGGCGGCGTCGGCCTTGGCGTACTCCGCAGCCAACTCGTCGGAGACCGGCTCGCCGGCGAGGTCCGCCCGCGCCTTGCGGGACGCGACGGCAAAGGCCCACTGCATGTCTTGACGGCGTTGTTCGTCGGGCTCGGTGGCGACGATGTTCTCGGTGGCTGCCTTGAGTTTCTCCCACACCCGCGGCACGGCGCCCCAGATGGTCGGCCGGCAGTCGCGGACGGCGGCGGCAATCTGGCGCGGGTCGGGTACGACGGTGATCTGGACCCCAGCCCACATCTGCAGGTAGAGCGCGCTGAACCGGTCGGCGATGTGCGCCGACGGGAGGAAAGACGTGATCCGGTCCCCGAACTCGGCAGGGAGCACGGACGTCACTGTGGCGCACTCGAAGGCGATGTTGGAGTGCGTCATCTCGACGCCCTTGGGGTTGCCGGTCGTGCCTGAGGTGTAGATGAGCGTGACGACGTCGTCGGGATGCACCGCCTGCCAGGTCGCCTCGAAGTCGAAGGTGGTGTTGGCAGATCCGCGCGCCATCAGGTCGTCGAGGGTGATCGCGCCGTCGACGG
Organism: Streptomyces sp. NPDC002144; assembly: GCF_053593695.1. Taxonomy (NCBI): domain Bacteria; kingdom Bacillati; phylum Actinomycetota; class Actinomycetes; order Kitasatosporales; family Streptomycetaceae; genus Streptomyces; species Streptomyces sp. NPDC002144. Next base: position 21,104 of record NZ_JBSFDB010000049.1, read on the forward strand.
GTTCGTCGAGCACGATGAGGTGGTCGATCGGGACTCGGGAGGCGCGGATCACCTCGACGTACTGTGGCTCGCACACGACAACCTTGTTGCCGGCATTGGAGAGGACGTACTCCAGCTGGTCGGCTGCCAAGGTGTTGTAGACGGAGAACGACGTCGCGCCGAGGTGCTGTACCCCGACATCGACCGGATAGAACTCGATCCGGTTGGACATGATCAGAGCCACTGTGTCGCCCCGCGCGACGCCGAGGCTGTCCAGGCCTGCCGCCACGAGGCGGACCTTGTGGGCGTACTCGCCCCAGGTCAGGGTCTGGGAGCCGCCGACATTGCGCACGGCAACGGCGTGGGGGTCGATGACAGCGATTCTCTGGAACGCCTCACAAAGTGTGGCGGGCTGGGTCGTGCGCCATGTCATAGATTCGCCTTTACGATGGAAAGTCGTAGCGGCCGATGCGACCGCACGAGCGGTCGGCGGCGAGCCTGCGATGGCCTTGCGCAGAGTGTCAGTCGCAAGTGACTGGCGTCACCATCACCATCCCATTGAATGGCAGCATTGTGGTGACCGCTGTCACTGCTGTGAGCGTGCAGTTCGGGCTGCAGTCGGAATCGCAGCTCGACGGCGACGCGGGTCTCTTCGTGGAACCGCGGACCCGGTCGGGCCGATCGGGTGCCTGAGTGCCTTCATGATGTACTGACCGTTCTCGATGAGAGTCAGCTCCTGAGCAGCCGCCGGAGGATCTTTCCGGCAGGCGACTTGGGAATCTCGTCGATGAACTCGATCTCCCGGACCTTCTTGTAGGGCGCAACGCGCTCGGCCGTCCAGGCCATGAGCTCGGACGCATCAAGGGCCCGGGCGGTGACCACGAAGGCCTTGGGCGCCTCTCCGCCCTCGGCGTGCGGAACGCCGACCACGGCGGCATCAAGCACATCGGGATGTGTCAGCAGCACCGACTCAAGCTCTGCGGGAGCCACCTGATATCCCTTGTACTTGATCAGCTCCTTGAGGCGGTCGACGACCCAGAAAACCCCGTTCTCATCCACCCGGACGATGTCACCAGTCCTCAGCCAGCCGTCGTCGACAACGGTCTCGGCTGTCGCCGCGGGATTGTGCAAGTAGCCGGCCATCACCTGGGGACCACGGACCCACAACTCCCCCGGCTCCCCAGGACCAGCGTCCTGACCGCTGACGGGGTCCACGAGGCGAGCCTCCGTGTTGGGAACCAACAGCCCGACCGAACCCGCCGGCGTGGTCTCGAACAGATCGTCGGGCACGAGGTGGGTGCCCGGACTCGCCTCGGTCATGCCGTAGCCCTGGCGGATGAGGCAGCCGATCCTGCGCTCCGCCCGCAGGGTCACTTCCACGTCCAGAGGTGCCGCACCGCAGCTGGCGAGCCTCAGGGACGAGAGGTCGTAGTCGTCGACTTCGCGCGCGATGGCCAGGTCGAGGACCATCGGCGGTGCCAGGAGGGCGCGAGTGACTTTGAAGTCCTGCACCATCCGCAGATAGGAAGTGAGGCTGTAACGCCCAAGGGTCACCAGCGTGGCCCCGGCGCGGAGGGCAGCGTTCAGGATGATCGTGAACCCGTAGATGTGGAAGAACGGCAACGCGGCCGAGAGGACATCGGCCTCCTCGACCTTCCAGCCGACACCGACCTGTTCCAGGTTCGCGACCAGGTTCCGGTGGGTCAGCATCACGCCCTTGGACACTCCGGTAGTCCCGCTTGAGAAGGGGAGCGCCGCGAGGGCCGTGGCCGGGTCGAGATCAAGAGGTGGCGGCGGACCTTCACCGATCAGGAGGTCGGAGAACGGGCGCCCAGCGCCTGGTCCGCCCTGAGGGGCCAACTGCCCGTCGCCGAGCACGAAATGATGCTGGATCCCAGCTTCGTGTGCGGCCTCCGCGGCTTTGTCGGCAGCCTGACCGGAACTGACGATGACCTTGGCCCCTGCGCTGACGAACTGCTTGACGAGCTCGCCGGTCGTCAGTGCCGGATTCACGGGAGTCACCACACCGCCTGCCGCCAGGACCGCGTAGACGGCAAGGGCGTAGTGCGGCTGGTTGTGACTCATGATCGCCACCACATCGCCGGGCCTCATCCCCCGGCTCGCGAGGCCACGAGCGGCCGCGGCCGCACCTTCCGCGAGCTCGCGATAGGTAAGGCGCTGACCAGTGGTGGCGTCGACCAAGGCCACCTTGTCGCCCCGTTGCAGTGCGTTCCCGAGGACGTGCTCCACGAGGGTCACGTCCGGAATCTCGATGTCAGCCGCCGGGCTTCGATGGATTGTCACGACTTGTTGCCTCTCTGAGGAACATGTCTCAGCGGTAGAACCTGAACACAGGCTGGGCGACACAGGCGGGCTTGTCGGAACCCTCTATCTCGATGATGACGTCTGTGGTGATCTGCAGACCCTCCCCACCCACCTTCTCGACCCGGGCAACTGTGCCTGTCAGGCGAATGCGAGCACCGACGGGAACAGGTGACGGGAAGCGCACCTTGTTGAGCCCGTAGTTGACCTTGGTGCTCACGTCGCTCACCTCGAGCACTTCGGACCAGAGCGGGATCGCCAGTGACAGGGTCAGGTACCCGTGGGCGATCGGCCCGCCGAACGGTCCCTCGCTCGCGCGCACGGGGTCGGTGTGGATCCACTGATGGTCGTCGGTGGCGTCCGCGAAGGTGTTGACGCGGTCCTGCGTGATCTCCAGCCACTTGCTGGTGCCGAGGGCGGCGCCCTCCATGCCCTGCAGGTCGTCGAACGAAACGATGGTTGTCATGCTGTCTCCTGGTTGTGAACTCGTGTGAGCGCGCCGGGCTGCTAGCGGGCGGGTCCTGTGCCTCCGCGCAGCCCGAGCGCACGCATGGCGTTCTCCTTCATCACCAGCGGCCTGACCTCGTCGCGGATGTCGAGTTGGTCGAAGTCCTTCATCCAGCGCTCGGGGCGCAGGAGGGGGTAATCGGATCCGAAGAGCACCTTGTTCTGCAGCGCACGGTTGATGGCGTGTACGAGCTGGGGCGGGAAGTACTTGGGAGACCAGCCGGACAGGTCGATGTAGACGTTCGCCTTGTGCTGGGCGACCGAGATCGCCGCGTCCTGCCACGGCACTGAGGGGTGCGCCATGATGATGGTCAGTCCCGGGAAATCGGCGGCCACATCGTCGAGCAGCATCGGGTCGGAGTAGCGCAGCTTGATCCCGCGCCCCCCGGGGAGGCCCGAGCCGATGCCGGTCTGACCGGTGTGGAACAGCGCGGGTACGCCGAGGCTCTCCAGTTCTTCGTAGAGCGGGTACACCGTTGGGTCGTTCGGGATGAACCCCTGGAGGCTCGGGTGGAACTTGAACCCGCGCACGCCGTACTCCTCGACGAGCCGGCGGGCGCTGCGGATGCCGGCCTTGCCTCGGGCAGGGTCGATGGACCCGAACGGGATGAGCACGTCGCGGTGCTCGGCGGCTGCCTCGGCGATCTCCTCGTTCGAGAGCGCTGGATGACCGGTGACCGCCTCGGCGTCGACGCTGAAGATCACGGCTGCAATCTGCCGTGCGCGGTAGTCGGCGGCGATGTCGTGCACGGTCGGGTCGTAGGGGTCGCCCTTGAAGTACATGGCGGCGGCCTCGTTGAGCTCGTCGTCGAGCGCGAGGTGGCCGTGAAGGTCGGCGTGCACATGAACGTGAACGTCGATAGCCGTGAGAGCGTCAAGATCCATGGCGGCCACTGGCCCTTGTGCGGTCACTGGGCCTGTCCTTCGGGCGAAGGCTCGACCTGCGGGCCGACGGTCTGGTGTGCCGCGGCGTACTTCCCGGGCCAGGCTGCGGCGATGTCGTCGGCGGTCCAGCCGGTGCCGTCGGCGAACTCCACGACGACCTCGGTCGGATGGCTCCACAGGGACAGCCGGTCTCCGCCGATGCCGATGGCCTGCCCGGTGATGTCGCGGGCGGCGTCCGAGGCCAGGAAGGCGACCAGCCCGGCCGCGTCCTGCGGGGTGCCGAAGCCGAGCTGCTCGCGTGCGTACCGCGGCAGCGCCCGGCCTTCCTTGAGGGCCTCGATGTAGGGCTGGACGAACGGGACGGTCTCGGTCATCGCGGTAGCCGCGACCGGGACAACGGCGTTGACGGTGATGTTCGCCCGAGCCAGCTCCATCGCCCAGGTACGCACCATGCCCACGATGCCCGCCTTTGCGGCGGCGTAATTGGTCTGGCCGAAGTTGCCGACCTGGCCGGTCGGAGAGCCGATGCAGATGATCCGGCCACCGTCGCCCTGTTCGCGCATCCGAATCGCCGCGGCCCGGGTGCAGGTGAAGGTCCCGCGGACGTGGGTGGTCATCACCGCGTCGAACGCCTCGTCGGTCATCTTCCAGAGCGTCGAATCGCGAAGGATTCCGGCGTTGTTGACCAGGATGTCGAGGCGACCGAACTCAGCGACGGCGCGGTCGACGAGTGCCTGCGCGGCTTCCTGCGCGCCGACGGGGACGACCTCCGCCACGGCCTTACCGCCGATGTCGGCGATCGTCGAGACCGCGGCCTCGGCCACGTCTGCGTCGACGTCGTTGACAACGACGGCGGCGCCACGGCGGGCGAGTTCCGTGGCGTAGGCGAGTCCGAGCCCGCGGCCGCTTCCCGTGACGATCGCTACCTTGCCTGAGAGATCCACGTGGTGCACTCCTTCTGAATCATGACCCGCCCGATGGGCGAGGCGGGACGGAACTGCTGCTCTGGTGGGGTCGGTCATCCGTTACTCCAAGGCGTATCTCTGGGCGCTCGGGCCGTCGACACTCTTCAGGACCTCCAGGCCCCCCGGGACATCCGCTGCCTTGGAGATGAAGGCCGTGCGCGTCGCCGGCTCGGCGAGATCGGTGTAGTCGAGCGCATCGTCAACGACCAGCAGGTGGTGGGGCGGCTGCGGCACCGATGTCTGCACCGGCATCGTGCAGGGGGTCCTGCTTCATGGCGGGCGCCAGCTCCTCGTCATCGCCCCATTGCCTCCTCAAGGGCGATGTCTCCACGCCACAGGTGATCACGGCAATGATCGGGCGATGATCTCTTTCATGATTTCGCTCGTGCCGGCGAAGAGAGTGGTGACCCGGGCGTCGAGAAAGTCACGGGCGATCGGGTACTCGCGCATGTACCCGTAGCCTCCGTACAGCTGGAGGCAACGCTGCACCACGGTCTGCTGAAGTTCTGTGGTCCACAGTTTCGCCATTGCCGCGGTCTCTGGGGTCAGGGTGCCGTCGACGAGCTCGGTGACGCAGCGGTCGACGAAGACGCGGGCGACCTGGATCTGGGTGGCCAGTTCGGCGAGCACGAACCGATTGTGCTGGAAGTCGGCGACGGCGCGGCCGAAGGCTTGTCGCTGCCGGGTGTACTCCAGCGTGTGGTGCAAGGTGCGTTCCATGGACGCCATGGCGGCGACGGTCACGCTGATCCGCTCGGTCGCCAGGTTGTACATCAGGTATGACAGGCCGCGTCCTTCGTCGCCGAGGAGGTTGGTGCGGGGTACGACGACGTCGTCGAAGAACAGCTCCGCGGTGTCTTGGGCGTCCAGCCCGATCTTGGCCAGTTTCCTGCCGCGGGTGAACCCGGGCATGTCGCGTTCGACGACGAACAGGCTTATCCCGTCCCGGTCACGCGGGGGGCCGGTCTTGGCGGCGACGACCACCAGGTCGGCGAGGATTCCGTTGCTGATGAAGGTCTTCGCGCCGGTGAGGCGGTAGTGGTCGCCGTCGGGCGTCGCAGAGGTACGTATCGCCCGCAGGTCGCTGCCCGCACCGGGCTCGGACATCGCGATCGCGGTGACCAGCCCTCCGGAGCAGGCTCGGGGCAGCCAGCGCCGCTTTTGCTCCTCAGTGCCGAGACCGCACAGGTACGGCGCGACGAGGTCGTTGAAGCCGCCGATGCTCATCGATACGGCGTTCGCGCCCACGAGGCACAGTTCCTCCGTGATGACCATGCTGTACCGAAAATCGTCGACTCCGCCGCCACCGTACGGCTCGGGTACGGCTGGGCCGAGCAGCCCGACGCGACCGGCTGCCTGGTAGAACTCCCGGTCGACGCTGCCGTCGGCTGCCCAACGGTCCAGGTGCGGGACGACTTCACCGTCGATGAACTCTCGCACCACCGCCCGGAAGGCGTTGTGGTCGTCGTCGAACAGGGTGCGCGGAAGCTGGGCGTTCATGGTGTGGGTCCTTCGCAAATCGGAGTTCGGACTCGCGTGCGCATATGGTCTCGCCGGGGCGTCCGAGCCGAGACGATCTTCATGCACGCCGTCGCAGTCGTGGTCTCGAAGCTCGCATCATTGGTCGACTCCGGCAGCCTCACGGTCGACATCGCGCGGCACGTACCGCTTAACGACTTCGCGACCGTGCACCGCCAGGCCGGATGAGGGCCAGGGTCACGGCAGGGTCGTGATCGTCCCACCCGTCGCCTGACGCCCGTGCGCCACGTGCGAAGTGGATCCTGCCCCTCTATGGAGCAGTGCCCGCATCGCGTCGGAGGGCTACCGATCAGCCAGTCGCACCGGATCGTTGCCCGCTGGTCCAGCGAAGGCCTGAACCAGCGTGAGCCAGTGACTCGCCGTCGGGCCCTCGGCGCGCACATCGACGTCGTCGAGGTGCCGCCGACGCGTGGCAAGCAGCGCGAAGTCGTGCCCTTGTCCGGTCACGCGGTCGGTGGCCGACGGGTCACCCCACGTCCACAGGTCGCCGTCGGGACCAGTGAGCTCGACGCGAACGTCCACCTCGGGAGGCAGCTCGCCCCTCGATGCGTGAGCGAAGTCACGCGCGCGCACGCCGAGGTGGCACACGTGACGCGCCCGGGCAGTGGGGACAACAGTGCCGCCGGTCGCTTCGACGACGTCATGCCCATGAGCCCAGGTTTCCATGAGGCGCGCCGTGGCCATGGATGCGGCGCCCATGGACGGCCCGAACCACGGGATCCTGCGCCCTTCAGCCGTATCCGCGAGCGCGGAGGCGAGCGTGGAACGGCCGGCACGCCACCGAGTCATCAGCTCGTCACGACCCAGTTGCGCCAGCTCGTCGGCACCCGCGTCGACGCGCTTCGCGGGGTCGTCCCTCGCGGCGCGGGCCTCCTTCGCGAACGCTTCTGGATCGACGACCGCTGCGAGCGCGAGGCCGTCGGTGTCGTGCAGGTGGCCGACTTGGTGGGCCACCGTCCACCCTTCCGGGGTCGTGACCGTCAACCACGCGCGGGATGGGAGTGCGGTCACGTAGCTGTCGAGCCGCTCGCTCTCCTCGGCGAGGTCGCGCAGCACACCGTCCAACATGTTCATCGCGGCACCTCGAGTCGATTCGGGTCTCCTGCAACGGGTTCGCCCGCGTGGGCGGCGAGCCCCATGACGTCGGTCTGCAGGCCGGTCCCTGCGGTGCCGGTTGTGGTCATCGCCATTTCCCGTTGCGTGTAAGGTCGCCTGACGATAATACATCAGGGAGCCTGATACTCCAGGTCTACGTCAGGACCATGAGACGCCGAGGTCCGCGAAAGGAAATGCTCGGGTGGTAGGGGATGTCCTGCTCCGGCACGAGCCGCCCGCCCAAGCGCGGAGCCGATACAGAAGTGGATCCCGCGCCTGAAGGCCAAGGTGGGGCGGGAGTTGCCTCGCTCGGGTTCGTAGTGGCCGGGGTCTGGGAAGACGCTCGCGTCCCGGCCGGCAGCGGCCAGCCAGAGAAGGAACTTTTCTCCGGCGGACAGATCCACCCCTCCGGGCGTCACAGGCGCCTTGGTGACGCGTCGCCAGACGGAAACGGATGGGTCGCACCGGAGGATCTCGTCGACAGCGCCGGGGATGAGATCCGGGTAGTCGACCAGCTGCTGCCACCGCGCGGGCTCCTCGAAGCTGAGTCAGAACAGGATCGAGGCGACCTCTTCCTGCCTCAGCGCCTCGGGGTCCTCGTCGTGGATGTCGAGGAGAGCGCTCGCGAGACCGTCCATCCGCTGGTTCGGTTTGGCCGCGACCAACTGGCGCAGTTACGTAGCGGCGGTAGGCGATCATCTGCTCCGCATGGCGTAAAGGCCACTTCCAGCGCCGGCCGTCCCCACGCAAGGCACGCCTGGCTGCCGCACCATTCCTGCAGGCCGACGGCGCGCGCGTTCTCGTGTCCGCATGCAGGAACACGTACTCAACGTCGGCGTAGCGCGTGATGACGTAGGAGTCGAGCGACGGCGCGCAGAACACCGGTTCGTCGTCGTGCGGAAGCGCCTGCCTCACTGCGAACGGGTCGCAGAGGAACTCGATGCTGAGCGGGTCGAAGCTCTCTCAGACCGGACAGTTCGACATCAGCGGCGGGCCTCCGCTGCCGGCCCCGGAACCTCGAAGCCGCCGTGGACGTTATTGACTGCGCACTTGATCATTCTCAGGAACGCCGCGCGCTCCTCCTCGCTGAACCCTTCGAGCAACGTCTCCTCCCACTCCGCCACCGCAGCCTCGCACTCGGCAAGGACGCGACGGCCCTTGGCGGTCAGCGTTGCGAGCAGCTTGCGGCCGTGGTCGGGGTGCGGGTCGCGCTTGATCAGGCCCTCGCCTTCGAGGCGCTTGATCACCTCGTGCATCGACTGCGGCGTCATGAACGAGCGCCGTGCCAGTTGCGAGTTCGAGAGCGGTGTGCCGTGGCGGTTCAGCACGCTGAGTGAGGTGAACTGCAAAGTGGTCAGGCCATATGGGGCGACACGCTCGGTGACGGCGGCGAAGACGAGCGTCTGCAGCCGCCCGATCGCGTACGAGATCCCCGGCTCGGCCGTCGCCGGGGTGCTGTCGTTCGTGAACTCATCGTGCTGGAGCGCCCGGCTCGCACCGGCCACCCCCCCGACGGCGCTCATGATGCGCTCGCTACTGGCGCTGCCTCGGCTCGCTGTAGTTCGACAGCGCAGTCGCGATGGGCCTGCAGGATCGCCGGCAGCTCTTCGCGCGGGACGCGTCCGCAGCCGCACACCACCGCGACGCCGAAGGCGGGCAGGTCTCGCCGGGCGAGCTCCATCGCGCTGTAGAACGGCAGGCTGCCTACCAGCAGTACGTCGCCCTCGGTCGCCACTGTCAAGCCCTCCCACCGCGTCGCCGAACGAGCGACAGTCTGCGGGTACCTGAAACTTATCCGCACTGGCCTGCTTCCTGTTTGGCATCACGGGGCCACCAAGAGCAGTTTCAGGTTAGCAGAAACTCTGTGCGACGGGTCGACGCTGAGCACGTCGCCGCGGCTTCCTCGGCCTCTGAGTCGCAGAGGTTTACCACGTGACGGGCCCGGACGTAGCCACGACTCCTACGGTGTCTTTCCCGAGCATCATGCGGCAGCGGAGGCGCGCAACGTCTCCGCGCCTTTCGCGAGGTGGCGCCGCCTTGCCTGCTCGGCGACGCCTTTCGGGTCCCGTCTGACGATGGCATCTGCCGTGGCGGTGTCTTGGAAGGAGTTCGTTGAACGGCGGGGATGAGGATGGTTCGGTAGCGGTACGCCGCGCTGTCGATCCTGGCTCCGATGGCACAGGAGCCGAGGTCCGAGCCCGCCTCGGGCTCGGAGAAGCCCTGCTTTGTGCTCGTAGCCGCGGACAGGGTCACCCTCCGCCGCCGACCGCAGGGCGGGGGCGGGCGTCAGTACGACTTGGGCAGCCCCAGCATCGACGTGCCGATGTGCGCGAGGACGAGCTGCTCGGCAACGGGAACGTTCTTGCCGATACGGGCATCACGCAGCCACCGCTCCACCGGGTACTCCTTGGAGTACGCCATGCCGCCGAGCGTCTGGAAGGCCTGGTCGGCGGCCTCCCACGCCACCTGGGCGCCTGTGAGCTTGGCGACGTTGGCCTCGTTGCCGCAGGGGAGGCCCTGGTCGAAGAGCCAGGCGGCCTTGTAGGTCATCAGTCGGCCGAGCTCCGCCTTCGCCTTGATCTGGGCGAGGGGGAACTGGAGGCCCTGGTTGGCGCCGATCGGCCGACCGAACACCTCCCGCTCCGTTGCGTACTGCACGGCGTAGGCGAGTGCCGCGTCGGCGGCGCCGACACCGCCGGCGGCGGCGAGGATCCGCTCGGGGTTCAGCACGTCCCAGAGCACCGTGAAGCCGTGGTCGACCTCGCCGATGGCATTGCGGGCGGGCACGCGGACGTCGTCGAAGAACACCTGGCTCGAGTAGAGGATGTTGCTCCCCATCTTGGGGATCGGCGTGTAAGTCAGCGAGCCCGCGGCGAGCGCCTCCTTGACGTCGATGAGGAACAGCGTGAAGCCGGCGTGGCGTGGCTGCGCCTCGGCTGCCGGGATCGTGCGGGTCACCGCGACCATCCAGTCGGCGTTCTCGACGTTGGAGATCCAGACCTTCTGGCCCTTGATCAGGAAGTCGTCCCCGTCGCGACGGGCCGAGGTCGTGATCTCGATGGCGTTGCTGCCGGCGTCCGGCTCGGTCAGCGCGAAGCAGAACTGGACGTCGCCGGCGGCGATCCCGGGCAGGATCTCTCTCTTCTGCTCCTCGGTGCCATGCCGCACCAGCGTGGTCGCCCCGAACCCGGGCGTCGTCACGTAGAAGAAGGTGCCGGCGCTGCCGCCGGACGCGCACAGGGTCTCGTTGGCGACGGCGACCTCGAGCAGGCCCTGGCCGCCGCCGCCGTACTCCTCGGGGATGTTGAGTCCGAACCAGCCGCCCTTCCCGAGGTCGGTGAACACCTCGGTGGGGAAGCGGTGCGCCTCCTCGCACTCCGACCAGTAGGCGTGGTCGTACTTGGCGGCGACGGCGCGAACGCCGTCCTGCACGGCCAGCGCGGTCTCGGGCAGATTGAAGTCCATCGTGTTCCTTCCGGATATCGGTGGGGGCCGGCCCAGAGGCCGAGCGAGCGGCCGATGATCTCCTTCTGGATCTCGGTCGTGCCGCCGTGGATGGTGGAGATCCGGCTGTCGAGGTATGCCCGTGCGAGGGGTACTCGAGCATGTAGCCGTAGCCGCCGTGCAGCTGGACGCCCTGGTTGACCAGCTTGTCCTGCAGCTCGGTGGCCCAGTACTTCGCCTGCGAGGCCCCGACGGCGTCGAGCCGGCCGGCGACGTGCTTACGCACGCCGTCGTCGACGAACACCCGGGTGTTCTTGGCCCCGGTCGCCATCTCGGCGAGCAGGAACCGGTTGTGCCGGAACTTGCCGATGGGCTTGCCGAACGCCTCGCGCGTCTTGGCGTAGTCGATGTCGAGGTTGGGGCCTCGCCCGAAGCCCTCCATGCCGCGCCCGACGACGAGCAGGCTGATGCCATGGTGACCGGCCTCAGTGCTTGCCGGTGAGGACGACGATCGGCGACTGCGTGAGGATCCGCAGCGAGAACGTCGTGCCGTGCTTGCGCCGGCAGCGCGACATGTACGGGTTGGGACGCAGCAGCCAGCAAGCATCTGCACGAAGGCTGGTGTGCGGGGACTGGGCGGAAGCTCAGTCGGCATTTGGACTCACCTCCGTGTCGCGTCGGGCGAAGGCGAGACCGGGCATGCCGTTCTCGCGCCACGTGCGGACGACTTCGAAGTAGGCGTCGGACCCGAACCCGTAGAGCCCTTCGAGGAGCCCTTTCCCCTTCCCAGTGGCGCCTTCGCCGTTGTAGTAGCCCGGGGTGCATGTGGTCTGGAGCTCGGTGGTGAAGGGCATTTGGGTCGCGGCGATCTCCTGGACCCAGCCCTCAACGGCGTCGGCGGTGGGCTCGACGCTGTGACTGCCTCGGCGCTCGGCCTCGAGCAAGACGCTGGTGATGTGCTCGACCTGCTCGTCCAGGATGTGGCAGAAGTTCGGGGTGAAGGCGTTCTGGTTGAGGCCGGTGAAGAAGCAGTTCGGGAAGCCGTCGCTGTAGTAGCCGTGGAGGGTGCGCGGCCCCTGGGCCCAGTGCGCCGAGAGCGTGGCGCCGTCTCGTCCGACGATCTCGAACCCGAATCGGCGGGTGTAGTTGGTGCCGATCTCGAACCCCGTGGCGAAGATGATGCAGTCGACCTCGTACTCGACGCCGTTGACGACGATCCCCTGCTCGGTGACGCGCTCGACGCCTCGGCCCTCGGTGTCCAGAAGGGTGACGTTGGGTCGGTTGAAGGTGGGCAGGTAGTCGTCGTTGAAGGTCGGGCGCTTGCAGAACGTCCGGTACCAGGCCTTGAGCTTCTCTGCCGTGTCAGGGTCGTCGACGATCTCGTCGACGCGCCGGCGGACCCGGTTCATGTGGGCGAGGTCGGCGCGTTCGTAGGCGACACCGACGTCGTCGCCGGTGGCACCGGACTGCGCGGCCTCGAGGCTCGCCGACATGGTGCTGCCCAACAGGGAGGTCCAGCCGTCGGCGACGAGGTCCTCGCTCGGAGCGGACCCGAGAAAGAGGGAGGCTGGGTTGACGAGCGCGTTGAAGTTGCGCATCCGCTCGCGTTGCCAACCGGGCTTGAGCGTGGCCGCCCACTCGGGATCGGTGGGCCGATTGCCCCGGACGTCCACGGCGGACGGAGTCCGCTGGACGACGTACAGGTGCTCTGCGTAGCGGCCGAGGTGGGGCACGCACTGGATGGCGGTGGCGCCGGTGCCGATGACGGCGACGCGCTTGTCGGCGAGGCCTTCGAGGCCGCCGCGCTCGTCGCCTCCGGTGTAGGCGTAGTCCCAGCGGCTGGTGTGGAACGTGTGGCCGGTGAAGGTGGTGATTCCCGGGATGCCGGGCAGCTTTGGGCGGTTCACCGGACCGTTGGAGAGGATGACGTAACGGGCGCTGATGCGATCGTCACGGTCGGTGCTGGCGTGCCAGCGGGAGTCGGTGGGATCCCAGCGGAGTTCGCGGAGCTCGGTCTGGAACAGCAGCCGGGGGTAGAGGTCGTAGAACTGGGCGATCCGGATGGCGTGCTGTCGGATCTCGGGCGCGCGGCTGTACTTCTCGATCGGGAGGTAGCCCGTTTCCTCCAGAAGGGGGAGGTAGATGTAGCTCTCGATGTCGCACTGCGCGCCCGGATAGCGATTCCAGTACCAGGTGCCGCCGACGTCGCCGGCCTTCTCGATGATGGCGAAGTCATCGATGCCGGCGTCGCGCAGACGCGCTGCGGCGAGCAGCCCGCTGAACCCCGCGCCCATGATCAGGACCTGGACATCGCGAACGACGGGGTCGCGGGTGAAGCCGGGCTCGACGTAGGGGTCAGCGACGTAGCTCTCGTACTCGCCAGTGACCTCGATGTACTGGTCGTTGGCATCAGGCCGCAGTCGCTTGTCCCGTTCGACGCGGTAGCGCTCTCGGGCCGCCTGAAGCTCGCTGTCGGTGATGGTGTCGATGCTTCCGGTTGTCGTCATGCCGGTCACGGTAGAGTGTCAGGTAGCCTGACGTACAGAGTCGGGTAGCCACCGATATCGCACACAGGGACACAGGGCCGGAGGAACAACATGGGTGAGGATCACGGCTGGACGGCGTCTGGTCGCCGCGGGTCGTTCTGGGTCGGCGGCGAGCGGGTCGAGGGACCGCTGGGAACCGTGCTGCGCGGGCCGATGTACGTCGAGTGGTACGAGCCGGAAGAAAGACGTTTCCCGGTGCCGCTGGTGCTCGTGCATGGAGGCGGCGGTCAGGGGCTCGACTACCTGACGACGCCCGACGGCCGGCCGGGCTGGGCCCCGCTCCTGGTTGATCAGGGCTACGCCGTATACGTCGTCGATCGGCCGGGCCACGGACGCTCGCCGCACCACCCGGACGTTCTCGGACCGATGAGCCCGGTCCTTGGGACTGAGTTCCTGGAGCCGATCTTCGTGCCGCCGACCGAGGGTCCCGGCTCGCATCCGACCGCGCACCTGCATACGCAGTGGCCTGGTGCCCGCAAGCTCGACGATCCTCTGTCCGACCAGTGGCTGGCCTCGAGCGGCCCGGTGCTCGCCAACCAACCCGAGATGCACGCCCTCGAGCAGGCGCGGCTGGCCGCGTTGCTCGACCGCATTGGCCCAGCCGTCATCGTCGCGCACTCGGCGGGCGGTCCGGGCGCGTTCCTGGCCGCCGACGCGCGGCCGCACCTCGTCAAGGCCTTCGTCGCCCTCGAGGTCCTCGGCCCGCCGTTCCTCAAGATGCCGGAGGCTGGCCTCGACCTGACGTGGGGCATCGCCTCCGCCCCGTTCACCTTCGACCCACCGGCGGTGAGCGCCGACGAGTTGCGGCTGGTGACGCACGAGCCGCCCGCGGACGGCGGGATCCCGATGACCCTCCAGGAGGAGCCGGCGCGCAGGCTTGCCAACCTCAGCCAGTTCCCGATTGCGGTCGTCAGCGCGCCAGCGTCGCCATTCGTGCACTTCGACGGCCACCTCGTCGCGTTCCTCGAGCAGGCAGGCTGCGACGTCGAGCTGGTGCGCCTCGCCGACCACGGCGTGCACGGCAACGGCCACGGGATGATCATTGAGAAAAACAACGCCGACGCCCTGCGCGTCGTGACGGATTGGATCACCGGGTTGTAAGGATCGCGGAATGGCGACGACAACGCCTTCAGTCGGGATCTCAGCCCTCCGGGCGACCACGATGTGCCGGGCCTTCAGATTACCGCCGCCGAGCGCGCGGACGGCGTGGCGTTGCGGCGGGCCTGCACATCGGCACCTTCCCCGCCATCGCCGCATCCCTGCTGCCCCGCGTCGTGCGCGCCTTTCGCACCCGGTACCCGCAGGTTGAGCTGGCCGTGCGCAGCGACCGCAACGCCGGCCTGATGGACCTCCGTGTCAGTTCACGGGCCTGGTAGCCGGGTTGGACATCAAGTCGAGTGCGATGTCCACGATCATGTCCTCCTGTCCTCCGACCAGGCCGCGCCGGCCGACTTCCAGCAGGAGGGTGCGGGCATCGACGCCGTAGCGCTCGGCGGCGATCTCCGCGTGGCGCAGGAAGGAGGAGTAGGCGCCGCCGTAGCCGAGGGTGAGCGTCTCGCGGTCGACTTGCACGGGGCGGTCGCGCAGGGGGCGGACCAGGTCGTCGGCGGCGTCCTGGAGGTCGAACAGGTCGCAGCCGTGCTTCCAGCCCTGGATGTTCGCCACGGCGATGAACGCCTCGATGGGGCAGTTTCCGGCACCCGCTCCTTGTCCGGCCAGGGAGGCGTCGACGCGGGTGACGCCCTCCTCGACGGCGACGACACTGTTGGCGACCGACAGAGAGAGGTTCTCGTGCGCGTGGATGCCGATCTGCGTGCTCTCGTCGAGTACGTCGCGGTAGGCGCGGACCCGTTCGCGTACACCGTCCAGGGTGAGGCGGCCGCCGGAGTCGGTGACGTAGACGCACTGGGCACCGTAGGACTCCATGAGCTTTGCCTGCGCGGCGAGTTGGGGCGCCTCGGCCATGTGGCTCATCATCAGGAAGCCCGAGACGTCCATGCCCAGCTCGCGCGCCTTGGCGATGTGCTGGGCCGAGATGTCGGCCTCGGTGCAGTGGGTGGCGATGCGCACCGAGCGGACGCCGAGGGCGTAGGCGCGCCCCAGTTCTGCGATGGTGCCGATGCCGGGCAGGAGGAGGGTGGTGAGGACGGCGTTGTCGATCGCGTCCGCCGCGGCCTCGATCCACTCCCAGTCGGTGTGGCTGCCCGGGCCGTAGTTGAGGGAGCCGCCGGCGAGGCCGTCGCCGTGGGCGACCTCGATGGCGTCGACGCCGGCTGCGTCGAGGGCGGCCGCGATGCGGCCCACGTCGGCGGGATCGATGCGGTGCCGGATGGCGTGCATGCCGTCCCGCAGGGTCACGTCCTGTATGTAGAGCTGGTGAGTCATCGGCTGGCCTCCGCGGTGACGGTGGTGCTGTGCCGGGCGATCGACTCGGCGGTGCGCAGGGCGGCCGAGGTCATGATGTCGAGGTTTCCGGCGTAGGCGGGCAGGTAGTGGGCGGCGCCCTCGACTTCGAGGAACACCGAGACACGGGTGGTCACCGGGCCCGCGCCCTCGGGGAGCAGGGTGTGCACGGGCTCGCCTTCCGCGATCGGGGTGAACTGCACCTCCTGCTTGAGGCGGTAGCCCGGCACGTACTGGGCGACCCGCTCGGCCATCTCCTTGACGGAGGCTCGGATGGCGTCGTGGTCCGCGTCCCCGATGAGACAGAGGACGGTGTCTCGCATGATCAGCGGGGGTTCGGCGGGGTTGAGGACGATGATCGCCTTGCCGCGGGCCGCTCCGCCGACGTTCTCGATGGCGTGGGAGGTGGTCTCGGTGAACTCGTCGATGTTGGCGCGCGTGCCCGGCCCCGCCGACTTGGAGGCGATGGAGGCGACGATCTCCGCATAGTGGACGGCGGTCACCGCGGAGATGGCCGCGACCATGGGGATGGTGGCCTGGCCGCCGCAGGTGACCATGTTGAGGTTGTCCGCGCCGGCCTCCAGGTGCTCGTCGAGGTTGACGGGCGGGACGACGAACGGGCCGATGGCGGCGGGGGTGAGGTCGATGAGCCGCTTCCCGAAGGGCGCGAGCCGGTGGGCGTGGGCCAGGTGGGCCTTGGCCGAGGTCGCGTCGAAGACGATCTCGATGTCGTCGAAGTGCGGCAGAGCGATCAAGCCCTCGACGCCCTCGTGGGTCGTCGGGACCTTCAGCCGGGCGGCGCGGGCGAGGCCGTCGGACTCCGGGTCGATGCCCACCATGGCGGCCACTTCGAGGGTGTCCGACAGGCGGAGGATCTTGATCATCAGGTCGGTGCCGATGTTGCCCGACCCGATGATGGCGACCTTGGTCTTCGACGTCTTGGGGGAAGTCATGCGTCCTTCTTCTCGGAGAATGCGGCGGTGACCTCGCCGAGCGAGCTGATCTCGGCGCGGATCCGGGTGCCGGGCGGGGCCGGGACCATCGGGCCCAGCGCGCCGGAGAGAACGACCTGTCCGGCCCGCAGCGGGTCACCCAGGTCACGGGCCGTCCGGGCGAGCCAGGCCAGCGCGTTCAGGGGGTCGCCGAGGCAGGCGGCGCCGTTGCCCTCGGAGACGAGGACGTCGTCGGCGTACAGCCGCATCACGGTCTCGCGGGGCTCGAACTCGTCCAGCGTGAGGCGGCGTTCCGCCAGCACGAACAGTCCGCTGGAGGCGTTGTCGGCGACCGTGTCGGTGAGGGAGATGTCCCAGTCGACGATACGGCTGTCGACGATCTCCAGCGCGGCCACGGCGTAGTCGGCCGCAGCGCGCACCTGCGCCGGGTCCAGGTCGCCGTCGGCCAGGTCCTCCTTGAGGACGAAGGCGATCTCCGCCTCGGCCTTGGGCTGCAGCAGCCTGCCGGAGGGGACCTCGGCTTCGGCGGAGACGTCCATGTCGGCGAAGAGCACCCCGAAGTCAGGCTGGTCGACGCCGAGTTGGCGCTGGACGGCCGGGGAGGTCAGGCCGATCTTGCGGCCGACGACGATCGCACCGCTGTCCACTCTGCCGCGGATGAGTTCCTGCTGTACGGCGTACGCGGCGTCGACGTCCTGGGTACCGAGCAGATCGCGTACCGGGGCCACGGGCCGTCCCTCGGCGAAGGCGGCGGCGAGCCGGGCGGCCGCCAGTTCGACGGGTGTGACTGCCATCCCGGTCACCGCCCTTCCGCCGTGGTCACGGCGAATCCGGCAATCCAGGCGGGGATGGCCTCGTAGAAGCGAGACGTCATCTCGTACTTGCCGGTGGCCGCGAGGGAGGCGTACGCCGCGATCCAGGTGCGGACCTCGTGGGCGGAGCCGCCGCCCTGTGCGGCCATGTCATCGACGGCCCAGGAGTCGAACTCCGCGAGGTCGCCGCGATCCAGGTGGTCGAGGAGGAGGTTGTCCCAGGCGGGGTTGATCGGGATCATCTTCGTCGACCCGGCGGCATAGTCGCGGCCGGCCTGGACGACCCGCTCCTCGCCCTTCGCACGCTGCTCGGGGGTGGGCGGGTTTCCCTCGATGAGCGCGTCGGCGACCCGGGGCGGTGCGCCCTCGAGCACCGGCACCGGCGGGTCGTGGGACAGACCACCGGAGGCGACGAACAGCACCCGCTTGTCCAGGTCGGCCGCGGCCTGACCGACCGCGGTGCCGAGTGCGCGGATACGGCTGACCGGGCCGAGCGGGGTCGCCACGCCGTTGACGAAGACGGGCACCACCGGCACGCGGTCGATACCGCCGAAGAGCACCTCCAGAGGCTGCGCGAAGCCGTGGTCCACGGTCATCCGGGCCGAGACGGTGAGATCGATGCCGCGGTCGAGCACCCCCTTGGCCAGCGTTCTGGCGGCGTCGGTGTCGACCGACAGCGGCCCGTGCTGGGAACCGAAGTCGCCCACCGCGTGGGCCTCGGTGGCCAGGCAGAACGGGGGCATCTCCTTGTAGAAGAAGCCGTTGTAGTGGTCGGGCGCGTAGAGGACGACGAGCTCCGGGTCGAAGC
Source organism: Streptomyces sp. NPDC002144 (assembly GCF_053593695.1). Classification (NCBI taxonomy): domain Bacteria; kingdom Bacillati; phylum Actinomycetota; class Actinomycetes; order Kitasatosporales; family Streptomycetaceae; genus Streptomyces; species Streptomyces sp. NPDC002144. The sequence goes on from NZ_JBSFDB010000049.1 coordinate 39,362, forward strand.
GGCGGACGAAGGCCCTGGCGTTCTCGACGGCCTCGTCGACGCGGGCCAGAACCTCGGGCTCGGGGTCGTTCCTGCCGATCAGGGGCGAGTGCGAGAGCCCGACGACAGCTGCGGTCATGGGAGAGGGTCCTTAGCTCTGGGGGGCCGACGGGTGGATGACGAGCTTCCCGGTCAGACCGCCGTCGATCATGAGCTGGAAGCCCTTGTGGATGTCCGTGAGGGGCAGGGTGCGGTCGATCACAGGGCGGACTCCGGTGGCCTCCATCAGCCGGAGCAGCGCGACGAGCTCGCTCCGGGTGCAGCCGGTGGAGCCGAGCACACGTCCCTGGAGGTAGAAAATGCGGGCCAGGTCCGCGGGCGGGTTGGCGCCGCTCGTCGCTCCCGCGATCACGACCGTGCCGCCGCGCCGCAGCGACTTCAGCGAATGGGACCAGGTCGCCTCGCCGACCGTCTCGATCACGACGTCCACCCGGTCGGGCAGCCGCTCACCGGGGGCCAGCGCGGCCCGCACCCCCCAGGTGAGGGCCTCGGCACGCTTGGCCTCGCTGCGGCTGGTGGCGTAGACGACGGCCCCGGCGGCCACCGCGAGCCGGATGGCGGCGGAGGCGACCCCGCCGCCCGCGCCCTGAACGAGCACCCGGTCGCCGGCGGTGATCCGGGCCTGGGTGAAGAGCATGCGGTAGGCGGTGCCCCAGGCGACCGGCAGGCAGGCCGCCTCGTCGAAGGACAGCCACGCGGGCTTCGGCACCAGGTTGCGGGTGGGCACGGTCAGGTACTCGGCGAAGGCCCCGTCGTGCTGTTCGGACAGCAGCGCACGGTTCGGGTCGAGCGTCTCGTCTCCCCCGCCCGCGTCCGGGTCGCCAAGCACCGGATGCACGATGACCTCGTTGCCGTCCTCGTCGAATCCGGCCGCGTCGCAGCCGAGCACGATGGGAAGGCGCTCCGGGGGATGGCCCACGCCACGCAGCGTCCACAGGTCGTGCATGTTCAGGGAAGAGGCCACGACCCGTACCCGGGACCAGCCGGGCTTCGGGTGAGGTACCGGTACGTCGCGCAGCACCAGCCCGGACAGCGGGTCGGCGGCGCTCTGGGAGATGGCGGTTGCTGCAAGCACGCAGCCACGGTCACCCGCACCCGGAAGCCCGACCTAGCCCGTGTGCCACGGTGCAGCACACGTCCGGGCTCCTGCCGGACGGCGGCCCGTGCCCCGCCCCCTGCACTCCCCTCGGACGCCCGGCACGCCGACCAGCGCGCGGCGTGGCCGCCCGGCTTGAAACCTGCCACCCTCAGGGGGATCGTGAACATGGTCAGCAAGCCCGGCAACAAAGCCACTAGGGCACGACAACAAGGCCACCAAGGACACGACAATGACGTCCGACGAGCCGCCCGGCCGACTCCCTCCAGCGTCGACAGGATCCTTCCTCGGCACGGCCGCAGCCATCGTGGTCACGGACCCGGACGGCCGGGTGACCCATTGGAGCAGCGGCGCCCAGACGTTGTGGGGCTATGCCCCCGAGGAGGTCATCGGCAGGCCTCTGGCCGATCTGTTCACCGCTGACTGGGCAGTGCTGAGACACCGCGATGGCAGGCTGTCGGATGCTCAGGTGTGCCTCTATCCGCTGCCGTCCGACAAGCGGCCGACCGGGGGCCTGGTGATTGTCGCACCCGGGACGGACTCCCCGGACGAGTGTTCACTCAAGCGATGGATGTTCCAGGAGCAGCCCCTCGCCCTTTCGATCTTTGACCGCGAGGGACGCACACTGTTCGGCAACGAGGTCGCGGAGCAGGTGACGGGCCTCTCCGAGCACGACGCCCGCGGCCGGTTCCTGAGCGAGTCCCTTCAGGGCCCCGCATACGACGAAGTCCAGCAGCGGATCCGCCGGACTCTTCAGACCGGGAAGCCCGAATTCACCGAGCACTTCGTGAGACTTCCGGGCGAGCCGAAGGCGCACCCCTGGGCTCTCGACATCTTCCCGCTCACGGACGAAGCCGGTCAGGTGCAGGGGGCGGGTCTGTCGGCGTACGACTACTCCCAGCAGTACGAGTCCCGGGAGCGGCTGGCCCTCGTGAGTGAGGCCCGGACCCGCATCGGCACCAGCCTGGACGTGGTGGGCACCGCACGCGAGCTCACCGAGGTCGCCGTGCCCCGCTTCGCCGATCTCGTCAGCGTGGACCTGCTCGACCCCGTCTTCCAGGGCGATGTGCCCGCACCTCACCTGTCCGGTCCCGTCCCGCTGCGCCGGGCAGCATACAGGGTGGCGTCCGCGACGTCCGGAGAGCATCCGGCCACGGGCGAGATCGGCAACCATGTTGCTTCGTCGCCGATCACCCGGTGTCTGGCCAGCGGCCGCGCGCAACGGCACCACGTGGACGACTCCCAGGTCGTCCGCTGGTTCGCCGACGACCCTGTCCAGGCGGCGCAGGCCCGCGCGTGCGGATTGCGTTCGCTGATCGCCGTACCCATCCGTGCCCGGGGCACCACCCTCGGAGCAGTCATGTTCGTCAGATGCTCACCTCGCGAGCCGTTCGACCCTGACGATCTGGCCGTCACCGAGGACCTCGTCGCGCGGGCCGCGGTCTGCCTGGACAACGCCCGCCGGTTCACCCGCGAACGCGGCATCTCGCTGGCGCTGCAACGCAACCTGCTGCCGCGCGGTCCGACCACGCTTCCTGCCGTGGAGACGGCTTCCCGTTATCTCCCTGCGGGCGGCAGCACGCAGGCGGGCGGCGACTGGTACGACGTGATCCCGTTGCCCGGCGGCCGCGTCGGTCTGGTCGTCGGCGATGTCGTCGGCCACGGCATCAACGCCTCAGCCACCATGGGCCGCCTGCGTACGGCGGTGCGCACCCTCGCCGACATCGACCTCCCGCCCGACGAGCTTCTCACCCACCTCGACGACATCGTCACCCACACCGAGGACGACACCGTCGCCACCGGCGAGATCCCCGGCGCCATCGGAGCCAGTTGCCTGTACGCGGTCTACGACCCTCTCTCCGGCATCTGCTCACTTGCCCGGGCCGGCCATCCCCCGCCGATCCTGGTGCACCCGGACGGCACCGGCACGGTCCTCGACCTGCCTGCCGGCCCGCCTCTGGGTCTGGGCAGCCTGCCCTTCGAGGCGGCCGAGGTCACCGTGCCCGAAGGAAGCCTGCTCGCCCTGTTCACCGACGGCCTCCTCTCGGCCGGCGAGCGCGACCTCGACGAGGGACTCGACGCCCTGCGCCACACTCTGGCCCGGCCCGCGTCCTCGCTCGCAGCGCTGTGCGACACCGTCCTGGGCACCCTGAGCCCCGAAGCGCGCACCGATGACATCGCCCTGCTCCTGGTCCGCACCCGCCTCTTCGGCGAGGACCGCGTCGCCTCCTGGGACGTTCCCGTCGATCCCGCGGTCGTCGCCGAGACCCGCCGCCGCGCCTGCGACCGGCTGGCCGCATGGGGCCTGGAGGAAACCGCGTTCGTCACGGAACTGGTCATCAGCGAGCTGGTGACGAACGCCATCCGCTACGCCAGCGGCCCGATCCGCCTCAGGCTGATCAAGGACGAGGCACTGATCTGCGAAGTCTCCGACGCCAGCAACACCAGTCCGCACCTCCGCCGCGCCCGGGTGTTCGACGAGGGCGGCCGCGGCCTGTTCATGGTCGCCGAGCTCACCCGAAGATGGGGTACGCGCTACACCCGCACCGGCAAGACCATCTGGGCCGAGCTTGCTCCTCTCCACCCCTCCACGCGGTGAGGCGGTGGTCAGTGGGGCATGTCGTCGAGGGCGGTGGACATGCCGGCGAGGTCCGGCGGTTCGGCGGCGAACAGGACCACGTTGGCGTCGGGCAGGTCGGCCTCGGTGACCCGGAGGAGTCCGCCCGCCTCAAGGGCGACCTGGGTGACGGTGTCGCTCTCGTCCGGTGCGGCGACGATGCGGCGGCAGCGGGGGTCCGCGAGGAAGAGTGCGGGGACGAGGGCGCACAGCAGTTTCGAGGCAAGCGCCCGACCGGACGGCCCGTGGTCGGGGAGGACCAGGCCCAGGGCAAGGTCGTGGGTGCCGTACGGATAGCAGCTGTGCAGCGGGTGGTGCGCGACGCGGTGGACGCGCAGGAGCAGCGTCGGACCGCCCTGGGCCTCGGTGACGGCATACGTGCGCGCCGTCTGCGGGGTCACCGTGGCGGGCTCGTCGAGCGGGCGCAGCGTCCAGTCGGTACCCAGGACGGGTTCGGGCGGTGCCGGTACCACGGCGGTGTGCATGCTCATGGCCGGCTCACGGTGTCTCGGCGGACCGCTGGGTCTCGACCCAGCTCCGCAGTTCGGACTTGACCAGCTTGCCGCCGGCGTTGCGGGGCAGCTGTTCGGCGATCAGCACCTGGGTGGGCAGCTTGTAGCGGGCCAGGTGCCCGCCGGTGAAGGCGCGCACCTCCTCCACTGTGGGCGTGGTCCCGGGCTCGCAGGTCAGCACGGCGAGCACGGTCTCGCCCCACTTCGGATGCGGGACGCCGAGGACGGCCGCCTCAAGGACACCCGGGTACGCGGCGAGAACGCGCTCGACCTCGGCCGGGTACACGTTCTCCCCGCCGCTGATGATCATGTCCTTGAGGCGGTCGACGATGTAGTAGAAGCCGTCCTTGTCCCGATGCGCGATGTCGCCGCTGTGGAACCAGCCCGCGTCGTCGAAGGCGGCACGGGTGGCCTCGGGGTTGTTCCAGTAGCCGGGCGTGACGTTCGGGCCGCGCACGCAGATCTCCCCGCGCATGTCCGCGTCCTGCACGCCCACCCCGGTGACCGGGTCGACGATGCGGATCTCCGTGTACGGCATGGGTGCGCCAGCCGATCCGGCCTTCTCCGCCGTGAGCCCGGCCGGGAGGTAGCAGGCGAAGGGCGCGGTCTCGGTCAGCCCCCATGCCTGCTGGAGCAGGATGCCGCGTTCTTCGTAGTTCCTGATCAGCTGGGGCGGGACGGGGGCGCCCGCGACGATCGCGGATCGCAGGGCGGAGAGGTCGGCCGCGGCGAAGCCGGGCACGCGGGTCAGGGCGCCGTACATCGCGGGGACCGCGAACAGGGTCGTCACGCGGTGCTGGACGAGGTCCTCCAGGCACTGGGCGGGGTCGAAGCCGCGGCGCACGACGACGGTGCCGCCGCGCACGAGGGTGCGCAGGGTGAGGGCGTTGAGGCCGCCGATGTGGAAGAGCGGGGCGACGGCGAGGTTCACGTCGTCCGGGCGGGTGTCCACGACACTTTCGACGTTGACCGCGTTCCACCAGAGGTTGCCGTGGGTGAGCATGACACCCTTGGGCCGGCCGGTCGTGCCGGACGTGTACATGAGCGCCGCCAGGTCGTCGTCGTACAGCGCCACCGGCTCCGTGCCACGTTGGTCGGCTCCGAGCAGCTCCGAGAGCGGTGTCCAGACGGCGGCGGGCGCCGTCGCCGCGGGGCACCGCGGATCTGTGTCCACCAGCACGTGGAAGCGGGCGGGTATGTCGCTCATCACGGACTCGACGAGTGCGCGATGGCCCTCCTCGACGACCAGGGTGTGCGCACCGCTGTCGCTGAGGATGTGGCGCACCTCCTCGGCCGCGAGCCGGAAGTTGACCGGCACGAAGACCGCCCCGAGGTGGGCCGCGGCCAGCAGCGTCTCGAAGAAGGTCACGCTGTTGAGGCCGAGGTAGGCGACCCGGTCGCCGCGCCGCAGTCCACGTTCGGCCAGCCCGGCGGCCAAATCGGCCGTCCTGCGGCTGAGTCGGGCGGCAGAGATCTCATGGCCCTCGTAGACGAGTGCGCAGGCGGTGGGGTACTGGGCTCTGCGGTGCAGTGCGGCGGCGGGGCTGATGTCGACGGCGGCCATGCGGCGGCTCCTTCGATGGCTGTCGTGCGGAAGTGAGAAGGGGAGACGGTTCAGAGGCCGGCGCCACCGGCCGGGGAACGGAATCCGCGGACGGCGATGCCGCCGTCGGCGGGGATCACGGCGCCGGTGACGGTGCCGCTGTTGGCGCGGGAGGCGAGCAGGACGTACGGGCCGGTGAAGTCCTCCGGCTCGACGCTGGAGTCGTACAGCGGGATGAGCGGTTGCTGTTCCTGTCCGGACGCCTCGTTCTTGGCGAACGACGCGGCCAGCGTGCGGTCCTGAAGGCCCAGGCTCTCGGGGCCGCGCAGCTTGGTGCGCATGCCGCCGGTGGCGACGCCGTTGACCCGGACCTTCGGCGCCAGCTCGTAGGCGAACTGCCGGAGCAGGCCGAGGCAGGCGTGCTTGCTGGCGGTGTACAGGGGGCCGCCACCGTCGGTGTGGAAGGAGGCGTTGGACAGGGTCATCACGATGCTGCCGCGCGTGGTGACGAGTTCCCGCCAGGCCGCCTCGACGGCGAGGACATAGCCCTTGACGTTGATGCCGAAGACCTCGTCGAACGCCTCGGACAGCTCCTTGCCGTCGAGCATGGTGACGCTGCGGTGGTAGTCCCAGATCCCGGCGTTGGGGACGAGGATGTCCAGCTTGCCGAACCTCTTGACGGTCGCGTCCACCGCCCGGTGCAGATCGTCCGGGGAGCGGACGTCGCCGGTGAGGGGCAGCACCCGCTCGGAGAGGTTGCCCGCCGCGGCGACGACCTCCTCCAACTGCGCGGTCCCACGGCCGAGGACGGCGACGCTCGCGCCTTCGGTTAGGTAGCGCAGGGCGACGGCGCGACCGATGCCGGAGCCCCCGCCGGTGATCAGGGCGACCTCGCCCTCCAGCCAACCCATGATTCAGTGCTCCCCGAGGAAGTCGGTGACCAGGCGCTCGAACTCGGCCTGCCGCTCCAGCTGGACCCAGTGGCCGCAGCCGCCGAAGACGTGCAGCTGGACGTCGCGGATCTGCTTGAGCATGAGCTGGGCGCCGTCGAGAGTGATGGTGCGGTCGTCGCGGCCCCACAGCAGGAGGGTGGGCGCCTTGATCTTGTGAACGCGCTGCCACAGCGGGTCCATGCCGTGCCGCTTGGCGAAAGCGGCGTTGTAGGCGTGGTAGAAGGCGATGTGGGACTCGTCGAGGGACGCCTCGTAGCGGGCCTGCGCGGTGTCGGCCCAGCGCCCCGGCTCGGCGGTCATCACGCCGATGAAGTCCCGCATCTTCTTCAGGGTGGGGCCCTCGCCGTTGTAGTAGCGGAACATGGCCTTCTGGCCCTCGGTCGGGGTCGGTCCGAAGGGCAGCCAGCCTCCTCCCGGCGCCATCAGAACCAACTTCTCGACCCGGTCGGGGACTTCGAGTGCAGTGGCGATGGCGGCGGCCCCACCGAGGCTGTTGCCGAGCAGGTGGAAGCGGTCGATGCCGAGGGCGTCCAGGATCTGCAGCAGGGCGTCGACGGTGATCTCGGTGATGCTGCGGGCGTCGAGGTCGGCCTCGGTGGGGAGGTAACTGCCGCCGAAGCCGGGCTGGTCGGGCAGGATTACGCGGAAGTGCTCGGTGAGCGCGGGGAGGTTCTGGCGGTAGTTGGCCACCCCGCTCGCGCCGGGGCCGCCGCCGTGCAGCATCACCAACACCGGGCCCTCGCCGGCCTCGCTGACCGCGATGCGGCCGAGCGTGGTCTGCACGGTGTGCTCGACGAGCTTCACCTCTGTGGTCTGTTCAGTGGTCACGAGCGGGCTCCGGTTGACAAGGGCTTACAGGAAGATGCTGATGTTCTTGGCGAGCAGGATGTTCTGGTCGAGCAGGATGGTGCGGCGCGCGATCAGCAGCCGTCCGTCGTCCGGGTCGCGGCGCAGCTGGTCGGTACGGCCGCCGGCGTAGAGGTCGACCTCACGTTCCAGACGGTTGCGGTAGCAGAGGAACGACGACTCGGCGACGTACTCGCCGGGCTCGTCGGCCGGCCAGACCAGGATGTTGGTGATCAGATGCCGGGTCCGCGACGGCGGGTCCTCGGCCCAGGCCATGCCCGAGTCGAACCGGCGGATGCGCCAGGCCAGGCTCGCCTTGGTCTCGTCGAAGATCGCGACCTCGCCCGGGGCGCCGTCGGCCAGGGCCTGCTGGCGCCGCAGGCGGTTGGTGCGGACCGGCGCCCAATAGTGCAGGTCGTCGGTGAACAGCTCCAGCCAGTCGGCGTAGCGGTGCTGGTCGAGCAGCTGTGCCTCGACGGCGTACAAGCGCTGTACCTCGAAGTGGAGCCGCATCTCCTCGTCGACGGCTGGTGCGGTCGTCCGGGGGGTCTCCGGGGGGTGGATGCTCATCGGGGGTCCTCCTCTGGGCCGCGCCGGGTGGTGCCATTCCAACGCGGAGGGGGCGGTTCGGGGAGCGCGTGTGCCACAAGGCGGCACGTGGCGGATCAGCGCTTGAGCAGCGTGCGCAGATCCGCACTCTCGTCGGACAGGACAGCCGCGTCGACAGCGGCACCGCGATCGACGATCCGCCGAGCGGCCTTGATGTCGCGTTGTCGGTCGATGGCGGCCGCGGCCACCAGCCGGTCGCCCAGCAGCCCGAAGACAGTGAAGGCGCCGTCGTCGGGAGCCCCGCGCAGCACGGTGCGCTCGGCGTCTGCCATCGTGCCGACCGCCTCCAGCCGGGAGCCGTGCCGGTCGGACCAGAACCAGGAAGCGCCGAAGGACGGCAGGGGGCGGCCGAGGATGGCGTGGGCGGCGGCCTCGCCGTCGCGCTGGGCGGCCTCCCAGTGCTCATGACGGACCTTGTGCCCCTCGGGGCGGGCGACGTCGCCGACGGCGAGGACATTGGGGTGGGAGGTGCGCTGACCGGGGTGGACGACCACACCGTTGTCGACGTTCAGCCCCGCGGCCTCGGCCAGTTCCGTGGCCGGACGCATGCCGATGCCGACCACCACGGTGTCGGCGAGCACGGGTACCCCGTAGCCGGTGAGGTGCAGCAGGACTCCAAGGTTGCCTGGACGTCGCTCGATGCATTCGACGCCGGCGGTCAGGACGCCGATGCCTTCGGCGGAGTGCCTCCGATGCAGTGCGTTCGCGATGTCGTCCCCGACCGCTGCGGTCAGTGGCACCGGTAGCGGGTCGGTGAGGGTGACGCGGCAGCCCAGGGCGTGGGCGACGGCCGCGGTCTCCGCACCGATCAGCCCGGCACCGATCACCGCCACCCGGGCGCCGGGCAGCAGGCGCTCCCGCAGCCGTTCGGCGTCCTCCCAGGTGCGCAGCAGGTGTACGGCCGGGTGGTCGCCGCCCGGCACCGGCAGGGGGCGCGCGGTGCCGCCGGTGGCCAGCACGATCCGGTCGGCTGCGGCAAGCTGGCCGTCGGCCAGCTCCAGTCCGCCCTCGTGCGGGCGGATCGCCCGGACCGGGGCGCCGTCGCGGAGTTCGATGCCCTGCTCGTCGTACCACTGCTCGGGCCGCAGCAGGATGTTCTCGCGGCGGGACTTGCCGAGCAGGACGTCCTTGCTGAGTGGCGGGCGGTCGTAGGGCAGCCCGCGCTCGGCGGAGTACAGCACGAGCTCGCCGTCGTAGCCCTGGGCGCGCAGCGCGTCGCAGGTCGAGACGGCGGCCAGGCCCGCGCCGACGACGGCGATACGCCGTGGCGCGCTCATGCGTCGGCCTCCTCGCCGGGGTGCAGCCAGACCTCATCCCCGCGCACCTCGACGCGGTGGGTGCGCTGGGCGAGGGTGGCGGGCATGCACTGCGGTTCGCCGGACTTGAGGCAGAAGCGGGCGCTGTGCAGCGGGCACTCGACCTCGCCGTTCTCGATCCAGCCGTCGGCGAGCGATGCCTGGCCGTGGGTGCAGGTGTCGTCGAGGGCGTAGTAGGCGCCGGCCTCGTGGAAGACGGCGATGGCGTCGGTGTGGCCGGTGGTCTCGGCTGGCACCTTCAGCGCCTCGCCCTCCTCGATGTCGCCGATGGCGGCGACCCGGATGCCGGTGCTGGTGGTGCTCATGGGGTGTCCTCGGGGTTCTTCTCGGTGTTCTTCTCGTGCCAGGCGAGCGTGTTCATCAGGTCGCGCCAGCGGGCGTAGAAGCCGCGGGCGGCGCCGTCGCTGTAGAGGCGGCCGGTGGTGCCGGGGTGGACGCCGTCCTCGGACTGAAGCCCCAATCCCATCTGGTAGTTGAGCGTCATGGAGCCGGCCACGAAGCCGTGCGCGGTGGCCTGGCACTCGCTCCAGTTCTCGCCGTCGTCCTGCTCGAAGATGCCGCTCGGCCCGAACGTGCGCAGGTTGTAGATGCGTTGGGCGTTCTTGACCTCGTCCGGCATCGACTTGTCGACGATGGTCCAGGCCCAGACCTCCATCTTGTCCGGGCCCTTGGGGTGCCACACGCGGATGGAGCCGTTGACCGGCAGGTAGGAGAAGTTCGGGAAGACGGTGCCGTGCCCGGTGGTCATCGGTCCCTCGACCCGGGCGTCACCGAGCCGTTCGCGCAGCGCCTCGTAGTCGGTCCACTCGTGTACGACACGGTCGTCGAAACGGCTCTTGGGGTGGGTCGGAAAGCCGTGCCCGTGCCCCAGCGAGTCGGTGTACTGCCGGCCCGGCGTCTGCACGATGTCTGTCTTGGGTCCCTTGCCGGTGGGTGACATGACCATCAGCGCGGAGGCGTGCGAGATGTTGACGTGGTACCAGTCGGAGGCGAACTGCTCGGCGGCGAGCTTCCAGTTGCCCTCCAGCACCCACTTGTGCACCCCGCCGACGGCCTCGGTGCCCTCCGGGTCGTGGTCGAGCATCGCGTCCAGGTACCAGGTCAGTCCGCCGAGCGCCTCCACCAGGGGCGGGGCCTCGGGGTTCCAGGTCGCGAAGACGAGTCCCTTGTACGTGTCGAGTTGCGCGACCTCGATCAGTCCCCACTGGTCCTGCTCGAAGTGGGCGGGATAGTCCCCTCCATTGGGGACGTTGATCAGCTTCCCGGAGGTGTCGTAGGACCAGCCGTGGTAGCTGCACGTGAACGCCTTCGTCGCCCCCGCGTCGGCGCGGCATACCCGCATGCCGCGGTGGCGGCAGGCGTTGAGGAAGGCGCGCAGTTTCCGGTCCTTGCCCATGGTGACGATGACCGGGTCCTCGCCCATGTAGGTGGTGAAGAAGTCACCGGGCTTCGTGAACTGGCTCTCGTGCGCGAGGAACAGCCAGCTGGGCGCGAAAACGCGGCGCAGCTCCTGCCGGTAGACGGCCTGGTCGCTGAAGATCGTGCGGTCGACCAGACCGCGGTCGAGGTCGAAGTAAGGGCTGACGTCGACGGCCGGCTCGGGTATGCGAGCCAGGCGGTCCTCCCCCACCCTTCGGGCGGGAGGTGCCCCCAGCCGGGCGGGCGTGGTTGTCATCGCTGGGCCTCCTCGGGCCGGATCGGGCGCGTGCTGCGCCGCCCTCGTGGGCTGGTGGTTCGGCGTGCGTTCAGGTGCACACCCGAAGGGTCGGAGCGCTCCGGTTCACGCGGTGGCATGGCGGCTCCCCCGCTTCCTTGCTGGTGGTTCATCGGACGGTGACGGTCAGTTCGGGCAGGCGGCCGGTGCCGGACCGCACGGCGAGCCGAGAGCCCGGTGTCAGTGGGACGCTGGCGTGCACAGACCCGGTGAGCAGCAGCTCGCCCAGGTGGAGAGCGCTGCCGTGAGCGTGGAGCGTCCGGGCCAGCCACGCCACGACCCGAAGCGGATCGCCGAGGACTTCGGCCCCCAGGCCGAGCGCGACGCGCTCCCCGCCGGCGTACAGCCCGACGGACTCGTCCCGGAGCCCGGTGAGCAGGTCGTCCGTGGCGTCGACGGGACGGCCGACGGCGACGCGCGCCGAGGAGGCGTTGTCGGCGACGGTGCCGACCTGGGAGACGCGCCAGTCGGCGATGCGGCTGTCGATGATCTCCACGGCCGGCGCCACCTGGGAGACGGCCGCCCGGACCTCCGCGTCCGTCACGCGGGGTCCGGACAGCCGCCGGCCGGGGACCAGACCGACCTCTACCTCGGCTCGCGGGGTGATGAGCTCCCGCGTGTCGATGATGCCGCCGTCCGGGATCACCATCGACTGGAACAGGGTCCCGAAGCTCGCTTCGGGCAGGCCGAGTTGCTCGCGCATCGGCAAGGACGTGAGGCCCACCTTGCGTCCGAACAGGTGCTCGCCCGCCGCGAGACAGATCCGTACATTGGCCTCCTGCACGGCGTAGGCGACGGCCAGGTCCAGGTCCTCGTACTCCTCAGTGAGTGGTGCGACGGGAATCCTCCCCCAGCCTTCGGCCGGGAGGTGCCCCCAGGCCTCGGCGCGCCGCAGCACCGCCGCCAGCTCCTCGACGAGCTGTGCGTCGGGGGAAGCCGGGGCGGCGAGGACGGCGGTCGGCGCCACGGTGACGTGTCGCTGCATGGCCACAGCAGACGCTGCTCCGGGCCGCTGTGCCCAGCCACCGTGCCGAGATACGGCACGGGGTGACGATCGGATCCGTCACACAGAGGCGAGCGGGGTCCCCGGTGTTTTACAACGACGAAATGAACGATTAAGCTGGACGTGCGTCCATTTTAATGGCCATCCTGGATCCCCATCGGAGCCCGCCATGCCACTCCCCTCCCCGCCTTCCGCGCAGCCCTCAGCCACGGCGACCGGCGAGCCCGACCAGCAGACCGCGGTCGACAAGGCGCTCTTCCTCCTGAAGTCCCTCGCCGAACTGGACGGGGAAATCGGCGTGAGCGAGCTGGCTCGGCGGACACGGCTGACCAAGTCGACCACCTTCCGACTGCTAGGCATCCTCCAACGCAACGACCTCGTGGAACGTGTCGGCAGCAACTACCGGCTGGGATCCCAGCTCTTCGACATCGGCGTACGGGTCTACGGCCCCAATCCCCCGCTCTTGCAGGAGTGCCTGATGCCACATCTGGCGGACCTGTACGAGATGACCCGCGAGACCGTACACCTGGCCGTGCTGCACGACACCGAGATCGTGTACGTCAACAAGATCCAGGGCCACCGAGCGACCCGCTCCCCCTCCCGGATCGGCGCCCGCCTGCCCGCCTACTGCACCGGCGTCGGCAAGGCCCTCCTCGCCTTCGACCACGACACCATCGAGGCCGCGATCGCCGACGGACTCGCGGCACGCACTGAGTACACCTGCACCGATCCCGACCGTTTCCGGTCCGAGCTGCGCCGCATCCGCCAGGACGGCGTCGCCTACGACCGCCAGGAAGCCGTTCCCGGCCTCACCTGCGTCGCCGTACCGATCATGGGTTCGGCCGGGCGACCCGTGGCCGCCTTCTCCGTCGCGAGCGCCGACCGCCGCTTCGAGCCCGCCCGGTTCGCGCCGGCTCTGCGACGCGTGGCCTACGAAGCGGCACGCGCGGTCAACGCGGCCACAGCAAGCCGGCAGGCGGCCCCCTCAAGGCTCGACAATCTGTCTGCGGCTTGATCCTCGCACGAGAGCCAACAGGCCACCCACCTGGACGCCGACCCCGGTGTACGCAGCACCGAGGACGCCTCACGGACGGGCCGTGCCCAGCGGAGTGGCCTGTTCCCGTCCAAGTTCACCACTGTCCTTGCCAGGAGTGGTCAACGGTGATGGCGCTCCCGACGTCCACCGGCGGCTGGCGCCAGCATTGCGGGTCGGCGCCTACCGCGGCGAGAACACGTGCCGCAAGACGGCACAGCGCATCCGGATCAGCGCCGGACGCCGCCGTGCGCCGCGCCACGCTGACACCGCCGCACACGCACCACACGGCGCGCCGACCGACGGCCAGCAAACCGCAGTCGACAAGGCGTTGGTTCTTGTCAACTTGTCCCGGCCCTGAAGGACCGGGCTTGGAGGTAGTGCCCAGCTGGCTGCTGGGTGGGTTCCTCCGTCCAGACACCCCTATGGGGTGGCAGGGGCGCGTGACTCACGCCCCGCGGGCCACGCGTCCTGGCCCCTGTGGGCGAGGACGTGGGAAGCGTTCCGGTCGGCGTGCGCAACGACGCCGCACGACCGGCAGACGAACGTGGCTTGGGAGATCCGGTTGGGGCGGTCGATGTGGCCGCACTGGGCGCACTCACGGGAGGAGTACGCGGGATCAACGAAGACCAGGGGCACGCCTGCCCGCCTGGCCTTGTAGACGATGAATTCTCCGAGTTGGGCGAAGGCCCAGGAATGGAGTGCGACCCGTTGGGGTTTGCGGAGCCGTACCCGGGTGCGGATGCCCCCCAGTTTTTCGAGGGACAGGCCGCGTCCGGTGCGTTCAGCCTCGGTCACGATCGTCTTGGAGATGATGTGGTTGCGGTGGGTGGCGTGCCGCGCCTCTTTGCGGGCGCGGGCCTTGAGCCGCCGCTTGGCGGACTTGGTGCGTTTCTTCTGCAGCTTGGCCCGCAGGGCCAGCTGCCGCTTGCGATACCGGTTGAGCCCCCGTCCGGCGGCCTGGTAGCCGGTGGAGGTGGCGGCGATGTTGACGATGCCGAGGTCCACGCGGATGAAACCGTCCGGCTCATACGTCTCGGCCTCGGGCACCTCGCAGGTGGCGAGGAGGTAGAAGACGCCGTCCCGCTGGATGAGGTCCGACTCGCCCTTCCGATGCTGCCGGAGCAGCTCGAGCGCGCCCGGGGAACAGGCGAAGGGGACGTTCTTCAACCGGCCCGATACGGTCCATACCGACACGGTCTGCTGGTCGTACTGCCAGGAAAGACACCGGTCGTCGTACGGCTGCGCGGCCTGGGGCCGGAACACGATGGGCTTGGACTGCACCTTGCGGCGGCGCTGGGAGCCCGCCTTGCCAAGGTTCCCGGCCCGGATGTTGGCCTGGAGCGTGGTGTAGGCGTCGCGGACCTTCTTGATGGTGTGCTGCGCGGCCTGCGCTCCCAGCCCGCGGGCTTTGAGTGCGGTGTAGGTGTGCTTGCGTAGCTCGTACTCGCGCGGCACACCGCGCTCGAACGCGATCTGAGACACCCAGTTCGCGGCTTCGTTGACCGTGCGCAGGGTCATCTCAAGTACCGGTGCCTGCACGGCATCCGGCACGAGTTTGACCTGCACCACGATCTTCATGCCGCCGAATCTACCTGCCAGGTACGACAGTTGAGAGCTGTCCACCGATGCGATACCACTCACAGCCCCTCCGGGGCCGCTGCTGCGGCGCTGCGCGCCGCCGGACTCGGGATGCTGTTCCTCCCGGGCCTGAAGACCCGGGGGTTCCTCGCAAGAACACGCTGAAGTCGCTCGCCTCGATGGACGGGGAGATCGGCGTCAGCGAACTGGCCCGCCGCTCGCAGCTGACTAAGCCTCGATCCACCGATCAATAGCCGGTCCAGGGCTTGGACATGAAGACGCGGATGCCCTCTGAGCTGGGACGATGGGACTTCCTACAGTTCCATATCCACAGAGCAAGAGAGCACCCGCGAGATGCAATCTTCCCATGCCGCTTCGGCGGTGTCCGCCTCGTTCGACGACACGAATCTGATCGCGTATGCCGGGCTGGTCCCGGTGATGCGGCTGGCTGAGCGGTGCGGGCTTGCCCGTCTGACGACGGAGAAGGTGAAGCTGAGCGGGGTCGGCAATGGTGCGAGTGCGGCGGCGGGCGCCAAGACCACCAGCATCGTGGGCGGCATGGTCACGGGTGCGGACAGCATCGACGACCTGGACGTCCTGCGCCATGGTGCGATGCCGGCCCTGTTCGGCGGGATCCGTGCCCCCTCCACGCTGGGCACGTTCCTGCG